>JBAUIB010000022.1:0-41592 GCA_049680585.1 Phormidesmis sp.
CACATCGCCTCAAGACAACCAAAGCTACTTGGTCACTTACGTACCGGTAGATGAGACAGCAGATCTTGGAAAAGACTGGGGCGTGTTGGTATACGAGCCAACCGCGACAGCTTTTGCCGCACGCCGCACGCTGCTGCTGACCCTGCTGGGCGGAACAGCGATCGCTGCTCTGTTGACGGGTCTTTTAGCGAACGTTTTAGCGAGCCGGGCCATGCGGCCGATCACAGAAGCCACAGATGCCGTCACCAAGCTCGGACAAGGCGATCTTGATGTTCGCTTAGCCGTTACCGGAGAAGACGAGTTTGCGGTGCTTAGCTCGAATATCAATACAATGGCAGATCGGCTGCAAGAGCTGCTGGCCCGACTAGAAGAATCAGCCCAGGAGCAAGGCGTCGCTCAGGCGCAGTCAGAGATTGCCGCCGAGCAGCAAAAGCAGCGTGAAGTCATGCAGCAAGAGCTGATTGGCCTTATTCGCGCAGTAGAAGGGGCCTCTGAGGGTGACTTAACTGTACGCGCCGAGCTTTCAACCGGAGAAATTGGCATTGTCGCTGACGTATTCAACTCAATTGTAGAGAGCCTTCGCAAGATTGTTGTACAGGTAAAGCAGGCCACAACTCAAGTAAATACCTCTATTGGATCTAACCAAGAGTCTGTGCGGCTGCTAGCAGATAACGCACTTTCTCAGGTAGACGAAGTCTCTAACACGCTGACCTCCGTACAGCAGATGACCGCTTCTATTCAGTCGGTAGCAGAGAGTGCCCAGCAGGCCGCTACGGTTGCGCGAGATGCCTCTAGCACCGCTAAAAAAGGCGGTCAGGCAATGGATCAAACCGTTGACAGTATCTTAGGATTGCGCTCGACCGTGGCTGAAACCACTAAGAAAGTAAAACAGCTCGGTGAAGCCTCTCAACAGATTTCTCAAGTAGTTGCACTGATTAATGAAATTGCTTTAAAAACAAACCTGTTGGCGGTAAACGCCAGTATCGAAGCCGCTCATGCTGGTGAAGAGGGGCAAGGCTTTGCGGTTGTTGCCGGTGAAGTCGGCGAACTTGCCGAGCAATCTGCAGCAGCAACTAAAGAAATTGAGCGCATCGTCCGCAATATTCAAGACGGTACCAAAGATGTGGTCGAAGCGATGGAGCTCAGCACCTCTCAAGTGGTAGAAGGGACAACCAAACTGAGCGAAACCAAAGAGAGTCTTGAGCAAATTCTGACTGTGTCCGATCAAATCGACAAGCTCGTGAAATCTATCTCTGAGGCGACCGAATCTCAAGCAAGCACCTCTCAAACTGTCACCAAGCTCATGGAGCAGATTACAGCGGCTTCTCAGCAGACCTCTGTTTTCTCAAAGCAAGTTGATGGTGCTTTGCAAGGCACAGTTGAAGTCGCTCAAGAGCTAGAAGCTGCAATCGACAAGTTTACAGTCGGCTCAGATCCTGCCTAGACACATCTTCACAAAGAAGTTAGCTCTCTCATCTCACATAAAGCCACTAGAATGAGCCGTGCTTTGAGTGAGATGAGATACCAAAAAAACGAAACCCCAACGTACGGCCCCCACGCAAAGACGGTGACATAAGAACAATGGCCCAAAACCTGGATCGCCAAACTCGACTCAACTGCCTAGATGAAATCAACGAATACTTCGACACGATTGAGGCATTCTTTTTGGCGCTGGTTGCCGGGACCACAGCCGATGCAACAGAGTCTGAGTCAATCGAAGCTGAACAAATTGATGCCACGCTGAGGGCGGCTCACACGGTCAAAGGGATCAGCGCCATGATCGACGCTCAGGCCCTGGGCAAATCGGCCCATCGCCTCGAAGACTATTTAAAGATCTTGAAGGCTCGTCAGCAGTCAATTCAGCTCGATAGCGACTTGCAAACTTGGCTACTGCAGGCACTAGACGGCATGCGGCAAATTAGTGCGCGCTATCGCGAAGATCAGCCGGTAGATGAGTCTTGGCTCGAGAGTCACATAGAACCTGCATTCACTCAGCTTCACAACCGTCTTGGGGACTTACAGGCGCAAGATGAAGCCCTGCTGCTGGCGCAGGAAGAAAATAATGATGTGGCGGCGGTCATGTTTGAAAGTGAAGTAGACGGGCTACTGCACAGGCTCGAAAAGGTGTTAGCCGATCCGGCATTGCCTTGCTTACGCGAAGAGGTAGACATTATTGCCCAAGAGTTTATTTCTGTGGGCCAAATGCTGCATCTAGAAGCCTTTGTCGAGCTATGTGAGGCAATCCGTCAGCAGTTGACTGTTGCATCTGAAGATGAGGTAGAGGCGATCGCTCATCAAGCTGTCAAAGACTGGCGACAAACGCAAGCGCTCGTAATGATGGGCCGCACTGAAAACCTACCCCAACATTTTGACGTTGGCATTGAAGTCAATACGGTTGCAGAGACCCCCATCCCGATAGATCTCTCTGAGCAAGATCTCCTCGATCTACAAGCCGGGTTCTCCAGCTTTGAAGGCATGGATGAGAGCATAATAAACAATCGCGATGAAATGAACGAGGCTGTTCCGTCGGCCTCAATGGTTCCTATCAAGCACGCAGCGGATGCCGATACCGCCGTTGACTTAGAAGAGGTTATCGAACTCAAGCCCAACAGCACCGTCTCAGAAGACACATTTCCGCCTTCGCAAACAGAGACCGCAGAAAGTATGGTCAAGGTGCCAGTCAGATTGCTGACTCACCTAAACGATCTCTTTGGGGAGCTGATTATTCAGCGAAAGACGCTAAATTCGCGGCTTGGCCAGCTCAATGAGCTAGTGGGCCGAGTCGAACAGCAGACAGGAACCCTCGAGCGTATTAAAAGCGAACTCCAGACCTTTTCAAACCGGACAGTGATTCAAACGGCGATTCCTCAACAGCTGTTCTCTCGCAACAACAGTCAGTTACCCAGCTCCCAATCATACAGCTCTCAGTCATACAGCTCCCAGCCATACGGCTCCCAGTCTCAGAGAAACCCGTCTAACGGGCTCGCCCAGGTATTCGACACGCTGGAAATGGACCGCTACAGCGACGTTCACTTACTGTCGCAAGAGCAAGGTGAGACCGTAGTGCAGCTCAGAGAAGTCACCGCTGACATGCAGCTCAGTCTGCGCGACATCAAGCAGGCCAGCAATGAGCTAGAAAGGACCGCCCAGGAACTGCAAATTAACGTGACTCGCGCTACCATGCGGCCCCTATCCGATATTGTCAAGCAGTTTCCTCGACTGGTGCGAGATCTGTCGTTGCAGTACGGTAAACAGGTTGACTTTCAGGTGCATGGCAGCTCCACTTTGGTAGATAGATACATTCTTGAAACCTTGAGAGATCCGCTCATGCATCTGGTGCGCAACGCCTTTGATCACGGTATTGAAACACCAGAAGCGCGTCAGGCTCTAGGCAAGCCAGCGCAAGGAAAAATCGATATTTGGGCGACTCACCGCAGCAATCAAACCGTGATTGTGGTAGAAGACGACGGCGCAGGTATTGATCTAGACAGCGTTCAGGCACGCGCCATTCAGATGGGCATTGACCCGGAGCTGCTGGAGGAAGTTAGCCCAGAAGAACTGATCGGACTGATTTTTGAGCCGGGATTTAGCACCGCTAGCGAGATTAGCGATCTCTCGGGTCGAGGGATTGGGATGGATGTGGTTCGCACGAACCTCAGTAAAGTCAGAGGCGAGATTAAGGTCAATACTCAGCCGGAAGAAGGCACCACCTTTACGATCAATGTTCCGTTCACCCTTTCGACTATACGGGCAATGCTGGTAGAGGCCAGCGGCGTTCGGATGGCATTCCCGACCGATGGCATCCAAGAGGTGGTACGGCTCAAGCTGCATCAGGTCCATCACTCTCCAGGTCAACAAATCTTGAGCTGGGAAGGGCTGGCCGTTCCCTTAATCCGGCTAGACCAGTGGCTGACATTCAACTGTCCTCGCCGGGTTACCTATCGGGATTCTAGGCCGTTGATCAATGAGCCCATTGCGCTGATTGTTCGTCAAGCAGACGGCTTAAAAGGTATTTATGTCGATAAGTTTTGGGGAGAGCAAGAGATTGTTATTCGCCAAGTTGAAGATGTGATTGAGCTGCCGTCAGGCTTTATTGGCTGCACCATTTTAGACGATGGTCATGCGGTGCCGCTGGCCGATACTCTGAAGCTGCTCGACTGGATTTCAGACCAATCTTTTCCGCCTAGAGAGATCTCTAGACCTAGTCTTCTCAGCCAAGAGATTCGCGCGGGACTGATGAAAGAAGGCGGCGCTCAAGCTGACGGTGCTCAAGAGGGTACCTCTCAAGCTGGCCTCTCTCAAGACGGACTTTCTCAAGAGAGAGAATTTCGAGCGGAGGCAAACCGTTCACTAACCGCTAACGGCAGCAATGGCAGCGCGATCGCATCTCCTAGTCCATCTGAGCCCATAAGCATTCTGGTGGTTGATGACTCTATTAACGTTCGCCGCTTTCTAGCCCATACCCTAGAGCAAGCCGGCTATCGCATCGAGCAGGCAAAAGACGGGCGCGAAGCTGTCGATAAGTTGGTCAATGGCCTCTTGGTACAGGCCGTCCTTTGTGATATTGAGATGCCACGGCTCGACGGCTATGGCTTCTTAGCCGAGATCAAAACTCAGCCTCAGTACAAGCACCTGCCAGTGGTGATGCTAACCTCTCGCAGCGGCGACAAGCACCGCACGCTGGCGATGAACCTCGGTGCGGCTGACTACTTCACCAAACCCTATCAAGACCACCAGCTACTCAAAGCGCTCGATCAGCTCATTCATCAGTCCCAATCGCCCACCACCAACTAACATTTTCGACTAACCCCTGCTCAGTTTTTGACTACCCTTCTGCTACCCCTCTGCTAAACCATTATGGCTATTATCTCGCCTAGAAGATTTCAGCGATCTAGTGCCCAGCAATCGGAGAAAACCCAGCAGCTCGTTGTCTTTGAGATCTACAAAGAACGCTTTGCGCTGCCGATCAAGGCCGTCTTTAAAGTAGCGCCAATGGGCACAACTTATGGCGATCCGACCGGCCTCGGCAGTAGCTTGACGGTTTATCAGGGCAAAGAGCTGATGGTGATAGATGTGGCCCGCCATGTCTTTGGCAAGGCGTTCAATCCACCGGCTTTACCGGCCCACTCACCAACTCATTCACTGACCGAGCCACCCGCAAACACCACCGCCCAGACGACTGAGCAAGCGGGCTATTTGATTATTGCGCGATCGCTCCACAATACCTTCGTTGGCTTGCCGGTCCCACACCCACCCAAAGTGCGACGAGTTCCGATTTCAGCCTTTTCGCCCCTGCCCGCCGACTATGTAGCCAAAGTCAACATTCAATGCGTGAGCTCGCTGGTGATTGAACCCGAAAAACCGCTGCTCTTTTTGCTCAACACCGAGCAGCTCACCCAGCTTCAGCCCAAGCTGCCCCCAATGTCGTAGATCTTGTTCGTACAACTGTTGCCAGCAGATAGATACGACAACCTACCGAGGCGTGCTGATTTGCAAGTAGGTGGTCCAGCCAATGCGGATGGTTTGCGCTTGCGGATCGCCCAGCACAGAATCCACAAACTGATCGAACAGTGCCCTCAGCCGGACCAGCAGCTCCTCGGCTGGGGCAGTCTCCCGCGGGAAAAACGCATACGTTCGTAGCAGCGTTTCAAAATCATTCCAGCTATAGTCACGCTGAAAAGTATGCGTGGTCGTATCTATCGGAGATTGCAAATACTGAGCCGCGACCCCAATGGGTAAGTTGGGCGCATCAAAGCGGTGGTTCATCAGTCCAATCGTACCGTAGCAGTACTCAGGGCAGTTCTGACGCAGCATTTTATCTAGCGCCTGAGTGATAGGGCTAGATTCATCTTTAAGGGTGTAGACAATCGCCACCTGCCCGCCAGGCTTAAGGATACGCCTAAACTCAGCTAGGGTAGGGGCCAGATCGTCTAGAAACCAGTGGGCCGAGTTGCCAGCAACCACCAGATCGACGCTGCTGTCGGCCAGCTGAGTTTGCTTGGCTTCTCCGGCAAGCACAGTGACAGGTTCGCGTGAGGCAAGCTCTTTATCACCTGCCAGCCGCTCGGTCGCTATCTGTCGCATCTGCAAATTCGGCTCGATCAGCTTAACAGTAAAGCCCGCTCTTGCTAAACGCTGGCTCAATCGCCCGGTGCCTGCGCCGACATCAGCAATTACGATCCCTGGCTCAAATCTATCATTGAGTGCCTCGATCACCAGATCAGGATGATCAGGCCGATGAGTGGCATAGACTTCGGCTTTATCTGCAAACACCGTTGCCGAATCTGGACGCATGGCTAGCTCCTTTCATAGTTAATATAGAATTCAAGTTAAACAGATTCAATTAATAGACAGGTGCTACAGCAGCCGTTGCAAAAACCGCAGGTTCGTCACATAGCTGCGAACAATCGGAGATAAATTCACCGCCAGAGCCAAGAAAATCACTGCCAAGAGCAAGCTCAGTCCCGAAGGCACAATCAGCCCAATGCCCGCTATCCCGACGAGTAGCCGGGGCAGTGGCGGCAGTGGCTGCTGCAGGTAGCCTTCAATCGCGATCGCCATTAGCACAACGCCTACCGCCGCCGAAAGACAGCTCAGGGCAATTTCAAACCCGCCACTGCCAAACAGCAAAAAGTCTGGCCGATAGATAAAGCCAAAAGGCACTACAAACGCGGTCGCGGCTAGCCTAACAGCGACTAAGCCTGTCTGCAATGGGTTAGAGTCAGCGATCGCTGAGGCGGCAAAAGCGGCGACTGCCACCGGCGGCGTCATCGCCGAGAGCACCGCAAAGTACAGCAAAAACAAATTAGCCGGTAGCACCGCAATCCCTAAGCCCGTCAGCGTTGGACCAATCAGCACCGCCGCCAAAATGTAGGCACTTGGCGTCGGCATCCCCATCCCCAGCAAAATGGTCAGCATCGCTGCCACCATCACGGAGATGAACGGCTGTCCGCCCGAGACCAAAAACACCAGATCGGCAAATTTACCCGCTAGCCCCGTCATCGAAATGCCGCCAATGACCAGCCCCGCTGCCGCGCAGGCCGCGGCCACCGGAATCATATGCAGCGTTGCCTCCGCCAAACAATCTAACAGCGCCAGTGGACCTAATCGCGTACTGGGACGCAGCGTTGCGACCGCTAGCACACTCAGCATGCCGAAGATCGCCACATAGTTAGGCGAATAGCCCCAAAATAAAGCTACCGTAATTACCCCCAGCGGCACCAAAAACAAGCCGCCCGAACGGATAGTGGCACCAACTCGCGGAATTTCACTGCTTTTGAGACCTCTCAGCCCACTTTTGAGCGAATACAAATGTACTTGGCTAAAGACGCAGAGATAGTACAGCAGCGCAGGAATCACAGCAGCGATCGCAATTTGCCGATATTCAATCCCCGTATACTCCGCCATAATGAACGCCGCCGAGCCCATCACAGGCGGCAGCAGCGATCCCCCGGTAGAAGCAGCCACTTCAACCCCCGCCGCTAACTCAGGCTGGTAGCCCAACCGCTTCATAATCGGAATCGTTACTGAGCCAGTGGTCACCACATCAGAGGTCGGACTGCCCGAGAGCATGCCGTACAGCGCCGATGAAATCACCGCAATCTTGGCCGGTCCGCCAGGGCTGCGTCCGCTCACCGCCGAGGCCAGATCGAAGAAAAAATCGGTGCCGCCCGTCCGGTTCAAAATCGTGCCAAACATCACGAACAAAAACGCGTAGGTCGCCGCCACCCGTAGCGCGACTCCAAACAGACCATCGCTCGTGAAGACAGTAATATCGAGAAAGTGCTCATAGCTGATAAAGCCATGAGAAAATATTCCGCCCAGCCAATGTCCGCCTAAGTTATAGGCCATGAAAAACAGCACGATCAGGGTCAGTCCTAACCCGACCGATCGCCGCATCGCCTCAACGGTCAGCACCAGCAAGGCCGTACCAAACACGACATCTAATACCGTCAGCGGATCGAGCAGCGTGATACGCGCGATAATGCGCTCGTTTTCTAGCCAAAAGTAAACACCTGTGGCTAGGGCAATTGCCGCCAGCGTAAAGTCAATCGGACTCGGCCAACTCAAGTGACTTTTAGGACCACTCCCCACGGTCAAAAAGACCAGGACCAGCATTGAGCCTAAAAAGCCAATGGTGAGAGAGAGCATATCGAGCTGCCAGATCGAATTTGCGCAGACGACGGCGATCGCAATCAGCGCCGCCATGCAGCGGACAGCGAAGCGCAAGCGCCCTTCTAAGCGTCGCCGTCGCCCCAGACTCATCAAGCTATTGAGAAGATCCATGGAAGCTCCGCGTGGTTAACTTCTGACTTGTCTGCCGTCTTTCTTTAGCCTTTCAGCAAGCCAGCTTCTTCTAAGTACCGCACTGCGCCCTCGTGATAAGGAATTATCTCGTTAGAGGCCATTATTTCGGGCGTTAACTGCTTCATTGCAGCATGGACTTCAGCAATCTTTTCGTAGTTTTCATATACTGCCTTCGTCAGGTTGTAGGCATCCTCTGCAGACATCGACTCGTCCACAATGAGACTCGCCGATATTGCAAACGTCGGCACCTCTTCAGGTTGCCAGGTATAGACATCTGCTGGAATAGTGAACGGCTGAGAGCCTGTGTCTGCTGAGAGCTTGTTGATGGTCCCTTCAGCCAGAGGCAGCATTATCAAATCTAATGACTCTCCAGCTTGCGTGTACGAACTGTGGCCTGCAAATACCGCATTGGTCATGATATCGACCCGGCGGTCCTGCATGAGTGTGGCCTGCTCACTAGAAGCCGCATAGACGAGATCGCCGCCCACAGCCTTTAAAGATTCCTCCGTTACCCCGGCCTCTTCTAGTACCTGCAAAGTCATGTCAGAAATCGCCTGCCCCTTTTTGTTCAAAGCAATTCTGGCAGGTGCCTGTGTCGTCGCCAGATCCGCTAGCGTTTCAATGCCATATTCCTCAGCGAAGTCTCTGCGAATCGCAACTTGAAAGGGTGCCCAAGTGTATAGCGTGGCCAAAAGGCGAGTGCTGTCAATCGCCTCTTCAAAAGGCGGTTTGCCTGCTTTGGCAACGAGTAGTTCCGCGTCGTGGGCAATCCCTAGCTCAGCTTGACCTGATTTCAGGATAGGAACATTTGCAAATCCACCGCCTGAAGTTTGATAAGTCACCGTCGAGCCAGGATCACTCTCTTTAACAGCCGCGTCTACGCCAGCGCCTAAAAGCGACCAAAGTCCTGATGGACTGCCCCCTGTTAGCGTTACGTTATAGACTTCTGCAGGTGTATCTGCGCTAGCGACTTCTTCGGAGCCACCAGCATCCGCCTCGGGTGCGGCAGTCTGAGTACAGCCCCAGGCCAGCGTCAATGAAAGGAAAATACCTGCCACAAAAGGCAGAAAGCGCAGGCGAATTTGGGGGCGTTTTAGTGATCGATAAAAGCGGTGGAACATAACTTCATTGCCTTAAAAACGTAGACGCGACTAAGCGTGAATCACAAGCAAGGCCAAGAGGGTGCCGACAGTTTTAAATAGATTCCAGTTCGCGATCGCCATTCAGACCACCGCTACTACAGCAAATTGCTATTACTGTCAACCGTCGCACTACTGGATGCTTTGCCCTGATTTCCGCTTAACAGTAATAAATTATCATGAGCAACTCTGTAATTACCGATGCAATCTTTACAAAAGAAATATGCAAAGCCTCCTAACGGCGGTTTGCTGCTGTGCCGGACCTCAACCAAGTAGCAAACGCTATAGCGCATCCACACACGAATGTGGCGTACGGTGGCTCCCCTACTGGATTAAATCAATCGCCTAAATTAATTTCTCTCGTCATGTATTCAAGCCAAGTGACAAACGCTATATGTTTCGCTGATAATTCAGCAGCATCGATAGGTTCAGAGATTCAATAGACTGAACCAAAACGTATTTACTTTGTCAATACGTTTATCTATACTGCGCTCATGGATGTGTACTTCCCGCTCAACGGCATCACCTTCGTCTGGAGTGATCAGAAGGCTAAAGCCAACCCGCTCAAGCACGATGGAATCACCTTTCCTAAAGCCGCCGAAGCTTTCTTCGATCCCCTTCTAGTCGTTGTCGATGCCAGTCGCAACGATGAGGCTAGGGATGCGGTTGTCGCTCTAGACAAGCGGTGGAACCTCTTAATTCATCGTGTTTGTAGAACGAGAAGACGACTACATCCGTATTGTCTCCGCTCGCAAAGCGACTCGACAGGAGCGCGAGTACTATGAAGCCTGATGCTCTCAAAAAGCGACTTAAACGTGATCGCCCGATGACCACGGTCACTATTCGGATGCCCGAAGATGTGATTGAAGACCTCAAGCGGATAGCACCTATTCTAGGGTTTTCTGGCTATCAGCCGCTCGCACGAACTTACATTGGCCAGGGTTTACGCAGCGATCTGGAGCGGCTGGAGAACGACACGGTTTCTTCCTTAGTTGACAGTTTGAAGCGGCATGGTGTCAGAGACGATATTATTCAGGAAGCACTCAACGAAGTTATTAAAGGATAAAGCTGAAGGGGTGATACAGCAACTACAAAGCAGCTATGACAGCATTCATAGCCTTCAATCCCTTGGAGATAATAGTGAATTTCTTCGGGGTTAAGCCGCATCAAAGTCTTTACAAGTGGCTGGCACTCATCCCACAGTGGTACCCGTTGAATCGCCCGCTCAGCAGCTAAAACCGCTTAAGCTAAATGACGGGAAACCCCCATACGCAAGCATGATAAAAAACGGTGATAGACATCCTCAGCACTCTATGTGGGCGTTTTCTGTAAGTCAGGCTGCTCTTCCGGCAAAATCGCGCCCTCTACCGGACATACCTGCAAACAAATACCACAGTCAATGCAGGTATCAAAATCAATCCAATACCAGTCAGTTCCCTTCTTATTCTTACCCGGACCTTCATCAATACAGGCCACTGGGCAAGCATCTACGCAGTCGGCAACGCCTTCACAAACGTCGGTCACAATGGTGTGGGACACAAAAAACTCTCTCTCGCTAAAGATTATTGAGATCTGTTCAGTTAGATCTGGCACTCATTACCAGCTTAGTTAACGATCTCGATATCGGGCAAGCCTTGATCAGATATCCAAGCAATTCGAGCGATGTTGCGTTTGCGCGCGATCGCTCGAACCTCATCCGCCGACTGAGCGAGATCCAAACTCATCTCCACGCGCACCGTATTCTCCGACTCTCTGGCTTTTTGGGCATAGGCTAGAGCCGCCGCCGTGGCCGACTCATCGGTTGGCACTATCAGCCAATCACTCGGTGGCGTCTGGCTAGGCAACTGTCCGCTGGGCAACAGCTCTTGATGCAACCGCTCGATATTCAGCACAAAGCCGACGCCTGGAAAGCCGCCCTCTGATAATCCGCCAGCCTTCTTGCCTGTGCGCGCATCGTACACCGAGAGCAAGTCATCGTAGCGCCCTCCCTGCCCCAGAATCTGACGACTTTGGCGATCGCCATTGCTCACCACTTCAAATACAATCCCCGTGTAGTAGTCAAAAGGCCGAATCAAGCTGAGATCTAAAATCACTGGCGCAACCGTGACACCGCGATCACGCTCCAAGTTCAAAAGTTCTATGAGGGACTTGAGGTTGCCTGCGATCGCCCGCTGCGCATCATTGAGATCAAACTCGCTCAGCCTCGTCAGTACACTCTGAGGATCACCCCGTAAGTCCATCAGACGCAGTACTAAATCCCGCAGATCGCTGGGCAAATCCATCGCTTCAAGTGCGACACGATCCAAAGCCGCGAGGCTATGGCGCACCTTTTCACGGCTCTCTGTAGGAAACGCGGACAGTAGAGAATAGGTCAGAGCCGCCTCGCCCAGCACAATCGTCACATCCGAAACATTGAGCGCCTGTAAACAGTCAGAGGCCAGCAATACTGCTTCAGCATCCGCCATCAGGCCACTCGCGCCTAGCAGCTCAATGCCCGCCTGATGATATTCCTGCTGCCCGCCCTGACTGCCCGTCGCTGAACGCCGAAATACATTGGCATTGTAATAAAGCCGTTGAGGATAGGTCACCGAAGCTAGGCGGGTCACCGCCGCTCTGGCAATAGAAGCCGTCAGCTCAGGCCGCAGTCCTAGCCGCTGCCCGCCAAGCTGAGACATTTGCAGCTCAATCACCTCAATCCGGTCAATTGCGCCCCCTGCCATCAGGGTATCCATCGTTTCTACCGTCGAGGTAATAATGCGGTGGTAGCCCCACCGGTGAAAGACTTGCTCGAGGCGATCTTCAATCCAACGTTTCTGGGCAACGTCGAGGGGGAGTAAGTCTCTTCCACCCGTAGGGGGCTGATACATTTTTTCTGCTGGCCTCTATCCTTTTTTTCCACCAAACAATCCGCTTAGAAGACCGCCACTTTTAGCAGCGCCTTTTTGAGTGCCGCCTTTCCCCCCCTTAGCTGAAGCTGCGGCTCTAGGCTGATTGCCGAGCTTAGCCTGCACCGCCTTTGCCTGCTCGTTTGACGAATCAAAAGCAAGCGCTTGCTTAGCATGAATTTTAGCCAGCGTCGCCTGCCCAACCTTTAAATAAAGGCTAGATAGGTAGCTGTGGCAAGGGGCGCTTTGGGGATGGGCAGCGATCGCTTCTCGCAGTTCTAAAATAGCGCGAGAGTAGTCCTGTTTATAGTCAAATTCTTTTGCCCGGCCCAAATAGCTCTCAATAATATCCTCATGTCGCGGACGGCGAGGGACCTGTGCCTGCTGCTCTGAAGTCATTTGGCCCTTACTCAGTCCACCAGCCGCCTTTTCACCGCTTCCCTTGGCGCCGACAGTGCCCTTACGCATTAGGTAAACCGCGTTGAGTTCGCTCAGTGTGCCAATGGCGATATCAACTCGCGCGAAATCGTCAAACTGAGTCGCCGTAATTTTTTGTAAGAGCGCTGTGTAATCTTGCTCTAATTGACTGCTTCCCAGCAGCTTTTTAGCCGCTTCAGTTTGAGCCGAGAGCAAAATAGGTCGAGCCACTAGCTGCCGCTGTTTCATACTCAGCAAAAGATGATGCTCCTTGGCCAGTTTACTCTGACTCAGCACCTCGTAAGCAGGGTTCACCCATTTAGAGAGCAGCTCACTCGCCAACCGTTTTTGCTCGTCAGCTGCATCCTGCAGGCTGTCAGGATGCAGCTGACGGGCAACTTTTAAGTAGCGCTTACGCACCTGCGCAGGCTCCATTACCAGCGAAAATCCGAGCACTGCATGGTGGTCAGTCACATCAAGCTTGAAAAGCCCTTCGTTGATTATCATGGCCGGTTTATTTAAAGTTGGGATAAAGGTCGTAGGCTCAGAATGCCCGAAATCATCGCCTTGGCCTATGCACCTTAGCCAATCATGATGAGTCAGGGCTTCTGATCAAAGTGTCCAACCAAAAAAATTCAGATATAAAACCAGACAAGAGCCAGAATACGCTATATCAAGCTGTCACGAAATCAGGCATTTCAAGAACCGGAGGACCCATAGTAGTGTCCTAAAAAGGGTGTTTCTGAATACAATTACAGGTCTAAATATGAGAGTTGAAACTTAACTTAATCCTGCGAGACATTACAAGATAAAAATATGTTGAGACCCATGAAGCCAAATAGCCCTCGATTCTAAAGCAAACCTTTATTTGTAGAGCACAAGTCGGTATAAAATTTTGCACTGCTGCCGCTTTCATAGAGCGCATAAATACTCATCTATCCCTGGAGGGACAAGCGTCTCAGAAGTTTGGGGATCAGCCTGAGGGTAGGCGATCCCAGGTTTTTATCTATCTTAAGGCCCTTTGCGCCTGCCTAAATAAGTTGCCATAATAGGCGAGTTAAGAGGAACGTCAATAGACCTCAGATGTAGCAATCAGTGCTTCATTGCTTGTTAAGCACTGGTTCAATAACGGACGAGGACTGCGTTTCAAAAAATTAGAACGAGCCATAAGAACTATGAAGGCCATGGACAGACCCGCAAAGTCCTTTTTGGAATCACTTTTAACCCCTGATCCCCAAAAGACGATTGCACCCCTCAAGACAGCAAAAGCTGCGGTGGTGCGAAAAGCTGAAGCGGTGCAAAAAGCTAAAGTGCAAAGGGTGCATTGCCCTACCTGTGGTAGTTCTGCTGAGCGTCACCATCAAATAGAAGACGGTACGGTTAGCACTCAGTGCTCCCACTGCGATTACTTGTTGACCATTTGCATCAACACCGGTCGCGTTATTGAATCATATGCGCCCAGTTTTTCCCCCGCGGCTTTCGCAGCTTTTCCGACTGCAAGCTAATGCCAGAGAGTTAGTCACAACTCAAGCCAAATAGATTAGATCTATAGAATCGAGTCGAGCAGGCTTGTGCAAATACAAAAAGCGTACCCCCTTCGGTGAGGTACGCTTTTTCGATGCGAGATCGCTATAGCACTTGGCCCGTCATCATAGATGGGCTTCAGTCTGTGAGAGATGTTTTAAAGGATTATCTTTAGAGCCTTTACTAATGGTTAAAAAGAGGCTATTTTCAGTGTTTCAGATCACTACTAATAGGTGATGTTGGTATCTGTTTTAAACTTCTTTTTAGACATTCTTTCCGCAGTTGCCTCGGACGCCAACGCGGCTATTGCAAGCGCTTATCTTAACGGTTCTCGAGCAGCGCCTGTTTGAGGGCTACCAATGCCTCTGCTGGCTCTACGGTGCTATTGGTAGCCCTTGTCTCTAGCGTGTTCAAGCCGAGTAAAACGTACAGGGCCATTGTGATAGTCATCGCCTGCATTAATCTAACGAACATGTGTAATCTCCTCTCACCCAGTTGTCACTCAGAGTAGTGATTTCGAAGATGCCAGCGAATCGGTGGTGTTACCCAATTTGAATTGGCACAGTGCTGATAATCTCTCGGAAGGTTTTGAACGCGACGGTAAGTGCAACGACTGCTCTACTCGCTTACCATTCAAACTCGCTACTTCATTTCTCTGTATGTCCACCATAGCCTGTATACCTAAGCGCTGAGGTGTAGTCGTAGTAAAGATTCGGCGCAGTTTTATAGGGGATACGAAAGGTATTCCTGAAGTTTTCTTGATTTTGTTTAAACGGAAGTTCAATTATTCAAGAATTAGCTGGCACCTTTTATCTGAAGTATTAGAGAAATGCGTTTTTTATCCTACATGAGGATCGGTTAGGAGAAGGTTTTATCTTATGCTTTTAAACACATTTTCTCAGGAGAGCGCTTTTGAAATTTGCATTCATCGTTGATCCCATCTCACGCTTAGATCCAGGTCACGATACAAGTGTGGCAATTATGGAGTCGGCGCAGGGGTTGGGCCATGAGGTGTATATCACGCAAGCGGATAGATTGAGCGTGATAGAAGGCAAAGCTCATGCCAGATTGCAGTCTGTCGTGATGAAGCCGGTTGTGCAATCAGGCGATCGCTGGATATCCGAACCGGACTGGTATGAACTCGGGGAGGCAAGATGGGGGCCGCTGGAGGAGATGGATGCTGTGTTTATGCGGATCGATCCGCCCGTGACGGTGCCGTATCTCTATGTCACGTACATCCTCGACCATATAGATAGTGCAAAAACTCAAGTGATCAATTCTGCCAGCGGCCTGCGAGCTGCTAACGAGAAGATGTACGCGCTGCAGTTCACTAAGGCGATTCCTGAGACGATTGTGAGCGCGGATAAAGCGGTGATTCGAGAGGCCGTAGAGCGCTGGGGCGCGGGTGTGCTGAAGCCACTGGGCGGGAAAGCGGGTGAGGGCATTTTGTTTTTGGAAGGGGGCGATCGCAATTTCAATTCCATTATTGAAGTCAGCACCCGCCAAGGGAAAGAGCCGGTCATGGTGCAAACCTATTTACCGGCGGCGAAAGCCGGGGATAAGCGCGTCGTCATGCTCAATGGCGAACCGATTGGCGCAGTGAACCGCGTGCCCACTGGCAAAGAATTTCGAGGCAACATGGCGGTAGGCGGCCGGAGTGAAAAAACTGAGCTGACTGAGCGCGATTTAGAGATTTGTCAGCAGGTTGCGCCTGCTTTACGCCGGGACGGGCTAGTGCTGGTAGGAATTGACATTATTGGCGACTACCTGACTGAAGTGAATGTGACGAGTCCGACGGGTATTCGTGAGATTGATCGATTAGACAATGTCCGGCTGGGCAATCAGGTCATCGAGTGGGTACAGCAGGCTACTCAGCAACGTTAGGGGCAATGTGCATGATTGTGTAACCTTCGATCTAGATCGGATCGATTTAGCGTGTAGAGACCGATGGCTTCCTTTTTGCAAATTCCTGATGCGTCTCACTATTGGCTGTGTAACGGACAAGTCCCGCTGACGCTGCTTGCAGATGAACGCCCGCGCCTGTCTGCGGGTGAGCAAGTGCAGCAGGGAATGGATGATCGCGCAGATTTAGCCACTGTAGATATAGAAGTGTGCGATGGCAAAATCGAGACAGTGCGCGCTGCCGCCAATGTGGCTGCCGGAACCGCTGACATTAGAGCAGAGATTGCTAGCGGTGTGCCTGCTGTAGACGTGCAATCAGGCTTGATCTGGCCCTGCTTTGTCGATATGCACACGCATTTAGATAAGGGGCATATCTGGCCGCGCTGTCCTAACCCGGATGGTACATTCGCAGGTGCGCTGGAAGCCGTGAAAGCCGATAGCTCGCAGTGGTTAGCCGAGGATATCTATCGGCGCGCAGAGTTTGGGCTGAAGTGCAGCTATGCTCATGGGACGCAGGCTATTCGCACTCACTTAGATGCTTTTGGTAGGCAAGGAGACATTAGCTTTGAGGTGTTCCAGCAGCTACAAAAAGAATGGCAGGGTAAGCTGCGACTGCAGGCGGTTTGCCTAGTCTCTTTGGATTACTTTATGGGGGCAGAGGGAGATGAACTGGCTGATTTGGTGGCTAGCACCAGCGATGCGTTAGGGGGTATTTTAGGCGGTGTGGCCTATCTGAACCCCGACATTATCCAGCAGATAGATCGGGTGTTTGAGCTAGCCAAAGCGAGAAATTTGGATCTAGATTTTCACACTGACGAGAGCCTTGATCCCAACGATGTGACGTTGCGCTATGTGGCCGAGGCGGCAATTCGTCACGCGTTTACCGGACGCATTACCTGTGGGCACTGCTGTAGCCTGTCTGTGCAGTCAGCGCGTGAGGTGCAAAAGACGATTGAGGTGATGAAAGCAGCGGGCATTTGCGTGGTGAGTTTACCGATGTGCAATCTCTATTTGCAGGACCGGCAGCTGGGCAGAACGCCGCGTTACAGAGGGCTCACCATTTTGCATGAACTCAAGGCTGCGGGCATCCCTGTTGCACTGGCCTCAGATAACTGTCGCGATCCGTTTTTTGCCTATGGCGATCACGATGGGTTAGAAGTGTTTACACACTCTGCGCGGATTGGTCACTTGGATCATCCCATTAGTGACTGGCCGCAGGCGGTAACGAGCATTCCGGCGCAAATGATGGGGCGAGGAGATACCGACTGGAATGTCGGCAGAATCGGTGAGGGCTTAGCCGCCGATTTGGTGGTGTTTAAGGCGCGTAGCTTTAATGAGCTGATGGCGAGAGGGCAGAGCGATCGCACCATTATCCGCCAGGGCAAACAAATTGACACGACACTGCCCGACTACGCAGAGCTAGATGATTTGATGAGAGCCAGATAGCAGTGACGAAACCCAATAGCACTAAAGGATTGGATTTCGTCAGGCTTTATAGCCCTGGCCATCTAGGCAGCAACGCTGGCTGGCAAGTAACCCATCTCTTCTAGCTTTGCGATCACCTTATCGACACTCTCGTCGAGAGTCTCTTTGTGAGTTTCGCAGTTGACTTCAGGGTTAGTCGGAGGCTCATACGGATCGCTGATGCCCGTGAACTGCTTGATTTCACCAGAGCGTGCTTTAGCATAGAGCCCTTTGACATCACGCTCTTCGCAAACTTCGACCGGGGCGCTAACATACACCTCAATGAAGTCTCCAATGCGATCACGCACTTCTTCGCGAATGGCCCGGTAGGGAGAAATCGCCGCTACCAAAACGATCACGCCATTACGGGTGAGCAAATGGGAGACAAAGCCGATCCGGCGAACGTTTTCATCTCGATCTTCTTTGCTAAAGCCTAAGCCTTTGGTGAGGTTGGTGCGGACGATGTCACCGTCCAAGACTTCTAGCTTGAGATTGCGATCGCGCAATTTTGCAGTGAGAGCATCGTTAATAGTGGTTTTACCTGCGCCGCTCAATCCGGTAAACCAAATCGTAACGCCGCGTTGTTCTGATGACATCTGTGTGGAATCTCCTAACTGTTGAATTAAAGTAACAAGGTGCAAGTTTTACCAGAATGGAGGGCACCCGCGAGCCCTGACAATACAGCAAGCGATCAAACTACAGCCCGTACAGCAAAATCGCCAAAGGCGGCGTGATGATAGCCATAATCAGACTCAGTGGCCCGCCCACTCTGAGAAAGTCCAAAAATCGATAGCCCCCTGCCGCGTACACCATCGTGTTGGTTTGGTAGCCAATCGGCGTCATGAAGCTGTTAGAGGCCGCGAAGGTAATCACAAATATTACGGTAAATGGATTAATGCCAACCGCGTTAGCCACCTGAATCCCCACAGGCAATAGCAAAATGACAGACGCGTTGTTGGATAACACGGCGGTTAAAAGCACGGTCAGTACGTAGAGCAGCGTGAGTAGCCAGTAGCTGGAAAGATCTCCACCCAACTGTACGAGGCCACTCGCGATCCACTCAGTCGCACCGGAGTTTTGCATGGCGGTCCCGAGCGGAATCAAGCAGGCGAGCAAAAAAATAACGTCCCAGCGGACAGCCTGATATAGCTCACCGGGCTTCAGACAGCCGGTGAGTACCATCGCCACCACACCAGCAAGCGCAGAGACCAAAATAGGGTAGTCGGTAACCGCCGCAACAACGATGACGCTCAGGCCAATCATCAAAGCCACATTGGCTTTCCCTGTGCGCAGGGTTTCCAAGTCTCGCTGTTCTAAGAGCAGCAAATTGCGGCTGGTTTGAATACCGACCAGGCTCTGCTTAGGACCCTGTACCAAGAGCAGATCGCCGAAGCGTAACGGGACTCTTCCCATGCGATCACGCAAGAGCTCCTGTCCGCGTCGAATGGCCAGCACCGTTACGTTGTAGCGCTGACGAAACCGCATGTCTTTGAGCGTCGAGCCAATCATATTCGAGTTGGCAATCACCAGCGCTTCGGCAATTCCTTCTTCCTCACCGACATCTCCCTGCCAAGACTTTTGACCAAACTGCACGTCAGGCAGAATTTCGAGCCCTTCGCTCTCTCGAATTTTGAGCAGGTCCTGCTTGCCGCCCCGCGCCAGCAAGATGTCGCCCGCTTCTAAGGTCTTGTCGGCAAAGGGTTGGGGAAAGTGAGTGTTATTGCGAATCAGCTCTAGTACGTCTACATCAAAGCGCCGCTGCAGTTGGCTGCTCTGTAGCGTTTGTCCTACCAGACTAGAGCGCGGGGTAATCACCACCTCACTGACATATTCCTTCATGCCGTATCGCTGACTGAGGCCGCGATCATCAACCTGGCGATTGGGTAGCAGTCGGGGGGCCACAATCGCCAGATACGCTAAACCAATTACAAACGTAATCACGCCCAGCGCCGTGAACTGAAATAGGGAAAATTCACCCAGTCCCAGCTCGGCAGAGAGGCCGCTGGCTAAGACGCTAGTAGAGGTGCCGATTACGGTGATCATGCCACCTAAAACAGTCGCAAAAGACAGGGGCATCAGTAGCTTAGAGGGTGAGATCCGATGCTGCTGGCAAAAGTCTTCGACAATTGGCAAGAAAACCGAGACCACAGCCGTGTTGTTGATTAGCCCTGACATCGGCCCCACAATCAGTCCCAGCGTCATAATTTGCTGATCAAGCCGCTTGCCGCCCCACTGCAGCAGCCAGCTGCTGGCGTTTTGCAAGACGCCTGTGCGAGCGACCCCGGCACTGAGAATAAACATCGCCATTACCGTAATCGTAGCCGGGTTGCTAAAGCCAGCAATGCCCTCTTGGGGAGTCACCTGCTTCAGCAAAATCAATGCCACCATGACACCTAAAGCGGTAATATCGGCCGGAAAGATCTCCACTATGAACAAGACTAGGGCGATCGCTGTTACACCCAGGGTTAAGACGATGCTCATAAGACCAAGATGTTCGTAGGGACAAGTAAAATGCAGCCAGGGCGGATTTGTCTTCTACCTTCGAGCAGGCGTGTTCTCAATCAGGACAGGCGCTGTTTCTTCGAGCGAATATAAGCCAGGGTTGAGGATTGGATGCGCACCTTGACATTTCTAAAGGAGCCAAGCTATTGCTTTTCTGCCGTTAGCGCTAGCGAATCGGGATGGCCATGAGGATTGTCTACCGCCGCTAGTTTGGGTTGTAGATACAGATTTTCGAGTAAGACTGCGCCGCCCGCGACCCACGGAGGGACGATCAGCGCTCCGACCAGACCCAGAACCTGAGTGCCGCCCAACACGGCCAGCAGCTGGTACAGGGGATGCACGCCGACAGATGAACCCACCAGTAGCGGGTCGAGTATGTAGGTTTCGATGTTTTGGATGACGGCATAGAAAAGAACAATCCACAGAAAGGCCCAGCCGCCCAGTGGAATCGCAACAATGAGCGCAGGAATCGCGCCTAAAATAGGGCCGAGAAAGGGCACAAGATTAGTGACACCAGCGATCGCTCCCAAACCAATGGCAAAATCTTTCAGGCCCAAAAAGCTGAGGCCGATGCTGGTCGCTAACGCTAGTGTGGCTGAGACCAGCAGCCGGCCCCGAATATATCCGCCAATGCGATCGCTGATTGTTGGCAGATACGGACTAATTTTTTGATCCCAAGGGGCCGGGATGAGCCGGACAAAGTTGGTCGTCAGTGTCTGGCTATCGGCCAGCATGTAGCCCGAGATAAAAATAGCGAGGATCAGGCTAAATAAGGTCCCTAAGATATCGGTCGTCAGGTTAAATGAGCGCAGCGCCACCTGACGGGTAGAGCGCACCGCCCAAGCCGCGATCGCCTGCACATCAATTTGATCAAAGACCTGAGTCGTAAAGTCAGGACGCGTATCATTAAGCGTCAGCGTCCAGGCTTCTATCTCAGTCGTGGCTTTGCGTAAGAGCAACGGAAGCTGTCTGACTAACAGCTGGATTTGGTCTAGTACAGTCGGCCCAATCAACAAAATCACTCCTACCAGCGTGCCGATAATGGCCAAATAGGTCAGTAGTGCGCCCAGCCAGCGCGGCACATGAAACTGTTCGGCCCAGTTGACGACTGGCGCAATCGAGCAGGCCAGCACCACCGAAATCATCACCAGCAGCAGCAGACCCCTGAGCTGCCAGCCAATAATCGCCGCCGCGATCGCTGCAAACACGACCAAAACGCCGCTAAGAGAAATAGAAAGTCGCTGTTCACTCATGAAAGTCGTGCTGATCTCAAGCGTTGTGCCAAGCTAAAGCGTATACCGGAATTGCTCTATCAGCATGCCCGGCATCCACAGACCGCCCAGCGATCGCCGCTCATACGTATCTACCGCTGGCACAAAGGTTTGCCGGTCGGTTAGGCCAAGCAGCCCCTCACCCAAAAAGCGATAGAGATCATCATCAAACCGCAGATTTTCAATTGGCGCGACAATCTCACCCTCTTCTACCCAAAAGCAAGCATAGCGGGTCATACCCGTAATCCGCCCAGCAGTCAGATCACTCCAGTTGAGATAGTGCAAATTAGAAAGGTACAGTCCGGTCCCTAACTGCGAGAGAATCTGATCGCTGGGCATTTGGCCAGGGGCTACCGAGGGAGCCCGCATTGATTCTCTGTTATTAGCCGCGTTGCTAGGCTTGCCATATTCCTTGGCGCTGCGAGCGTTAACCAGGGCGTTGGCCCAGCGCCCCCTTTGAATAATCGGCAGTCGCGTCGGGGCTATTTCACCTCTGTTGTTAAATCGCGGCACGCCCGTTCGCTGAAAATCTTCTAGTAGGGAAAACTGCTCAGAGAGCGTCGCCTCACCTCGCTCTAGCTTGCCAAAGGCGCTATTACCCTGTCTCAAGTCGGCTTCCCCGAGCCCCCCGTGAATGAGAGATTCAATCAAGTCAGCAACGGCAGTTGGCGCTAGATATGTGCGGTAAGCGCCTTTGGGAATGGCTTTTGCGGGGCGAGCGAGCAAAGTAAGCTGCTGTTGCGCGGTTGCAATACTGTGCTCATAGTCTGCCAAGTTCCACCGATAGCCAGCGAGAGTGCCTTTAACAGATTGGCTGTTGGCAGCGCCAGCGTTACGACTTCCAGTGTTGATACGCTTAGGGCTATCCGTAAAGCTGCCAGTAGAGCCACCAGTAGAGCCACCAGTAGAACCGCCAAACAAAGAATAGTCCAGCGTAAAAGACGGCGTCTCAAACCAATGCTGGTTTCCCGCCGAATCACCATAGGCACGATACGACACTCCACCCGCGTACAGTCCTGAAAAATCCAGTTGGCTGACAGGCGCAATCAACGTTTCGGCTACCGTAGCTGCATCTAGTAGCTTGCCGCTGCGAATATCGCGGCTATGGCGATCGCTGGGCTGAGCAGCGGTAGAAGGCAGCACCACATACGGATCGACCGGCAGCTGAGGAAGGTCTTTGCACAGAAGCGCGATCGCCGCTTGGAGCGCGCTCCAGTCCGCCTCAAACTGACCGATAAAGGGCACACTGGCCGACGCCACCCGCTCAGCACTCATCAGCGAGAGTCGCAGCTGCCCATCGCGAACTTGACCGCTCTGCCTGACCTTCGCATGGTTAAAACGCGTAAACTGACTTTCTTCTCCCGCCAGAGAAAGGGTGAAGTGACCGTTTGGAGCGATTCGCGGACTAGATTTCACAGCCTCAATCAAGCGGGTAAAAACGCCTTCATACCGGCAGCTAGGAGCCGCCAGCTCACTTGCCGGTGGATAAAAGTTGGGCTCTGAAGTACTAGCGGTAGACTCTGATGATAGTAAGCTCATGCGCCTGCTCCCCCAAAAACCTCAATATCCTCAAACGCACAAACCGGTGAAGCGTGGCCAACACGAATTAGCTGATTGGGCTCACCCTTACCGCAGTAAGGGGTTCCGTAAGTTTCTACCGTTTGGCCATTACACACTTGCGAGAGGTTTCGCCAAAACTGCGGGGTGGTTGCTCGATAGTTCGGATTTTTTAGCGGGGTCGTCAGCTTGCCGTTTTCAATCTTGCGGGCGTACTCACAGCCAAACTGAAACTTATGGCGCTGATCGTCAATCGACCAAGAGCGGTTGGATTCCATATACACGCCGCTCTCAATGTTGCCAATCAGCGTATGGAAATCGCGATCGCCCGGCTCTAAATTGATATTGGCCATGCGATCAATTGCCGGACGATTCCAGCTACAGGCCCGCGTGCAGGCCACCCCCGGCACGTCTAGCCGCATCTGGCTTTCTAGTCCACCCAGTCCTCTTTCTAGAACCCCATCGCGAATGAGATACTGCCGCTCCGCTGGTGCGCCCGTGTCATCGAAGCGGTAGCTAGCCAGCTCACCAGCCTGCGTGGCGTCAAAAGTGACGTTCATCAGCGGTGAGCCGTAGACTAAGTGACCAAAATCCTGAGGCTGCACAAAGCTACCGCCAGCGTAGTTGCGCTCATCGCCCAAAATGCGATCTAGCTCTAGCGGATGCCCCACGCTTTCGTGCAGCTGAAGCATCATTTGATCCGGCGCTAGCACCAGCGTCGTTTTGGTATCGGGGCAGTCAGGCGCACTCAATAGCTCTACAGCCTGCTCACCGATTCGATTTGCCCGTGCCCATAGCTCATCGCCACCGGCAAGCAGCTCCCAGCCGCCCTGATAGCTGTGCGCTAAATAGCCATTGTCGCTGCGTGATTGGGTGACCCCTGGGGCTTGCGCGATCGCCCCAAGATGACTTTCTAGCAACATCAGCTTTTGAGAGACCTCGGAGCCATTGCTGCTGACAAACCAAGATTCCACCTCGTGGGTGCGAGCGATCGCCGTGGTTCGCACAATTTTGCTCGATACTTTGAGCTGCTCACACAGTGTTTGTAACAGGTGGTTGATTTCGCCGACGCCCAGCGTATCTAGCGCCTGCTGATAGGGTGAGCAGTAGTCTCCTTTTACAGGTGGGCGAACCGCTTGAGTAAAGCGATGAATAGCCCAGTGACTGGCTGCTAACGCCTGCGCATATGCCTGCTGAGCCGCCGCGATCAAGGCTGTTGCCGTGAGCTGGTTAGTCGCGCTATAGCCAAACTGCCCGTGGGCCAATACTTCAATCATGGCCCCTTGATTTAGTCCGCGTTCGTTGTGTTGCGGATGGCCATCACGCACTGCACGCCAGCTACTGTTTTCTTTTACGGCTCTAATGCCAATCCAATCAGCGGGAAGATCAATCTTTGCGACGGTAGCGGTGAGATGCCCAATCATAAGGAACGCTTGAAACTTAGGTAGACGAAGGCTGCAGTGCGGCTGCTACCACCCATTTACTCAGATCCAGCGACTTAGCTACATATGCAAACTCAATTCAAAACAGAATCTTCATATTTTATAAAAATTAAAGTTCAACAAGAAAAACGTTTTGCAGAGAAGAAGAATGCTCGTTTTTCCATATAAAATAAACACATAATGCAATTTTAGAAAATAAAATAATATATATGGTCATTGATGGGTTGGATAAAAAAGTACTGACGGCCCTCATCCACGAAGGGCGGGTGAGGTGGGCGACTTTGGCTGAGAAATTTGGGGTCTCTCCACCCGCGATCGCAGATCGCGTCCGTCGGCTAGAAAATGCAGGTGTCATAGAAGGCTACTGCGCCCGGCTCAACGCCGCGAAACTCGGGCTCGATCTCAGTGCGTTCGTCTCGGTAACGCTTGAGCACCCCAGACATCGCCAGGGCTTCCTCGACTATGTCCAGGCAAACCCGCGCATTCTCGCCTGTCATCACGTGATTGGTGAAGGCGACTATCTGCTCAAAATTTGCTGCCCCTCTACCACTGAGCTAGAGCACATCCTCAGCGAAGAGATTAAGGCTCTACCAGGCATTCAGCAGACCCGTACGACCATCGCCCTCTCAACAGTCAAAGATACGGCGGCAACGCCAATTGACTGAATTCTTACAGACTTCAATTCAACGACCTTCTGAGCCAGTCGCTCTGGTCCAGTCACTATATATAAGGTTGCACTATGCTGCTGTTTGTATTGCTCAAAGGAATTTTGATGGGATTGGCGATCGCCGCCCCCGTCGGACCTATTGCCCTTCTCTGCATTCGCCGCACCCTAGCGCTGGGCCGCCTGTCAGGACTACTGTCTGGCCTAGGCGCAGCCACTGCCGATGGCCTCTACGGCCTAATTGCCGCGTTCGGCCTCAGCGCCCTCTCAGATCTGCTGGTAAAAAACACCAGCTACCTACAGTTCATCGGTGGCCTATTCCTCTGTTATCTAGGCTTGAAAACCTTTTTTGCCACATCGAATATTGCCGAATCCCGCATTTCTGAATCGACACCTACCGCCCCCTCCTCCATTTCTTCCCAATTCTCTCTTCTCACGACATACACCTCCACCCTCGCCCTCACCCTCGCAAACCCCGCGACTATCCTCTCCTTCATCGCCATCTTTGCCGGTCTAGGTATTACGCAGACAAACTACCTCGGTTCTGTAACCCTTGTATTTGGCGTATTTACGGGCTCAGCCGGGTGGTGGCTAGTGCTAATCTCAACAGTGGCTCTTTTACGCAATCGGCTAACACCTCAGCAGTTAGCCCGTTTCAACCAAGGGTCGAGCAAGGTGTTTGGCACAATCATTTTCGGCTTTGGCGCTGCAGCTTTAATGGTTCGATAGGCAAGACGGCAATTCGCCCGCAGCTCGATCACTCAATCGTCACTCAATCGTTAGAGTTAAGTGGGTTTAGCATGAGTTTGCAGCTTCAGAACTGGCGAAGATATCTAAGAGCGGCAGTGAAGTTGGCAGTGAGGTTGGCAGTAGCGATCGCCCTCACCAGCTGGATAATTTCAGGCGGACCCATAGCCAACCAACTAGCCGATCAGCTCGGCCTAGCAGATGGCTTTTCCCTTCAAAGTCCAGCTGTCCAAGCCCAAACCCTTGAAGATCTTCGCCAGCAGCGCGATCAAATCGACAAACAGCTAGACGCTCAAACCGAAATTGACCAGCGCTACCAAGAAGCCGAAAACCAGGCGAACCACCAGCAGCAAGAACTCTCAAAAACGATTCAAGGAACAGATGCTTGGATTACCAATACCGAATACCAGCTCGCGGAAGCGGAGCGACAGCTCAACCGGCTAGAAGCTGACCTAGCGCATAACCAGCAAACCTATGAAGAATCCCGCACCGCAGTGGTCGGTCGCCTACAGTTTATGCAGCGTCAGCAAGGCGCTCAAGGCTGGGCGCTGTTGATGCAAAGCCAAAACCTCAACGAGCTTTTAGATCGGCGCTATCGACTCAAGCAGGTATATCAAGCTGATCGGACGACGCTGGCCTCTCTAGATGAAACCTCGACAGAAATTGTGGCCCAGCAAGAAGGCGTCGAACAGCAAAAAAACGCTATCTCTTTAATGAGGCAGCAGTTGCTCGCTAGTCGTCAACAGTATGCTGAGCAAATGAAGCAGCAGGCATCAACAGTGGCTCGCCTGCAGGAAAATAGGAGTGCACTGGCAGCTGCGATTAACCAGCTAGACCAAGATTCTGACAAGCTTACCGAATTGATTTTGGAGCGAGTTGCGACGGCTGAAGCCGCCGATGCCAAAATCGCGCGTGAAGAAGCGCTCAGGGCCGCTCGCACCTCTGGCAAAATGCTGAAGCCGAGTACAGGTCCGGTTACCAGCCGGTTCGGTAGCCGCTTTCATCCAGTATTGGGCTACAGTCGCTTTCATGCCGGGACTGATTTTGGTGCCGCGCAAGGCAGTCCGATTCAGGCCGCAGAAACTGGCGTTGTGATTTTTGCAGGCTGGTATGGCGGCTATGGCAATGCCGTCATTATGGATCACGGCAGCGGCCTAACAACGCTCTATGGCCACGCCAGCCGACTAAATGTACGTGAAGGCGACGCGGTGAAAAAGGGCGATGTGATTGCGGCAGTGGGCACGACTGGCCTATCCACTGGTCCTCATCTGCACTTTGAAGTTCGCCGTCGCGGTGAACCCGTTGATCCGATGGGCTTTCTTTAACCCCTTTCTTCACTGACTCTTCTCACAACAGGCTGACTTTTAAGCGGTAGGCGGCTAGTCTATGGCTATGAAATGTCAGAACTTGTTTGGCCAGCTACGGAGCTGCGCAGTTGCCACAACCGCTTTAATCCTCTCTCTGCTGGCGACTGCGGCCTCCGCCGATACAACGGATCCGAATGTCACAGAATCTGAGACTTTGGCTGAGCCGAGTACACCGCTCAATCTTTCCCCAACCGTGATTGAACAAAGCCCGGTGCTTCAGCGCTGGCTAGAGTCTATTCCTGATGTAGCTGCCGATATTCGCAATGACCCTAGCTTTACGACACGGGTTCAGGTCGGCTACAGCTTTTTTCCGTCTTCTGATGGCACTGGGGGATTTGTTTTGGCTGTTGATGATTGGTTTGTGGGCGCTACACCGCTGACGCTTAGCGCAGACTACCAGCAAAGTTTTCAAGGCGATCGCCAAGCCTACGGCGCAGATGTTCACTACTATTTGCGACCGCTTGGCAGCTATTTTAACGTCGCGCCTACCCTCGGCTATCGCCATGCGGAATCAGCCGACGACTACAGCGTTTCAGGTGCAAATGTAGGCGTGCGGGTGCGCTTTGTCCCTTCGCGCACGGGCGCTGCCGATATCACGCTGGATCAGTCTTGGATTTTGGGCGATCGCGAGGGCCTCAGCATTACTCAGCTCAATGTGGGCTACGCCATCACCCAAGATCTCCGTCTCTCTACCGATTTAGAATGGCAGAGCACGGCAGATGAAGGAGACAGCCGCGTGGGTGTCAATCTAGAGTGGTCACTCCGCTAATGGCCCTAACCAGCGTTCATGAATTTTGGCGTAGGTGCCATCGTCTACTAGCGTTTTAAGCGCTGCATTTACTTTGCTCAGGCGGTCTAAGGCTACGGTTTGCTGCTCTTCTTTTGGTCCTTCTGATGGTCGCATCATAATCCCAAAATCATGCGCTTCTGCCAGCTTGCCTATCTTTTGTACCGCTGAAGTGGGGTGGGTCTTCAAGTGATCTAGCAAGATCGGCAGTGCCACTAAAGCGGCGTCAGCTTGACCTTTTTCAACAGCTTTTAGGGCAGCGCTCGCTTCCCTAAAAGTGAGAATGCTGGATCCAGGAATGTCAATTGCTAACCGTGCGCCTGCTGTCTCTAGCTGAACGGCGATGGTTTGGTTCCTCAAATCCTTCAGGGTTTTGAGCTGATCGTTTTTGGGCAGCGCGGCGATCGCCACCCCAGATTGAAAATAGGGATCCGAAAACTTGACAGCCTCTGAGCGAGCAGGCGTAATCGGCACAGCGCCGATTGCCACATCCACGCGAGCAGCTTGAATCATCGGAATCAACGCATCAAAGGGTTGCGACTCTATTTGTAAGGATGCGCCACAGGCTTTGCCGAGTGCCTTGATTAAATCAACATCGAAGCCGACCAGTTGAGTCTGTCCTTCGGCGCTTTCTGCCTGGGTCGTTTCGGGTGAGCTGTTTTCGTCTATATTGCCTTGTTGAGAACTGTCTGGTTGAACAGTCTCTGTCATCGCGAAGGGGCGTAGTCCAGGGGCGATCGCCACTCGCCATGTTTCCTTCGGTGCGGGCGGCGCGGTATCCGTAGGTTTGGTATCCGTGGATTCGGCAACCGCTACAGCGTCAACATCAGAACCTTCAGCTTCAGAATTTTCACCTCTCGAACGAGAGTTCGATTGACTACAAGCGGTCACTATGCTCGGTAATCCAATGCTAACAGCCAGTCCTCCCACTGCTCGGGCAGAGAGTTTCTTCAAAAATTGTGATCGCCTCACCGTCTTCCTCTAGCCTATGTTTGCGCCTGCTGTAACGCACGCTCATCAAGATTTTACGGCGAATAGACAACGCTAGATCCGCCGCTCATCCAAAATGCATAATACACAAGCTAGTGATAGAGAGCTGTAGAGCTATTTACTAAAACATTGGCTATTTACTAAACTGTAGCCTTATCTATTTCTGCAACTATGGCAAAACCTACTCAGGCGCATATCTCAAAAACGATCTCTAAGCGGGAAAGTCCATTTACCCGCGATCGCACCCTCAAGCAAACCGAATACTATATGGGTGCCAAGCTGCTAGAGGTTGGTGTTAACCCTAACAAAGGCGTTATCTATCGCTGGAATACCGTTGATAAAGGCAGCAGTGAAGAATGGACGTACAGCGCCTACTGGGGAGAGTCTCGCGAGAAAATTGAAGCTGAAGAAGGCTAAAGCTAGCGTTAATCACTTAGCCTTGGTTTAGCGCTCAGCAATCACTTCACGCCCATTGATATAGCGATGACCTTCTGAGCCATGGCCTTTTGAGCTATGAATGTCTGAAACATCTAGTAAGCATTCTCCGACCGCGTGGTTGTGGAGCACCATCGTCGTTGTGCTGTTTGTCTCGAAGCCGATACGCTCGTAAAAGCGCTGCTGATGAGTCGTCGTCAGATAGGTCCGCTCTACCCGGTTCATGTGCGGATGGGCAATCAACGTTTCGACGAGCCGCCGACCGAGGCCCCCGCCCTGACGATCCGGATGAATCACCACATCCCAAATCGTGGCGCGAAAAACACCGTCAGAAGTTGCCCGAGCAAAGCCGATTAGCTGCTCACCATCCCAAGCGGTGACAACCGGATGACTGTGAGCGATCGCCAAGGCCATCTCCTCAGGGCAGCGGTGCTTCGCCCAAAAAGCTGCTATTTCAAACAGCCCACATAGCTGCTGAAGATGATCTGCGCTGAGCGTCTGCGTATAGCGAAAGTGAATGTTCCGACTGTCCGTAGCCATATGTCTCCCTAGCGCTCGATTAAAGCCCTGCTAACAACAAACACGAGTAGACTAACCATTAGGATACGCCGCAATCTCTAAGCTGAGATGTCTTTGCTCTACGCGTGTCTATGGCTTTGTAACTCTACATTGCTAATAAGGATAGTCGCTGTATTCTGGTAATGATCCGGGTAAAAGTGATGCTTTCTTGACTTGCATAGCTACTTTTGACCCCTGGTTTCTGATTATTTCTGATTTTCTCAGCGTCTATTCTCTTGATCGCTCACAACCTTACTCTAATGATCTCGAAGTTGCTAACTTTATGGCCGCAGCGCTGGCACTTCCACCCTCAGTTCAGCTCTTTTCTGATGGGTCTGTGTAGCTTCGCGGCGAGCCTGCTTCTAGGCATAGGACTGGCTCACGCTACTTCTACCGCTGCGACCTCGGACTACGGCATGGTCGATCCTATTGATGAGCCGTATGCTGTTGGCTATCACATTTACATTGAGCAGTGCGCGACTTGTCATGTTGCCCTGCCGCCTGCCGTGCTACCAACTCAAACCTGGCAGACGCTCATTACCGACTCAGCTCATTACGGCCTCTTGCTACCGAACATCGCCCCTTTTGATCAGCAGCTCATGCTGAACTACCTACAGGTCTATTCACGTTCTCTTCGAGGTGATGACCCTATCCCGTACCGGCTGCAAGACTCTACTTACTTTGGCGCACTCCATCCCAACCTCGCCCTTCCACAGCCGCTCGATCTCAGCAGCTGCGCGGGATGCCATATCGGCGCTACTGAGCAAAACTACAGGCCATAGACGGTTACCCGCCCAGAATAGTGCTTTTCAGGGCGACATCTTCTGCCCATACTATTAGTAGATAGAAATAGTTAGATAGAATTAACTTTGGGGCTTGCTGTACTCTCTGTCGGCCTTTCTTTGCGTCCGCCTTGCTCGCGCCTGCCTCTTCTGCTCGTCCTTTCCTCTGCCTTGACATGTTCAAAAAACTTTTAGGTGATCCCAACGCTCGCAAGCTCAAGAAATATCAGCCTGATATCAAAGAAATTAACCTGATCGAGGAAGAGATTCAGGCCCTTTCAGACGATGAGCTAGCGGGTAAAACAGTCGAGTTTCGGCAGCGGTTAGAAGGCAACGAAGATATTGACGACATTTTGACAGAAGCGTTTGCCGTCGTTCGCGAGGCAAGTAAGCGAGTGCTGGGCATGCGCCACTACGACGTGCAGCTGCTAGGTGGCATGGTCCTCCACGATGGACAAATTGCAGAGATGAAGACCGGTGAGGGTAAAACTTTAGTGTCTACGCTGCCGGCTTATCTCAATGCGATTTCGGGTAAGGGCGTCCATATTGTGACGGTAAATGACTACCTGGCCCGGCGAGATGCAGAGTGGATGGGGCAGGTGCATCGGTTCTTGGGACTGAGTGTTGGCTTGATTCAGCAGGGCATGAGCCCCACTGAGCGCAAGAAAAACTACGCTTGCGATATTACCTACGGCACCAACAGCGAATTTGGCTTTGACTATCTGCGTGACAATATGAGCACGCAAATGGCTGATGTGGTGCAGCGTCCGTTCAATTTTTGTGTGATTGACGAGGTGGATTCGATTTTAGTCGATGAGGCCCGCACGCCGCTGATTATTTCGGGGCAGGTGGAGCGACCTGGCGAAAAATATACGAGGGCCGCTGAAGTCGCCGCTCAGCTAGAGAGCGATGAGGTGGACTACGAGGTCGATGAAAAAGCCCGCAATGTTCTATTAACAGATGAAGGCTTTGAAAAAGCAGAAACGCTGCTGAATGTGAGTGACCTGTTTGATCCAAAAGATCCGTGGGCGCACTACATTTTCAATGCGATTAAGGCCAAAGAGCTCTTTACTAAAGATGTGAACTACATCGTGCGCAACGGCGAGGTGGTCATTGTCGATGAGTTTACCGGGCGAGTGATGGCGGGTCGCCGCTGGAGCGATGGACTCCACCAGGCGATTGAAGCGAAAGAGCATGTGGAAATTCAGCCAGAGACTCAGACACTTGCTTCGATTACCTATCAAAACTTTTTCTTGCTCTATCCTAAGCTTTCAGGAATGACGGGTACGGCCAAGACAGAAGAGGCCGAGTTTGAGAAAATTTATAAGCTAGAGGTCACGATTATCCCGACCAATCGCCCGTCGCAACGGCGTGATTTGCCCGATGTCGTGTATAAAACTGAAAATGCTAAGTGGAATGCGATCGCCCAAGAATGCGCTGAAATGAACGAAACTGGCCGGCCTGTGCTCGTCGGTACAACCAGCGTAGAAAAATCGGAAGTCCTCTCTCTGCTGCTTAAAGATCTCAACGTTGAGCATAATTTGCTGAACGCTAAACCCGAAAACGTTGAGCGTGAGTCAGAGATTGTCGCTCAGGCGGGTCGGCGCGGCTCAGTGACCATCGCCACTAACATGGCCGGACGGGGAACAGACATTATCCTGGGGGGTAATGCTGACTATATGGCCAGACTCAAGGTGCGTGAGTATTTCATGCCGCGCCTGGTCAAGCCTGAAGAAGACGATAAAAAGTTTAACGTCGCGCAGGTGGCCGCTGCAAAAAACGGGGCGCAGGCACAGGGCTTCGGCGAGCAGAAAAAGAAAAAAACTTGGAAGGTGGCCCCCCAGATTTTCCCAACGGATCTTTCGGCAGAAACGAAAGCGTCGCTCAAAGAGGCGGTGGATTTCGCGGTCAAGACCTATGGCGCGCAAAGCCTCTCCGAGCTAGCAGCTGAGGATAAAGTTGCGGTAGCCGCTGAAAAAGCGCCGACAGACGATCCGGTGATTCAAAAGCTGCGCAATGTCTATAACGAAGTGCTAGAGATCTATGAAGTGATTACCTCAGAAGCTCACGATGAAGTGATTGAGCTAGGCGGTCTGCATGTGATCGGCACTGAGCGGCATGAGTCACGCCGGGTTGACAATCAGCTGCGCGGGCGAGCGGGACGTCAGGGTGATCCGGGCTCGACTAAGTTCTTTTTGAGTTTGGAAGATAATCTGCTGCGGATTTTTGGGGGCGATCGCGTTGCCGGTCTAATGAATGCCTTCCGCGTAGAAGAAGATATGCCGATTGAGTCGGGGATGCTGACGCGATCGCTCGAAGGCGCTCAAAAGAAAGTAGAAACCTACTACTACGACATTCGTAAGCAGGTCTTCGAGTACGACGAGGTGATGAACAATCAGCGTCGGGCCATCTACGCCGAGCGGCGACGCGTGCTAGAAGGCCAAGAGCTCAAGGAGCTAGTCATTGGTTACGCCGAGCAGACGATGGATGACATTGTCGAAGCCTACGTCAATCCAGAGCTACCGTCCGAAGAATGGGATTTGAACAGCGTCGTCAGCAAGGTTCAAGAGTTCGTCTATTTGCTCGCTGATCTCACCTCCGAGCAGCTCGAAGATTTGTCGATGGGCGAGATCAAAACATTCCTAGCTGAGCAGGTCCGAATTGCTTATGATCTCAAGGAAGCACAGGTTGACTCCATCAAACCTGGACTCATGCGCGAAGCAGAACGCTTCTTCATCCTCCAGCAAATTGATACGCTCTGGCGTGAGCACCTCCAGCAAATGGACGCCTTGCGCGAAACCGTGGGGCTGCGCGGCTACGGTCAAAAAGATCCGCTGATTGAGTACAAGAGTGAAGGCTATGAGGTCTTTTTGGACATGATGACGGGCATTCGCCGCAACGTCGTGTATACGCTCTTCCAGTTCCAGCCTCAGCCTCAGCCTGCTGCTAAGCAGGCGAAAATGGCCTAGTGTTGCCTTTGGTAAGCCGTTTTCGGCCCTTTGCTCTTGATTCTGGGCTGATATGATTACAACTTTTGCTGCGATCACAACAGCGCCTGCTGGCTTACAGGCGCTGTCACCTCTGTGCGATCAAGACAACGTACAGCTATGGATAGCGGCTAAGCTCCAACCAGATGCTCAGGCATTAGGACTAGCCTATTCCCTTTATGAGCCGTCCCTAGCGACCTTTCTACGAAAACACTGGCATGACTACGACGGGTTTGTGTTTTGTCTGGCCAGCGGTGCAGTCATCAGGCTGATTGCACCATTGCTGACAGATAAAACCGCTGATCCGGCTGTCGTCGTGGTCGATCCGGCTGCGAAGTTTGTGATTAGTTTGTGCGGTGGGCATCAGGGGGGAGGTGATCGCCTTACCCACATCATTGCGCAGCAGCTCGACGCACAGCCTGTGATTACAGGAGCAGCCAGCGCTTTGAATTTACCTGGCGTTGACACGCTAGGAAAACCCTTTGGCTGGATTCGCGGCAGTGGCGACTGGACCGGTGTGAGCGCGGCGATCGCCCATCAAGCCCCCGTTCAAATTGTGCAAGAAGCAGGCAGCACCCTCTGGCAGTCACATCTCCCAACAAACCATCCTTTCCAATTTGGCTTTCCAGAATTCGCGGATAGGCATACACAAGAGCCGCCTGAGGCACGTGTATGGATTAGCCCAGTTAAAAGGACCCTTGCGCCCGACTCAGAATTGCCCAAAGTCCAATGGCACCCGCGCGTTCTGTGGATTGGTATTGGCTGTGAGCGCGGGACTGACAAAGCGCTCATTGCATCGGCGGTAGAAACGGCCTGCCGGACTTATCACTTTGCGATAGAGGCCGTAGCGGGCGTGGCCACGTTGGACTTGAAGGCCGATGAAGCAGGTCTGCTTGAATTTGTCCGTGAAAGAGGCTGGCCGCTGCGGTGCTTTAGCGCTGAGGGACTGAACGCTATCGATGTGCCCAACCCGTCTGATGTGGTGCTGAATGCGGTCGGTACGTCTAGTGTCTCAGAGGCCGCGGCAATGGCAGCCGCAAATCGAGGCGTTGATGGCTTGCGCGTAAAGAAACAGGTCATAAAAAATCCAGCGCTAAAAGGAGCAGTAACCGTCGCGATCGCTCAAGCCAACCAAGAATACACAGACCGCACTGGCAATCTTCACCTAGTCGGCACAGGTCCCGGTAGCCTGAGCCAGATCACCCCTGCGGCCAAAGCAGTGATCGCCAATGCAGACGCGGTTATTGGCTATGCCCTCTATATCGACTTGATCCGACCGCTGCTGCGCCCCGGCCAAATTGTAGAAGGCTTGCCGATTACGCAAGAGCGCCAGCGGGCTGAACGGGCTATTGAGCTAGCTCAATGGGGGCTTACCGTTGCCGTCGTGTCCTCTGGTGACTGCGGAATCTATGGCATGGCAGGGCTCGTGCTTGAGCAGCTTAGGGCGCAAAGCTGGGATGGCAAAACGCCAAAACTACAGGTATTTCCGGGTGTGAGCGCGCTGCAATCTGCGGCCTCACGTGTCGGTGCGCCGCTGATGCACGACTTTTGTGCTATTAGCCTGAGCAACTTGCTCACGCCTTGGGAGGTAATCAAAACTCGCCTACAGGCAGCCGCTCAAGCCGACTTCATCGTGGCGCTTTATAACCCCAAATCGAAAACGCGCACCGAGCAGATTGTCTTTGCCCGCGATACATTCTTGCGCTACCGCCCGCCGGAGACACCCGTAGCGTTAGCGCGATCGCTCTACCGCGCCGACGAACAGATTACGCTGACCACCCTCAGCGAGATGCTTGATTTCCCAATTGATATGCTCACTACCGTTATCATTGGCAACCGCAGTAGCCGTAACTACGAAGGCTGGTTCATCACGCCTAGAGGGTATCTCGACGATCTTGATAGCGCTTCTAGCCGGGAGTAGCTAATCGGGATTAACTGGGGTCATTCAAACTGGGCTCGATTAAATTAGGCTCGGTTGAGCTTGGTTCGGCTAACCCCTGCTCAGCTAGCCCTTGCTCGCCCAAGCTTTCCTCTTGATCTAGAACGCTGGACGAGGCAGTACCTCTCAGTCTGCCGAAGTCAACGTCTTGAGCAGTCGCCTCACAGAACTTACGACCGCGATCAAATTCAGCATCTTGCCAGGAAAAGGCCCAATGACTCACGGTGTTTATCCGAGGTGCTGCACGCTGCAATGCATCCATTTGAGCTTCTAAAGACGGTCTGTTAGCCTGACTGACACCCCATGTTCCCGCTAGGGCAGGCTTCACAGTCGCGGCATTGGGACGCACATTCAGCACCCTCTGGACCTCATCCACAATGCAGCCAGTATTGCCGCAGATAGCATATGCCATTGGATGCGCATCCATCCAGCTAGGAAAGCGATTCCAGTGCTGCAACCGAGAGTCGTAGCCACTGCCAATCGCTCGATTGCCATTCGGAAAGAAGACAGCGCCAGTGGGTAGCCCAGCCTGTCTAGCAGGCAACGCTGCGATCTGTAAAAAGTCCACTACCCCTTGAATTGCGTGGGCCACGCTCAGCCGCCATAGCTCAACCTGCAGCCCTGGTCTGCGAGCCGATGCCGGGGCCAAATTTTTAGGATCTACTGAGGGTGGATTACGACTTTGCCAAAGCGGTTCGCCTTCACTGGGATACAAGTTGTCTACTTGTGCGACATCGCCATCCGTGATATAGCCGCGCTGTAGATAGCGGCTAATCAGCTCTCGACCCTTATTATTCACTGCTCGCTGGAGGAGGGCCTGACTGGCAGAAGGTCCATAAATCCACAGATTGCTCACCTCACTGACAACGGAGGCTCCGCCTAAGAGCCGGGGGTAGCGCACATAGTCATACAGCGCGCCGTCCGGCTGTCTGTCGATGACGGCGCGCACCATTTGCGCATAGTCAACCTGAGCCGTTCGGTTGTACGGGTCAATAAACGCATCTTCAGACGTTCCGCTGTTGCCATTGTCTGCAAAGTCAAGCGTGTCTTTACCCTGCCCATTGCGAGCCAGCACCTGCCGGCGATCGCTCCGCTGACCGTAAGAATAGCCAAAGTTCATCGTGAACATCCAGGCAAACGCCTCAATGTCACGCTCGTGGGCTTTGTCGATGGCCTCAGCCAGCAAGTCGCGATCCGCATACTCCGCCGACTGGACAACGCTGGGCCAAACCGTTGGGTTGTCATTCTTGGGCAGCAGCACCTGCCCGTTAGAAAAAGCTTCTATGTAAACCTGGTTGTAGCCTAAGTTGGTAATGCGATCCATCAGCGCATCTAGCCGACCCGGCTGAAGGTCACAGGGATATAGCCTGAGCCAAATAGCCTGATTCTCTGGCCACGTAGTGCGACGACAGGTCTCTACCTCAGCGGCCTGCTGCTGCCTGAGCGCTTCATATTGCTGCTGAGCAGCCGTATCTCCCTGCAATCCTGCGACTCGCAGCGATTCTTTTCTATCGACATCTGCTTGGGATAGCTGACAGAACCGATTGACCTCTGCTTGAGCGGGCAGTGAGGTAACGCCTTGAGCCAGCAGCACCATCATCCCAGATAGAACGGTGATTGGCAGCCTCCTTTGCCAGCGTTTTCTCCAGGTTTTGTAATCGGCTCTAAAGACCATAGTTGCCTGCTTAGCTAAATCGCGCTTTAAACTTGTTGAGAATTTGTCGAAAACATATCGAATGGCCAGTAGAGCCAGCTATCTACTAGTTATTCAGTCGTTGACAGCAGCAAGCTATCCATCAGCCTACAAAAAGTCCGCTGATGGATCTTAAAGGGCTTTTGATAAAGACTTCAGCTATCCTATGGCGTCCGCCGAGCCAAATACCGAATAGCTGTGACACCTGTAGAAGTGCGGCTTGAAGTACTGGCGCATTCACAACTTGTTTACAACACTAGAGCGCAAGTACCCGTAAGAAAAGAGAAAAACTACAGAGACTTCATAGATAGAGAATAATGGCGAGTAAACACTCTACCGTATCAGAAAAAGCACTGTCAGCCGGATTCAATCTATGTCAATCTTGGTCAGCCTTGAGGTTATTTCCTCTGGAGTCTGTTTGTTCATAGTCTTCGCCATTGTCTGTTTCATTCAAATGCTCTAGTAGATCGAGCAGCTTCATTCGCTTAATGTAGGGCCAGCCGCCCTCTTGTTCGATATCTTTTAAGAGGCTATAGAGCCGCTGACGGTTATCAGGGAGCGCCTCGCGAAACAGCGTATCTCGGATTTCGTAGTGAAGTTCGTCCAGTAGCCTCAACAGATCTAACAGGGCTAGACAGTCACCCTCGCGGCTTAGCGCCGTGGTTCGAACCGTCTGCACAAGCGCAGAGAGATCTTCCGGTAGGTTTTTAGCTCGAAAGGGTTTGATGTAAGGGCCAGAATTGCTCACCGTGTTCAACTTTTGTAACCTACTTGTTTACACTTGTGGAATTTACTCAGGTAACGCTCGTGCGTTTAGCGATCGCTTACGCTGCGCTGTACCAGCATTATGCAACCTGTCAGAGCCTAAGCGATCAGCCAAGGGGGATGCAAGCTGTCGGCTCAAACCGGCTGATCTCAGTGTAAAATGGTCTACTAAATTCCCCTTTCATCTTTTAATATTCAACAGTCTTGAGGTTGACCATGAGGTATCGCGCCCTGCTCGCTGCGTTTTTTGCTCTTTGCTTAGGTGTTTTAACAGCCTGTAGTGAAGCGCCTAGCGCAACTAGCGACATTCCACTCACCTATGACCAAATTCGCAACACTGGGCTCGCTAACAGCTGCCCCCAGGTAGACGAAACCCGTCGTGGCCAAATCCCCATCGAATCTGGCACATCTTATAAGCTAGTTGAACTATGCCTAGAACCGACTAACTTCTTTGTCAAGCAAGAGTCTACGAATCGTCGCAAAGAAGCTGAATTTATTACGGGTAAATCGCTGACTCGCTACACGACGTCTATCGAGCAAGTCAGTGGCGATATTAACCTTCAGCCTGACGGCAGCCTCGTTTTTGACGAGAAGCTAGGTATGGACTTTCAGCCAATTACCGTACTCCTTCCGGGTGGCGACCAGATTCCATTCCTCTTCACGATCAAAGGTCTACAGGCCCAATCTCAACCTGGGCTCAACGCGGTCACGACCTCTACAGATTTTGAAGGCGATTTTCGGGTGCCCTCCTACCGTACTTCCAACTTTCTTGACCCCAAAGGTCGTGGCCTGACAACGGGCTATGATAACGCAGTTGCATTGCCAGCTCGTGCTGATGCTGTTGATCTGAGCCGGGAAAACGTCAAAGCGTTTGATATGGGCGAAGGTCACATCTCCCTGCAGGTTTCTAAGGTAGACAGTAACACGGGTGAAATTGGCGGAACGTTTATTTCTGAACAGCCCTCTGATACCGACATGGGTACTGCAAAGGCGGATGATGTCCGTTTGCAAGGCGTGTTTTACGGCCGGGTCGAGACTGGTTTTGATGCATAGAGTTTCGACGCATAGAGGCTGCTGAGAGATTCTCAGAGGCTCTTGGAAGAGTCAGCTCGAACTACTAGCCATACTAGTGAAAAGGGGATACCTCAGCGGTGTTCCCTTTTTTGATGGAGATTTGGCCTCAGGTAAGCGAACAGTTCCGTAAAAACTCGATTGCTGGGTGATCAGAACTTTAACTAGGCTGAACATGCCAGCTTGGTGCTCACCTCTCTTTTTCGCTGTTATAGGGAGGTCAATGGCTGCATCTTACAGGCCGTTCGGGCCATTTTTTATATGCGTTCTTTGTCAAATCAGGTCATCAAAAGTCAGTCGCTCGAAATACTGGCCACCTATCAGAAGACCCCCTCTCTCCAGCTCCGTAATCGCCTAGTCGATATCAATATCGGCCTGGTTCGCCGAGAAGCTCATCGGTGGCTGCATAGCTCTGGAGAAACGTTTGACGATTTGATGCAGATTGGCAGCCTTGGACTCATTCGAGCCATTGAGCGCTTCGATTTACAAAAGGGCCATGCGTTCAGTTCGTTTGCTATTCCTTACATTCGTGGCGAGATCCAACATTACCTGAGAGATAAAGGGACGGCGGTTCGTATTCCTCGGCGCTGGCAAACCCTTCAAAGCCAGTCGGCTAGAGCTATTCGCCAGCTACAAGCAGACCTCAACCGTAGACCCAGTGACCGGGAGGTGGCTGATGAGCTCGAGATTACGGTAGAAGAGTGGCAGCAGGTCAAGATCGCTAGCAGCAACCGCAGTTTGCTCAGCTTGGATGCCCCGATTAGAGAAAGCGACAGCGGGGCGTCGTGCTTGGGCGATTTGCTGCCTGATTCACGCTATCGCAGTTTCCAGCTAGCACAGGAAGATCAAATGCGGCTTCAGCAAGCGCTCTCACAGCTAGAGAAGTGCACGCGTGAGGTCGTAGAGTTTGTCTTTTTACAGGATCTCACTCAAAAAGAAACGGCTCAGCGCTTAGGCATTAGTTCTGTGACCGTATCGCGCCGAGTAAAAAAGGGACTGAAGCATTTGCAGGTGATTATGCAACCTGCCGGGGAAGCATAATACCGACAGATGGTTTCATTCTTTTGATTGGCGAGTCCTGGGAGGGATTGAGCATGCGGCGTTTACTACTTATATTGCTGGCGACTATTCCGCTAACCGGCTGTCAGTTTTTTAACCGTGACCAAAATGCCGCACTGATTGAGCCGATTGATCCGGCTGTCGCTGACGTTGAAAATGGCGGTGGGGTGGCAGCTGCTCCTGACGGTACAGGGACCGCTGAGGTATTTGCAGAGCCCACGCTAGAGTCACAGCCAAAGGCTAATGCAACGGCGAACTTGATCCGCTCGACTGATCCAGCGGCGCGAACCCGCCAGGTAGAGCGGAGTCGCCCTGATCCGTTTGCCAGCTTGCCAATTCCGCCTGCGCCGGATCCAATTGTGGTGCCGGTCGCCGCAGCGAGTAACATGACTCCGGCTAGGGCCGTATCTTCGACGAGTTCAGGGAGTAGCAGCGGGCGATCTGTGGCCACCGCTACTAGCAGTGATCGTGTGGCTAGCAAACCGACGCCCCCACCTGTTCGGGTGCAGCCTAGCAGTACACCCTTAGTAAAGCCTTCTCCAATTGCGGTGTTGCCGACCATCCCGCGGCCTGTGATTGCACCTACAATCTCTGTCTCGGGTGTGATTCAGATGGGTAATGAGCCCTATGCGATTCTTCGCTCGGGCAATGAACCTGAGCGGTATGTGAGAGTGGGCGATCGCGTTGCGGGTGGCAGCGTTCGCGTCAAGCGGATTGAAACACTCGCGTTTGAACCTCGCGTAATTTTAGAAGAGAATGGGATTGAGGTGCCTCGCCCGGTATCGGCCAACGCGGCCTCTAGCAGCAATAGCCAAGAGGACGATGAGACAGCGGTAACAGCGCCAGCAGCAACGGTCCCCACGCTACCGTCACCGTTCGCACAGGCCGCTAGGCTGTCTTCTGCCCTGTCTTCTGCATTGCCAGTTCCGGCCGCCGCTGCAGACGTTGTTTTTTCACAGCAATAAAACTTAAACAGCATACAGTGGAAGTTGGGTCCAGCAGAGTAGTAACCTAAATAGCGAGTAGCTTTATAAACAAACTACTTTTATCTAACATTTTGAGAGGGTTAGTATTCATGGTTCAGCGTGGTTCTAAGGTTAGAATTCTTCGTCCTGAGTCTTATTGGTTTCGCCAAGTAGGGTCGGTCGCCTCGGTCGATCAGAGCGGTATCAAGTATCCGGTAGTTGTGCGCTTCGGTTTGGTGAACTATGCGGGCGTGAATACCAACAATTTCGCAGAGTCTGAGCTTGTAGAAGTGGAAGCCCCACCGAAAAAATCGGCAGCCGCTGGCACGCTTTCTTCTAAGAATAAGAAAGGCACCAATGCGAAGACACAAGT
>JBAUIB010000023.1:0-4296 GCA_049680585.1 Phormidesmis sp.
ATCGTGTGGCTCTCATACATTTCATTTAAGCCATCGTACTCAGCTTCGAACATTGCTAGCTGACTGGCCTGATTGAGCTTGACGAAAAAAGTCCGCTGCCCATCAGTAACAGAGACGGCCTGATTGATACAGCCGCCCCCAATAGAGCGCCCAGACACCACCTGGAAAGGCTGGCCTGTCAACTGGCTGATCTGCTCAGCAATGGGCTGAGCGACGGCATCGGATAAAGGCTGAGACATCGCGTTTGCTAGCTTAAAGAAGCGACTAGTTCAAAGAGGGATTCAAAGCTGGCTTGAGTGCCACCACTCCGTAAGCCTTCAGCGGCAAGTATTGCTGCACTGCGGCTTGAACATCTTCAGCTGTTACCTTGCGAATCCATTCCGGATAGTCCAGTGCGTGGCGGATGTCGCCAGTCATGGCCTGATAGTAGCCATAGAGGCCGGCGCGATCGCTCGGCGTCTCACTGCCAAAAATATGGCGGTTGGCCACCTGAGTCTGCACCCGGCGAAGTTCAGCGGCGGTAATCGGGGCCTCGTGAAGTCGCGCTATGTGCTCGAGAATCGCACCCTCGGCGGCAGCGAGCTGAGCGATCGGCACCTTGGCTGAAATGTAAAACACGCCCTGATTGCCAAACGTCATATTGCTGGCCGAAATGCTATTGACCAGATGCCGAGTCTCTCGCAGATCGTCCACTAGCCGGGCCGCACGACCTCGACTCAAAATAGACGCCACCACGTCTAGCGGATAGGTTTTCTCCAGCTCGCGCATACCGGGCACGCGCCAGCCAATCACGAGACGGGCCTCCTGTAGGGCCTCATCGAGATACTCTACTCGGTGAATATCGAGAAAGGGCTGTTCGGGCTGAGTAGAGGGCACCTGTTGCAGCAGATCTGGATTGGAATGCTCTCGGTTGCTGCGAGCTAGAGCCTGCTCAAAGCCCTCTTCCACTATCTGGATGAGCGATTCGACGGGTAAATTACCCACCGCGACGGCGGTCATATTTTCGGGCTGATACCAGGTGTGATGAAAAGCTCGCATTTGCTGTGCGGTCAACCCTTCTACGACACCTGTGGGGCCTAGCACCGGTCGGCGGTAGGGCAGCTTGTCAAAGCTCATCTCCATCGAACGATAGAAGGTGCGCCGTCTGGGGCTATCTTCTGCCCGACGAATTTCTTCTAAAATAACGGGCCTTTCACGGTCAAAATGATCGGTTTGTAAGCTGGGGTTCATCACCAGCTCTATTTGTAGCGGCGCGAGTGTGGCAAAGTCTTGAGGCGCGGTTGTGATGTAGTAGTGCGTGTAGTCCTGGCTAGTGGCTGCGTTCGTGACAGCGCCGCGCTCTTCAATCAGGCGTTCAAACTCACCGCAGTTGATCTGAGGCGTGCCTTTAAAGATCATGTGCTCTAAAAAGTGAGCCATGCCGTTGATGTCGTCGGACTCTACCTTAGAGCCAATATTCAGCCAGAGACTGAGATTAACTGCGTCAATGGGCATCTGCTCGGCAACGATGGTGAGCCCATTGGACAACCGACGAATCGTTGGCGCTGTGAGCGTATCCGCAGCGGGACTGTTGGGCGTGGCCTCGCTGGAAGAAGTTGCAAAAGTTATCATAGACGATTTGTGTTTTCTTTATTGTAAGGGTAGAACTACATAGTGCCTGATGTAATGGTTAGAGGGTGAAAGCCGTGGGGACATGGATTAAGGAAACAGAGCGTGCGTTTTATCTGATGGAAGGAGGACACTACCTCTCAAAAATTTCAAAATATCCTTCTAAAAGTAATCCTGCTGAGTCGGTGGTCAATATTGCCGGGATGAAAGCTTGGTTTGATCGCGCCGATGCCCCTAGAGGCATGACGGTGTCTCCGTCAGGGCCTGAGCCTGCAGCCAAGCCGATGAGTCCCCGCCCGGTTACGCCAAAAGTGCCTTCCTCTAGCAGCGGTCCCAAGCGAACCAATGCCAACGGGCTGCGGCTGATCAAGTCTTTTGAAGGGCTTAGGCTGAAAGCCTATCGCGATCCGGTTGGCATTTGGACGATTGGCTATGGGACGACGCGCGGGGTGCGCGCGGGCATGAAAATTTCTGAAGCTGAAGCTGAAAAGTTCTTGCAGCAAGATCTCACGCGCTTTGAGCAGGCTATTGACGCGGCGGTGAATGTACCGATTAATGACAATCAATTTTCAGCGCTGGCGTCGTTTACGTATAACGTTGGACCTGGGGCCTTTCGCAGCTCCACCCTTTTGAGATTGCTCAATCAGCGCCGCGACTTACGCCTTGTGGCAGCGCAGTTTCCCCGATGGAATAAAGCGGGTGGCCGGGTGCTAAGTGGCCTAACGCGGCGACGCAATGCGGAGAGGGCACTGTTTCTCGGCGAGGACTTTCATAAGTTTCTTTAGTTTGGCTTTCTCCTCTGTATATCTATGTAATCTATGGATTCTCGGCTAAAACCTTCACGGATATCGGCGCTGACGCCCTACTTGTTTCTTGCCCCGGCGCTGATTGTGCTGGTGCTGATGGTATTTTGGCCGGCGCTTCAGGCATTTCGGCTGAGCTTCATGGAATATGGTTATGATGTCACTCAGCCGCCTGAGTGGGTGGGGCTTGATAACTTTCAGCGGCTGCTCAAAGACAAAACGTTTTGGAAAACGCTTAAAAACACGCTGGTGTATTTGGTCTGTGTGGTACCTGTGCTGGCGATCGCCCCGCTACTACTCGCCATTTTGGTCAACCAAAAGCTGCGCGGCATTCGCTGGTTTCGAGTGGCCTATTACACACCTGTTGTCGTTTCTATGGTGGTGGCGGGCATTGCCTGGCGCTGGCTCTATGCGGAGAATGGCCTGCTCAATCAAATTTTTTCGAGCCTCACCCATAGTACGATCAGCATTCCGTGGCTGACCAGCCCAAACTGGGTGCTTTTTAGCGTGATGGCGGTTACGGTTTGGAAGGGATTGGGCTACTATATGGTGATCTACCTGGCGGGCCTGCAAGGGCTACCGGCAGATCTGTATGAGGCGGCGGCTATCGATGGTTCAGATGGTTGGCGCAAGCACTGGGATATTACGCTACCGCTGATGCGGCCCTATCTTTTTTTGGTGGCGGTGATTAGCGCGATCGCAGCCACCAAAGTCTTTGAAGAAGTCTTTATCATGACTCAGGGCGGGCCTCGCAACGCCTCTAAAACCGTCGTTTACTACGTCTATGAGTCGGCGTTCAAGGATTTGGATATGAGCTATGCCTGTACCATCGGCCTAGTTCTTTTCCTGGTTATTCTAGCGCTGTCATTTGTAAGGCTTGCTCTAGCTGATCCCGCAGACTCAGGCCCACAACTGTAGTCTCTATCAAATCTAGATATCTACAAGATCTATCCCTTATTAAGATCTAACCCATCATTCGCAATAGGCCCTGCTGACCGACTAATATCTCGCGCAGAAAGCTAGCGATACCCACCCAAATCACAGGCGAAATATCGACCCCGCCGATAGGCGGGACAACTTTGCGCACAGGAATCAAAAACGGCTCTGTCGGCCAGGCTACGAGGACAAAGGGGAATTTGTTGAGTTCGGCCTCGGGGTACCAAGTCAAAATAATGCGGAAGAGAAACAGCAGCGTGTAAAGACTGAGGAGCGGTCCAATAATCCAGGTTGCGATCGCAGCATTAGACATAAATTAAGGTTTCCTTCAGCGCTTCTAACGTTTTTCCAACCAGGCTTCTGGGACAAGTTCCTTACACGTCAACCTAAAAGCCTTAATCTAGCTTAATACCTCATTCATCTTTTCAAGGGAGACGATTGTCGATATTATTGGAAAACAGTTTAAGAAATTCATTGTCCATTGTTTTCTCACCGTTCCTTGTGCTACAGCCAAGGTTTAACTCCTATGACACCCTCTTTAACTAACTTTTTGCTCAGCCTCTTGGCGGGTCTTTTGATTCTCGTCGTGCCAGCTACTGTCGCACTAATCTTTATCAGCCAACGAGACAAAGTCACTCGCAGCTAGGCCAGCCGCCGCTACCAGCGAGCCATTACTAGCAAGCCATTAGAGGACCTCTAGAGGCGATATCCAGGCGATATTCAAAGGTCAGCTGCAAATTATTCTGTGACATCTGGGAGGGCAAGCTTTTGCGCTCCCAGATTTTGTATGAATACAGCTGTCTGACAGTAGCGATATAAGAATCAAACCAAAAATTACACAGCGGTAGTAACAACCGATGCTCTAGCTGAACAGTCTTACCCTGCCGAGGTTAGAATAAGAGCGCTGATCGGTGTGTAGATAGCTGGTATGCAAAAAGCTAGTGTGCAG
>JBAUIB010000024.1:0-6848 GCA_049680585.1 Phormidesmis sp.
GATCGCAACAGCTCTACCCACTGCACCACTTCTGGATCAATTTCTGTGGAAGTCATGCTCAACTTTCTCCTAGCGCAGCAGAAACGGAATTTGGACAGTAATGGCGTTGGTGGGACATTCTTTTTCGCAGGGCAGGCAGAACCAGAATTCGTCATACTTCATGTAGGCTTTTCCGGTCTCGGGGTTCTTGACCAGTACGTCTAACGGGCAGACCTCGATACAGGCGGTGCATTTTTCGAGACATTTAGATTCATCGACAATGACGGGAACGTCTACACGTTGGGTAGTGAGAGCCATGAGTGAGTTTTGTTAGTAGGAGAATAGTAGAAGGAGAGCCATAGTCCGAGCGCAATCTTTATCTCACTGCCACGTCGTAAACCTCCTGCTCCAAATTCACATCTACAATATAAGGAGCCACGGGCCGCTTGAACATTTCCATCTCGCCCGCCTCATTCTTTTTCAAATTCGCATGGCAGAACCATTCTTCATCGTTCTTTTCAGGGTAGTCGAGGCGATAGTGATAGAGGCCCCAGCGACTCTCTTTTCGATAGAGAGACGCTCTCGCAGCCATCTCCGCACAGTCTCGAATAAAGTGCACTTCCATGCAGCGCATTAGCTCGTGCGGGTCAGCTGCGCCCATCATCTCTAAGCTTTCGTGATAGCGCTCGAAGGCGGCGAGACCAATGTCCATTTTGGTAGGAGATTTTGGCGGCTGTAGGTAGTCATTTACGTAGCGACGCAGTTTGTATTCCACCTGGGTATGGGGAACGCCTTCTGGGCGATTGAGCGGTGCGTAGATACGATCTTGCTCTGTTGCTAAGAATTCCTCATCGGGCTCTACGTGCTCCAACCCCTGCACATAGTCCATCGCATGAATGCCAGAAAGCCGCCCCGAGACAAAGGCCCCAATCATATAGTTGTGCGGCACGCTGGCCATATCTCCAGCGGCATAGAGGCCAGGGACCGTGGTTTCTGCTTTTTCGTTGACCCATACGCCAGAGGCACTGTGACCGCTGCATAGCCCGATTTCAGAGATGTTCATCTCGACGCCGTGGGTGCGGTAGTTCTCTTGTCGGCCCTCGTGGAATCGCTCACGGCTAGGGCGCTCGTTTGCCCAGAGGACGCGTTCAATTTCTGAGATGGTGTCGTCATCAAGGTGATACATCTTGAGATGGATCGGGCCTTTGCCAGAGTTCAGCTCTTTCCAAGTTTCCAGCATCATTTGGCCGCTCCAGTAGTCGCAGTTGATAAAGCGGTTGCCCTCGGCGTTGGCGGTGTAGGCACCAAAGGGGCTCGCGACATAGGCGCAGGCAGGCCCGTTATAGTCTTTAATCAAAGGATTGATTTGAAAACATTCAATGTTGGTGAGTTCGGCCCCCGCGTGATAGGCCATTGAGTAGCCGTCTCCGGCATTGGTCGGGTTCTCGTAGGTGCCGTAGAGATAGCCTGAGGCGGGGAGCCCTAGCCGTCCACAGGCGCCGGTACAGAGCACAACGGCCTTGGCCTGAATGACAACAAAGTCTCCTTTGCGCACATCGAAGCCCACTGCGCCAATAACTCGTCCATTTTTCACCATGACGCGAGTGGCCATGACGCGGTTAGTGACTCGGACCTTGTGTTTTCTCACCTGGCGCGCCAGAATTTTCTTCAGGTCTTTGCCTTCGGGCATGGGGAGAACGTACTTGCCGACGCGGTGTACCTGCTTGAGGTCGTAGTTACCTTCGCGGTCTTTTTGAAATTTGACCCCCCAGCTTTCTAGCTCTTGAATGACTTCAAAGCCCCAGCGCCCGGTTTGGTACACAGACTTTTGGTTCAAAATACCGTCGTTGGCGATGGTGATCTCTCGCACATATTGTTCTGGGGTGGAGTTGCCCGGAATTACGGCGGTGTTGACGCCGTCCATACCCATCGCGATCGCCCCACTACGACGAATATTTGCCTTCTCTAAGATCAACACGTCTGCTTCGGGGTTAGTCTGCTTGGCTTTGATCCCGGCCATTGTCCCGGCTGTCCCGCCGCCAATGACCAAAAAATCTGTTTGCAGATGCTGAATATTCACACAAAAATCCTCTACTTCAATGTTGACTGAGATGATGTGGGTTGAATTGGCTGTAAAAGTTTGTCGCAAAAACTGAGCCGTAAAAATTCACAAAACTGCTGTTTAACTCTGTTGCGTTTCTCTGAGCGCGACCGGACTAGCAGAGGGTTAGTAGGTGACAATTCTGTTTGAATCTGGCGACAACTTCATTGTAATAGGCTCAGTGATGGTACAAAAGACGTTTGTATCACAACGCACTGTTTACTCATCGATTTATTTTATACACTTATAAAAGCTAATAATACTGAGTCAGTCTTCATTAGTTTCAAGAGCATATTTAGCTGCCAATTGAAATCACTATAAAGCGCTGCTTAAAGGCTCGCGATCGCGCTGTGGAAATCTATCAGCTTAAAGTCTTTTTAGAAGTTGCTCGTCACCTCAGCTTTACCGAAGCAGCAGATGCTTTAAACCTGACTCAGCCCGCAGTTAGCGCTAAGATAAAATCTTTGGAAGCGAGCTTAGGTGCTGAGCTTTTTCATCGCTTAGGACGCAAAATAAAGCTCACAACAATCGGAAATTATCTACTGGACTTCGGGCCGAGTTTAATTGATTTAGAAGGTCGCTTAGTCAAGGAAATTGAAGAAATTAAACAAAGGGGATTTAACCGATTAAAAATTGGCTGTACGCACAATATTGCGAGTGGTTGGTTGCCTGAAATTCTATTTGCCTATCATCAGAAATATCCTGATATTGATGTGCAGTGCGTTCCGTTTGTAACCGGGCGATCGCTTCATCAAGCGGTAATAGCAGGCGAGGTAGACGTTGGCTTTTCTGAAACGAATTCGGCAGAGTTTGACGAAATAGAGGCGGTGCCAGTCGATAGCTTTCAGTATTGCCTGATGGTCGCGGCTGACTATCGCCTAGCCGATCGTGAATGGCTGAGTCTGCGAGATCTGATGGCAGAAGCCTGGGTCTTTCCGGCGGCTTCTACCCCAGAAAGACTAGCACTAGAAAGTAGACTGAGCGAACTGAATCTACAGCCCTCGGACTTCAAGCATTATGAGACTGTTCAGTCCCCTAGCTTAATGAGCACGTTCTTGAGTCAAGGGCATTATTTGGGGTTTGCCTCTAGCTTTCAGTTTCAGGCAGAACGAAAAGCCAACCTGCTGAGGGCTATTTCGCTACAAGAGTTTCCGCTGGATCTGAAGCTGTTTATGCTGCGGCCCAAATGCCAGGTCAAAGGCGAAGCTGTCAAGCGAGAACTGGGCCGCCAGCGCGATCGCCCGTCCGAAAAATCTGAGCCTACCAACCCTCTACAGCAGTTGATTCAACTCGTCTTTGAGCGCACTCGATATCCGTCTGAAAAAGCGCTTTCACCGACTGCCCTGCAAAATTCGCGCTCGATTGCCCAGCCGCCGATTCCTCAGCGCCCGATTGCCCAGCAGCCGGTCTACCTACAGGCGCTTGAGGGGGCAGCTCCCCGTTGTGATCGCTCTACCGATGAGCCTAAAACCTTAACCATCACCATTGGCACCCAGAACAAAACCATTCAAACGGTGACGGCGGGGCTGATTATTCAGCGGCTGGGGCTACTCGAACATTTTTTGCCCCGCGATCAGCGCTACCGCGATACTGACTATCAAATTCAGTGGCGTGATTTCACCTCGGGTGCGCCGATTGTGGCCGGACTGCAGTCGGAGCAGTTGGATATTGGCGTTTTGGGAGATTATCCCTTGCTGCTTAGTGGCCTATCTGGGGGGGGCATGTCGTCAGAAGAGGCGCGATCGCCCCTTGCTAAGACTCGATTGGTCAGCTTTGTCGCCAGCAACCCAGATGGAGCTGGCAATACGGTCATTGTCCCCAATCGCTCTGCGCTCACCACTCTAGATGATTTACGCAGTCGGGTAATTGCCGTGCCATTTGCGTCAGCGGCTCACGGCATGATTATGCGATCGCTGGCGCGCGCCGATATCTTACCGGAGGTGACACTGACTTCGATTGACAATCTCAGCATTCACCGCCTAACACCTCGTAACTCGCAGGCTGATGGCTATGCTTACTTTGCGCCGCTGCACGATATTGCCAGTCACAAAGGGCAGTTTCGACGACTGCTAGAGCACGATCAAGAGCAGCTGCCGACGTTTCATGGCATTGTCGTCACCCAGGCGCTGGCTGACGCGCATCCTGAGATTGTTGTCGCCTACCTAAAGGCGCTGATTGCCGCACAGTATTGGTATGAGACAACGCCCAGTGCACTCTCTCTAGTCAGCAACTGGGTCAACCTTGATCCTGAAATCGTCGCCAAGACCCTAGCGTATGAACGCGCTGATGCAACCGGCCTGTTCTTCCCTGAAACGCAAATCCGAACCGATTGGTTAGAAGCACATATTCAACAGCTTTCAACAATTTCAGGCAATGAAGCCTTGGGCGACCTTGATCTCGATGCTTGGATTCAGCCAGAGCTTTTGGAAACGGCCCTATCTGCGCTATGAGAGGGGCCTGATTGAGGGGGCTGTATCGCCTGCAGAAGTGACGCTGAGCTCGTGACCCAGCCAAATATCGTTTGCGTGATCTCTACCGATACTCGATGAAATTCTGGGACCAAAGACGCACAGCAATCTTCCAATAGCAGGCATTCGTATCCCAAATCGTTGGCTGTGCGTAGGGTTGTCTGCACACAGCATTCTGTCGTGACACCGGTTAGTAACAGCTGCCGAATTTGGCGCTGCCGCAAAAGCAAATCCAAATCTGTCGCAACGAATGCCCCCTTGCCTGGCTTGTCTATGACAATCTCACCTGACTGTGGGGTGAGTTGATCGACAAAGTCATGGCTTTTTGAACCTCTCGTCAGCAGCCGTCCCATCACACCCTCACTGCCAATCTCCGCATTTTGTCGCTGTGAGCGAGCAAGCTTATGCGGCGGGCAATCGCTCAGATCTGGGCGATGCCCTTCTCGCGTATGAATGATGGTGACGGGGGTCTGTCTCAACTGTCTCAACAATCTTTGCAAAGGTTGAATGGGTTTTTGGGTTTGGCTCACGTCGAAGCCCTTAAGGTCGGCCCATCCGCCAGGGGTGCAAAAGTCATTTTGCATATCGATCACCAATAGCGCCGTATGGTCGAGGCTAAGCGTGAACGGATAGGGTTGGGCCGAGACGCTCACGGGTGAAGAAGCATGCATCATATTTAAGAAAAACACCCTGGCAAAACCAGGGCGTTTGTGAGTGCGTTAGCAACAGGGAATATAGAAAAATTGGTTGTCCTTGACTGGCTAATCCTACTTGGCTAATCTTACTGACTAGTTTTTTTGGGCCTTGAAAAAGTCAAGTAAGAACAATGCATAGATCTTGGTGGCCGCAACAACTTTTTCTATATCGATAAACTCATTAACAGGAGGCCAGCCATCTTCACCAGGGCCAAAGGTGATCGACGGAATGCCGCTGTGGGAAAATCGCAGCGTATCGCAGTAGGCATTCTTGCGGTAGAGGACTGGATCGCTGCCTAAAATTCGCTGGTACGCTTTGGCTAGCGTCTGTACGTGAGCGGCCTCTTCGGGTACCTCAATGGAGGCCGGGACAAAGGTTTCACCCGCTACCTGGGTAATGGTGGCTTGGATAGTGGGATCGTCTGCCTGGAGCTGGGCGATCGCCCCTTCCATATCCGCGACAATCGACTCATAGCTCATTCCTGGCACCAGTCCAATCACCCATACCCTGGCTTTGCAAGACGGGGGGGTAAACTGACCTTCGCCAATTTTGCCCGCTTCAATTTTGACCGGGCAAATGCTGGGCTGAGTAGGACCATAGATTTTTGGTGCTTCGTGGGTAAAGGTGGTTTTCCGCAGGGCCTCGATGATTTGAGCCATGTGCAGAATCGGATTGACACCTTCGTCAGGTCGCCAAATGTGCGATCGCACGCCCGTCGTTTCAATATCTACCAAACACAGCCCCGAGTGAGCTAGCGCAATCCCAATCCCCCAATCATCTCCATCCGTCCAAGCAGTCGGCTCAGCCGTAATTTCATAGTCAGCCGTCAGCCCATAGTCATTCAACAAATGCAGCGCGCCCGCCTTCCCATGACGCTCCTCATCCACCGTGTAGGCGCAAATCAGCTCACCGTTAATTTTCACACCTGCTTTTTTCAGCATCTCAATGGCAATCAGCTGACAGGTCATATTTCCTCGGGTATCCGAGGTGCCGCGACCGTAGAGATAGTTGCCGCGCAGCGTTGCATTGTACGGATTGTGCCCGGACATATCCCACTCTTGGGGGTCGCAGGACGGATAGGTGTCGAGGTGATCGTTAAAAATCAGCGAAGGCCCCTCTAGGCCATCATTCCAGCGGGCGACCACATTGGGCCGACCAGCGATCGCGCTGACCCATTCCACCGCTAATCCGAGCGATCGCAAATGCTCTCCCACCTGAAGAGAAATGTCTTCTTCATGGGCCATCGGCGCTTCTGGATCGATAGAGTTGCCACAGCCCGGTTGCCCAGTAGGTACTAGCTCTTTGATGAGCTGCACGCACTTTTCAGGCGTAATGTCAGCGAGAACTTTCTCTTCTAGAGTGGTGAGTTCTGACAGGCTAGGGGAGGAACTAGAGAGCGTTTCTAACATGGGTTTGATTCCGATAGTAGTTAAGAACAGTCGGCCAAGAACAGTTGGTTAAGAAGAAGAAGAAGAAAAAGAAGAAGGAAAAAATGGCAAACGCTAACCTTGCCAGTGCACAACACGATTAGAAATGACTCTGAGGACAAGATCCGAAAGGACCCCAAAAAAGGCAATCATCAAAATGCCTACAAACAGCGCTTC
>JBAUIB010000025.1:0-5267 GCA_049680585.1 Phormidesmis sp.
GTTATGGAAGCTGCCATTAAGCAGCAGCCAGATTGGGTGATCGCCAACGCTTGCCGCCGCGCTGAGGCCATCATGGATGCTGGCAAGGCGAAGTACTATCACCATGCGGTGGATTGGCTCAGGTATATCCAGAGGGCCTATCAGCAATCTGGCCAACAACAGAAGTGGCAAACGTACTATGACAAGCTGCGGCAAAAGCACAGCCGAAAGCGCAAGCTCATCAGCCTGCTGCAAGTTTTTGAGTAGCGCTCAGAAAACGCAACCAGGTTCGTCTCCTGAGTAAGGTCAGCTAGCAGATGAAGGGGTTGCGAAGGCGCAGAGGGATTCATGTGAACCCTTGGGGACATTTTCCTCGGTTGATTACGTCGATTGATTTTATTAAGCGCGATCGCAAGGATTACCAAAGAAGCTATCAGAGCGCTGTGAAAAGGAAGTGGAGAATATGACGGCGATGCTGAGCGAATTGCGGCTGCAGATTATTCGAGAGCTGGATGAGCCTGAAGTGCAGCAGATGGAGCTGTTTAGCAGTACGGAGAAGGAACAACTGGAGCGGAATATGAGCAGCTTGCGGCTGAGGATAGAGCAGATTCAGCAGGAGGCAGATATCAATCGAGTACGGTTTGCTCAGCCAGTACCAGGGCTATTTCCGCTAGCGGTAGCTTATTTAATCTCTCAGAAGCTCATTAAGTGAGACCCACCTTTTATCAAGATAGACTTACTATCTGAAAATAGGCATCGTCCAAAAATTAGACACTCCTCGTGTTTTTAGGCAGCAATGGAAGAAGCGCAAACATGGCAACCATCAACTTCAATACGACTAATAGCACCTTTCGTCAGCTGCTGGGTAATGGCCTTACCTATCGAGTGCCTCGCTTTCAGCGCGATTATTCTTGGGGGGCGGATGAATGGGACGATCTTTGGCAAGATATTGTAGGTCTTTTTGAAGACGATAGTGAGCCAGCCCACTACTTAGGCTATCTGGTTCTGCAATCATCAGATAGTAAGCAGTTCGATATTATTGACGGTCAGCAACGGATGACAACGCTAAGCGTCATGGTTTTGGCGGGTCTGGCCCATCTCAAGGATTTGATTGCAGCAGGGTTAGATGCGGATAACAATCAGCGTAGACAGGAACAGTTACAGAATAGCTACATTGGCTATCTAGATCCGGTAACGCTGGTTCCTCAATCAAAACTAGAGCTGAACCGTCATAATAATCGGTTTTATCAAACGTATTTGGTGCCATTAGAACTTATCCCAAGCAGAAACCTAAATCTATCTGAACATCAGCTTAGAAAGGCATTTGGCTGGTTTAAGGAACGCATTAAAGCAAGGGTAGGTAATCAGCCTTCTAGCGGGAAGGATTTTGCTGGGTTTATTGATAAGCTGGTGGATAGGCTCTTTTTTACCGTGATTACAGTAACGGATGAGCTGAACGCTTTCAAGGTGTTTGAAACGTTAAACGCTCGGGGTGTACGGCTATCTTCAACAGATCTGCTGAAGAATTATTTGTTTTCTATTATTAGTACAGGTGATACTCACGAAGCTGAAGTTCAGGCTCTCGAAGATTTATGGGAAAGAGTTGTGGGCGTTCTAGGGAGTGAAAGCTTTCCTGAGTTTTTAAGAATCTATTGGAACAGCGGTCACAAGTTAGTTCGTAAAACAGATTTATTCAAAGCGGTGCGGCGTGATGTGACGACTCGGCAGGCGGCATTCTCTTTAGTGAGAGATTTTGACTACTATGCTGATGTTTATACTGCACTAAGAGATCCGCAAGATAGTAGATGGGAATCCAAAGAGCGAGAGGCGCTCAAGCAGCTTAAGATGTTTGGCGTTCGGCAGCCAGTGTCGATGCTGTTAGCGACTTATCATAGTTTCTTTGAGTCTAAACGTGCCTCATTCACTCGGATTGTATTGTCTGTATTGGTGGTTTCTTTTCGCTATAACGTTATTTGCAGTTTGCTAACTTCTGACCAGGAGAAAATCTATAACGACATTGCACGTAATATTTCTACTGGTGGCTATACAGACCATTCTCAGGTGGAAGAAGCCTTGCGTCGAATTTACCCTGACGATGCACAGTTCAAGGGAGCTTTTACAGAGAAAGAGCTAAAAACGACAACGAGCCGTAACAAAAAGGTTGTGCGTTATCTGCTGTATGAGATTGAAAGGCAGCGTTCCGGGAAAATGTTTGATGCCGAGAGCGCCACTTACAACATAGAGCACGTTTTGCCAGAAAATCCGTCTGAAGATTGGGCCTATATTGATGAAGCGAAGCAGAATCGTTTGATCTATCGGCTAGGTAACATTACGCCGCTTGAGAATAAGCCGAATAGAGATATTGGCAATGCTAGTTATGCTGAGAAGAAAGGCGTGTTTGAAAAGAGTAATTTTCAGATTACGCGGGCGATCGCACAGCATTACGACACCTGGGACGAGCAAAAAATAGAGAGTCGGCAGAAGCAACTCGCTAATATTGCCGCTGGAATTTGGCGAATTGACTTCGGCAGTTAGCGTTGAAAACGGAGCCAACTGCTCCACTAGCGCCTCATGAGAGAAAGCCTCCACGCCAAACTTCTCCTACAATGCGCATTCACATTCTCCCCAGTTGGCCCGTAGAGCGTTTCTAATGACAAATAAAGTGTCACTGTACATCAAAGCGGGTGGGGGGAATCGAACCCCCATCATTAGCTTGGAAGGCTAAGGTTTTACCACTAAACTACACCCGCAGCGGTTGTTATCTCATATTAGCTTGAATACAGTATCACGGTTTTGTGCTGAAAGGGCGTGGGTCGCCAGTCATTGGAGCAATCATTTAACACGTCACTCGTCTGCTGTTGATTCGACCACTTCTACTGTCAGCAACAAGCTGTCATCGGTCACGGGTGTGCCGTCGAATATGGCCGCTTCAAACGTAAATCCGGCAGATTCTATCAGACAGGCGATCGCCCGCGCCGAGGCACTCTCTGTTAACGGTGTCACACTCCGCAAACTATTATCCGCATCAACGGCGATTCGATAGGTTAGCGCCCCTTGAGAAAAATCAACCCGCCCGCAGCCTAATGTATCAGGCTGTAATGCGACAGACGGGTTGCTACTGAGCAGTTTGGGGGGCTCGTCTTTGACATCTTGCACCGATCTGATTTCGGTACCGACGACTCTTAGCGCCGCGATTTGTTCTGCCTCGCTTCCCGAAGCCGGCTGCGGTAACTGCTCACCTTCTACAATCGGCGGTTCAGTCGGTGGCTCAGTCGGTAATTCAGTCGGCTCAGTTGGAGTAGTCGGTAGGGTCGGTAGCGCGTCTTCAGCCGTTTCATTCCCCGTCTCTGCGCTGTCGGGGGTGGGCTGTGCCTGTGAACTTTTAGGATTGCGCTGTGGATTGGCTGCGGCGTGATCGCCGTCACTCACAGGCGCAGGCGCTTCAGGGGCCTGGGTAGGCTTTGGGGTATCGGCTACGTCGCTCTCAACAGTACTGTCTGAACTACTGTTGAATTTCTCTGACGGCTTAGCTGGTGGAGCTTCAGGTGGTTCGACATCGACTGGCATGACGGTGCGCTCTGCTGGCGTTGAGCGATCAGCCGATGCTGAGGTTTCTGTTGGTTCTGTGATAATTAGCTCTACTGGCGTGACGGATGAGGCGCGATCGCCTGCCGGTTCCATTAGCTCTAGGACATAGGGCAAACTCAGCCCTAGCACACCGATATGGGCCATGACAGAAAGCCCGCCAAGTGCTGACCAGAGATGTTTAGGCTCTTGATGTTGCCATGTTTTTAGCGGAGAGACCATCGGTAAGCTGTCTGTGGCGTGCCGGTAAATGTACAGACTTAGCTACGGTAACATCCCAGCTTGGCTGGCGTGATAAGTCAGTGGCCAGTCGAGTAAGCCAGTCGAGTGTCAGTTCACAAGCAAGGCTTCACCCCAAAGGTCAGTACCGTTTCATCAACGCCCTTGAGCTGAAGTGGCTCAAACTTTACAATCTCCCGCTCATCTAAATAGTCTGCCACTGCGGCTGATACAAGAATCGTCTCTGCGGTCGCAGATTCTTGAATGCGCGCGGCAATATTCACGCTCGGGCCAATGGCAGTGTAGTCTGAGCGCTCAGCGCCACCAAACATGCCGACAACAGCCGTTCCCTGATGGATGCCGCAGCGAAACTGTACAGGGCCAATGCCCTGCTGCGCCCATTGCTGATTGAGATTGTCTAAGTTTCGATACATCTGGCGAGCCGCTGCGATCGCCCGTCTGACCTGTTCATTTGGACTGAGTTCCTCGGGCGCACCGAAAAGGGCCAGTACCGCGTCGCCCATAAACTTATCGACCGTGCCACCGTTTTCAAAAATGGCATGGGTCATAGCGGCCAGGTATTCATTGAGAAGCTCTGCAACTCGGCGCGATCGCAATGTATTTGACAGCTGCGTAAAGCCGACAATATCGCTAAACAAAATCGTCACCAGGCGAGGCTCAGGCCGTAAATCGAGCTGTAAATCGCCCTCGCTCGCCTTTTTTACCAGAGGGGGCGGCAAAAAGCGCTGCAACACCGACTCAGTCAGATACTGATTGAGCTGAGCGACTTTGCGTTCGTTCGACTTGAGCGCCAGCAAATTGCGCACCTCCGCCAACAACTCCCGGTCATTAAACGGCTTAGAAAGGTAGGCATCTGCCCCTTGCTCTACCCCAGCCAAACGAGTGCCCTCATCCGCCTTTGCTGTCAGCAGCACAATCGGTATGCCCTGCAAATTTATATCTCGGCGAATTCGCTCGATCATCTCCAGGCCATTCACCCCTGGCATCATCAAATCGGTAATGATCAAATCAGGACTGTGCTTTGTCGCCATTGCCAGACCCGCTGCCCCCTGCTCCGCGACAATCACCTGGTACCCTTCGCGCTGCAGCACACTCGAAACATACGCTCGCAAATCAGGATTGTCATCGACAACCAGTACTTGAGATCCCTTTAGATCGCGCTCAGCCTGATTGCCCACAACTTCAGGCGGCAAGCTCAGGTCGTGATCAACCGTTGCAGAAGGCTGCTCAATATCCGATAGCTCAACGGCAGCCCGCCCCTTTGCACTCGACAGCACCTGCTCGACGACCTGACTATCAGGTAAATGCCCAGAGCCTAAGGGCAGATCAACGGTAAAAGTTGTCCCCTCACCATAAACCGACTGCACAGACACCTGGCCCCCATGCAGCTCACAGAGTTCTTGCACCAGCGCCAGCCCCAGGCCAGTCCCCTCATAGTGGCGATTGGCTGAGCCATCGGCCTG
>JBAUIB010000026.1:0-4890 GCA_049680585.1 Phormidesmis sp.
GTCTGAGCCCGCGATCACCACCGACGACGCCAGCTACGTAGAGAAGGCGGATCGTTTCGAGGCAGGTTTCAGCGTCGTGCTCCAGATCAGCGCTGATGACTGGTCGCACTGGCTAGCGGGCTACGAACTCGTAGAGGAGACAGACCCGACGCAGGTCGCTGCCGAGCTCAGCGCCTAGCCATTCCAGTATTTAACCCCTCTATCGCGATTCATGTTGCCGTTGAAGTCATGCCAGTTGATTCTCGTGGTCTGACGACTGATCGGCTTCATCTACCGACTGACCCATGAACCCGCCATGAAACATCTACAACAACTCGCACTAACGCTGTCGCTGGCGGTGGCCGCTGGTGGCCTGCCGGTAAGCGCTCAAACGTTAGCGCTCCCAGCCGCCCAACAGCGGCCCCCGGCCACGCTAGAAGGTCAATATCCGTATCGCCCCGCCTGCCACCAGCTGATTCCGCAGCTCAGCTGGACTAACCCCAGCTTCACCGGCTGGGGACCCGTGCGAAACGGTCAGCATGAGAGCTGGTACGGCTTGCCAACGGGGATGGCCATCGACAAAGCGCTGCGTCAACTAGATGCTGTTGGGTTGTGTGTCCTAGGCGGCGAACTGGTGCCGTGGGAGACGATTGACGAGCCAACGACTGGAAACATCGCGGCTGAAGCCAGCAGCTCGCCAAAGGAGCGCACCATCCAACGGCTGAAGTCAGCCCCCGACAGCGCTAGCAGCAGCGATAGCTTTGGCGTATTCGTCTTCTGCGGTCTGTTGGCGATAGGCGCACTGGCGCTGTATGAACGGTTTGAGGAGCGGCCCTGGCTGCGCCGCTTGATAGGAGAGCATGACTCTACGGCCCTGGCATTCTCATCTGGCTCTACCCAGATACTGCCTGCCTCTAGAGAACGTCCCTCCAGCCCAGTGGCAGACAGTGATATTCCCAACCGGATCAGCCCTGAAGCGCTATCAGCTTCACATCTCAGCAACTCAGGACGGCAGCGCACTGCTTTAGAAGTCCTGCTAGCCTCTCCTTTCACCTCGCGGGCGATCTACGGCTTTCAAAGGACCGGGAAGACGAACCTGATCGCGTCCGTGACGCGCCAGCTCGCCGCGCAGGGCGTGAAGGTGTTTGCGCTGAACCTGAGCAGCTACGGCGATGAAGATACGCAGTACTGGGAGGGAATGCGCTCGGTTCGAGCTGACTTTATCAGTATCAAACACCCAGACCAAGCGGCGGCGGTCATCGCCGAGGCGCTCGCCCTGATTGATGAATTTATGGAATGCCCCGAGGCGAGCATCTTTGTCTGCGATGAGTGGGGCTATATGAGCGCGAGTCACGGTGGATTCGTTGAGCTGCTACAGCCGCTAATCAAGTGCCTGGCAGACAAAATCACGGGGCTTTCGTCGAGCGGAATGAAACGGCGAAAAGCGTTGTGGACGGCCTCGCCCGAAATTGTTGCCGGCGAGATGGAGGACTTTGGCAAGGCAGTCAAAAAGCTGTCAGTTTGCCTGGTAGGGATTGCCCCCGGACATACCGATAGCTGGGCAGGGCAAGAACTTTCCTTTAGCTGGGAGCTATACCAACAGGTCAGCCGGAACTATCCCGGCGTTCTATCGCCGCCGCCTGCAGACTCAGTGCATGCTCGCATTGCTTTTATCAACGGCGAGTGGCTACCGCTGGGGACGAAGGCGCTGGTACCAGCGTCTGTTCAAGATACAGCCTCAACCCCAGACAGCCTCTCTGGCCAGCATCAGCCGCCGCCAGTGCAACGTCTGCCCGTTGAGCTGCAAACCTTCCGGGAATGGCTGGATAAGAAGGTCGGAGAAGTTATCGATTACGGCAGCTTCAACAACGCCAACTGTTTTCGTAAAATTAGCCGGTCAAAAGAGAGCTACCTACAGCTTTGTGACAAGGCGATTATGAAAGGCTGGCTATCGCAGAAAACGGCAGACACCTTCTTTGTTCTGGCGTGATCACCCACCGCAAAGCCACCGGACGCGGTGAGTGCCCGGTGGCTTTGCGGTGACTTATAGATTCGCCCGGTGCCCTGCCTGTAGAGGGTTTCAGCTGACGCGGTGGCTGGTGAGGTGATTGGCCCGTTGGTCACCAGGCGGTGGATCTGTCCACTCTCCCTGCAACTCATCACTCATGCTTTTAATCGTAAAATTATCGGCTAACAACGATGCCTATCCAGCAAAAGACAACGACGACGGTGCGAGGCAGCACCGCAGACGACCGCGTGAACTACCTGCTGAGCGACTACGACCGCGTGACGAAGAGCTTAGATTCAGCCAAGCGCCAGCTCCGACTACATAGACTCTCCTACCTGGTGTCGATCATCATCTTAGGCCTAGATAGCTGGTTTAGCTTCGACGTGCTCAACAGCTTTGGCGACTCCCCACAGATGGCACTGGGTTTAACGCTACTGATCGCGGCGACGCAGTGGCAGGTCAACGTCGCTATCTTCAACCGTCGCATCGGCAGCTTCCTGACGCCGGATCGCAATAAGGACGGCATTGTCACCGTTGGTGAGTGGTGCCGCTGGGGCTTTCTGGTCGTTATCATCGCGGCGGTCTACGCCTTGAATGTAGGCACCAACATGATTGGCGTCGATGGCCGTAGCCTGGGTAGCATTGCCTTCTCGGTGCCGGGCATGCCTGACTGGACTTGGATTGCCAACCTGACCGCCTTCTTCTTTGCCACGCTGCTCTGTTTTGGCGACGAACTGATCAATGTCATCGCTGACGACAACAAGGCGTCGCTGAAGCGGCGTATCCCTGACCTGCAAAACCAGCAGGCAATTCTAGATGCCAGGGTGAGAGAAGCGCAGGCGTTTAGAGATGAGCTGATGGCGAATGCGGAAGAGCAGGGAATGCGGCGCGGTGCTAGCTACCGGCTCTAATGGATAGGAACGAGGAGAGCAGGCAATGGCAATCGTGCGGTTCATTCGATGGCGTATGCAGCGCGTGACGCGCTTCCTCAAGCGAGTGACGCCCTTCACCTGGCTGATCTGGGCGGCATTGGTTTCAGACTTGGCTGCCCCTGGCTATCTCAAGTTCAATCTAGGCATAACGACGCTGGATGCTAGTGCGCTCTCCGCCGAGATAGCAACACTGTGGGAGGTAGCGACCGATGCGCCTGGCGATTGATACGCGGCTACGTCTCAACCTTTACCGGCTGATTCCCCTGGTGCTAATGCTATGGCCGACGGGCAATGCCGCCGCCGACCGGATCATCGCTTATTACGCGCCATCCCCGCCGGCAAGCGGGAGTTACCCAACCTATTTGAATGAGGGAGATGACGTGGCAGGCTACGAGGTAAGCAGTGGCTATAACCTAGCTCGCGTCCACCCGGTAAAAGGTGTAGTAGAGCCTCACTACGGGGTAGATGTGGCGACGCCGATGGGCACAAAGCTGATCGCCCCTGAAGCGATCCGCGTGGTGTGCTGGTGGGATGCCAACGGTGGGGGCGAAGTGGCGACGGCAAAAAAGGCCAGTGGTGAAGCGATAAAAATGCTGCACCTCTCTAGCTGCGTGAGTGGGACATACACGCAAGGCATGACATTTGCCCGCACGGGCAACAGTGGCCTGGGCACCGGGGCACATTTGGATGTGAGACGAGCCGATAGGACTGAACCGACTAAAGCGGACATTGAGTCATTCTTGACCGGCAGACCTGCCTGGACATCCCTCAGCGATGCAGAGATTGTCTGCGCGATTGGCGCAGCTGAAGGCACCCGCAACGCTGACTGCTGGCCCAATCAGCACTACAGCGGCCATATTGACCCCGGCAACGGCGTTACTAATCTCGGGACCTTTTCCTATCAGCACGGGGCTAGCTCTCCAGCAGCGGCTGACAAAAAGCAGCTGCTACGACTCAGACGGGCGGAAAAGGAAATTCAAGCGCAAGCGCAGGTCAAGTGGGGTCAGCCGCTATCTAAGCCTGCCATAGCGGCTGCACTCGACCTCTGGAATCAGTCTCCCCAAGCCGCCGATGACTTTGTTGCTCATCTGCCGTCGCCAGCGCCGAACACAGCACAACTCGTATGGGCGCGATCTCAAAGTTACGTTGACCCAGCAACGGGGCAGTTAGATGCCCCTGGACTAGGCAATGACCCTAGCAAAGTGAAAGTCGATCAATCGCGCCGGACGGGTGAAGTGATGCACCAGCTAGAACGGGCTAGTCAACAGAGAAGGCGACTAGATCTTGATGATGAAAAATAGACCGCTGCAAAACGGACTTCCATGATGCTGGAAGTGTGATTGCCAAGACTAATCCTCTAGTGTCAGTCCCCTCTCCTTAGATTGGCGATCTCGCATTTGAACCGAGCATAAGCAGCTGCGACTTAAGCCGTTAGGCAAGTAGCCGTGCTACTAGCCCAGAGAATCTGCTGTGACTCGGCTCGATAGAAAATGAGTCCAACTAGGAGTCCTCCCACGCGTAATCAACCGACGACACCAACGCCCCATAGCCTGACGGCAGGCGACATCGTCAGGCTCAAAGAGCCCTATAGACCGGCTGACTTTTCACAGGCGAAGCATCCCGACTGGCCAGGGTTTACCTATGGAATTGTGGTCGATATTCTATCCACGCCGCTGAGCGTCAACGGCGAAGCCTATGCAATCAGCACCCGAGCAATGTCTCGCTACACCTCTACGACGCTATCGGCCAGCTGATGATCGAGCCGACGTATGTAGAAGCTGGGCTGTGCATCCCGACTTACGTAGCCTTTCATGTCAGTGAACTAGAGCTGTACAAGATAGCCAGCGAGACCGGCTATCTACCTGTGGCTGATCCCCCGACTGGGAGCAGATATGGCAGCAGGAAAAAGCGGTGCTGAGCGAGCTTATCGATTTCAGGTAGAGATGCTTCCTGCCCTAGACACCGAAGCAA
>JBAUIB010000027.1:0-4761 GCA_049680585.1 Phormidesmis sp.
GTATCAAGCGGGTTATGCGGTGATTGCCACCCCGTTTGTCAATACGTTTGATCATGGAGCGATCGCCCAAGAAACCCTAACTACCTTCGATCAAGGTTTCACCTATCTGTGCAAACAAAGGCCCGAACTGCGCAGCTTGCCAATCTACGGTTTGGGCCACAGCATGGGCTGCAAAGTTCACTTGCTGATCGGCAGTCTTCTCAACGCGGAGCAATCTGTTCACCGCGCAGGCAATATCTTGATTTCCTTTAATAATTTTCCTGCGCGCAAATCAATTCCGCTGCTCGATCAGGTTATCCAGTTGGCCCCTGACTTTCAGCTAGAGCGCCATTTGGAATTTACGCCGAGTCCTACTCAGACGCTCGATCTCATCAGCAAACAATACGACACGCCTTATAACTTACTGATTAAGTTCCGCAGCGACACCATCGATCAAACCCGGCCACTCAGCGATGTCTTAATCCAACGCTTTCCGCAAACCACAACAATTAGAATTATCAAAGGTAGCCACACAACGCCCATCGCTCAAGATGTGCAGTGGCAGGCCACCACGTCTTTTAGCCCCTTTGATGCCATTGGCCAATTTGTAAAACAAGAGTTTTACCGAGATATTAAAGTGCTCAGAGAAGAGATCCTTTATTGGCTAGCGGGGGAATAGAAGGCAGCATGACCTGGAAAAAGACAAAACGAGGAACCCTTTTTACAGAGTCTCCTCGTTTTTGTTGCCCAGTTCTATCGCCTGATTGTAGCCAACATTTTGTTAGCCAACTAAGTGCGCTTCTAGGAACCATAAGCGCTTGTCGATGGTTCGAGAGATCTCGACATAGAGATCATTCGTATCTTGATCGCCCCACTCATCGGCCTTATCAATGCCTTCGCGCAGGTGCTTCGCGTAAGCCGCGTATCGATCCGCTAAGGCCGCGACATGCTCCATTCCGCCCACCGCATCAAAGTCATACTCAGGCAAAATCGACTCGCTCGCGGCAATCCGCACCGTGCCCATCGCCGTCCCGGCTAGGGCTGTCACTCGCTCAGCGACCATATCGCTGTACGCTTCTAGCTCGCCTGCCATTTCGTCGAATAGAAGATGTAGCTGGTAAAAGTCTTTACCCTTCACGTTCCAGTGGGCTTGCTTGGTTTGAGTCCGCAGGTCGGTAGTCGCAGCTAATGTACCGTTGAGCATATCTGCCACTTTTTGACGGGTGTCTAAGGGCAGATCAATCCGGGTAGGGTAAAAGGACGTTTTAGACGTTGTTGCAACCATAGGGGCCTCCAAAAGGTGGGAAATGTCTCTATGTCTGTAAGAATTGGGTCTTCGACAAGCATTAAAGCAGAGCGGTGGATCAACTTCAGACTTTTTGAGCACATTCTTTCAATTCGACTCCTTGATCATACTCGTAATGACTTCGTTTTGACAAGCTGCATTGGCAAGTCGCATTGTCACATTATTGATACATGCCTGCTTGATATACTTTGCATATGAGTTGTCAGTGCACATGAGTCGTCAAGGTCAGCGTCCCGCTTTAGAAAAGTATCGGCCATACATTGCTTGCCGGCAGCAGCGTAAAGCTGAGGCGCGATCGCATCTCCAAGCACATCATCAGGCTGGCCTAAAGCAGGCCAAGCAACTTGCCGATATCCTCAAATCGTCATGTTGTTTGTAGTAGCTATGCCTATCGGCTTGAACCGGAAAGAATTGACGCCAATTTTCAGACATTAGAAAATTGCTACGAATCGCTGGTCGAACAGCTCAACAAGTTCTGCGATTTTCTCACGTCTATTGATTAAGCGTCCGCTCCAGTTGGTGATGATAGCGATACAATTGACCGGTGTATTGCCTTTTGTTTATAGACTATAGAGATATAGTCAGCTTACCTACAGCAAAGCCTTTATGACTGCCGCCGCACCTGCAAAGATACCTGCAACCGCCAAATACGAAGCCGTGATTGGCTTGGAAACGCACTGTCAGCTCAGTACGGAGACTAAGATTTTCTCTACTAGTTCGGCGGCCTTTGGCGCGGATCCAAACACTCACGTAGACCCAGTGACAATGGGCTTACCCGGTGTGCTGCCTGTGCTCAACGAAAAGGTGCTGGAGTACGCAGTAAAAGCGGGGCTAGCCCTGAACTGTCAGATTGCACCCTACAGTAAGTTTGATCGCAAGCAGTATTTCTATCCTGATCTGCCGAAGAACTATCAGATCTCTCAGTTTGATCTTCCTATTGCTGAGCATGGTTGGCTAGAAATTGAGACTATCAAAGATGGCGAGCCGGTGCGAAAGCGGATTGGGGTGACGCGTCTGCATATGGAAGAAGATGCGGGCAAGCTGGTTCATGCCGGAAGCGATAGTCTCTCAGGTTCGGCCTATTCGCTGGTGGACTACAACCGTGCGGGCGTGCCGCTGGTCGAAATTGTCTCTGAGCCAGATATTCGCTCCGGTGAGGAAGCTGCGGCTTACGCAGAAGAAATTCGCCGCATTATTCGCTATCTCGGCGTGGGCGACGGCAATATGCAGGAAGGATCGCTGCGCTGCGATGTGAATATCTCGATCAGACCGGTGGGCCAGAAGGAATTTGGCACTAAGGTCGAAATTAAGAATATGAATAGCTTTAGTGCGATCGCTAAAGCCATCGACTATGAAATCGAACGGCAGATTGCAGCCGTAGAAGCGGGCGAGCCGATCTATCAAGAAACCCGGCTATGGGAAGAAGGCCCTCAGCGCACTAAAAGCATGCGCCTAAAAGAAGGCTCCAGCGACTATCGCTATTTCCCTGAGCCCGATTTGCCCCCGATTGAAGTGACTGCCGATCAGCTCAAGCAGTGGACCGACGAGCTGCCCGAGCTGCCTGCAGCCAAGCGTCAGCGCTACGAAGCGGACATGGGGCTTTCTGCCTATGACACTGGCGTGATGACAGATGATCGGGCGGTAGCTGAGTATTTTGAAGCAGCGATCGCCACGGGCGCTTCCACCAAGCTCGTCGCCAACTGGATCATGAGCGACATTGCCGCCTACTTAAATGCGGATAAAGATCGCAAAATCGATCAGCTTAAGCTGACGCCAGAGTCCCTAGCCGAAATGGTAAAGCTAATTGAGGACGGCACTATCAGCAACAAAATTGGTAAAGGTATTTTGCCAGAACTGCTAGATAGTGGCGGATCGCCAAAAGAAATTGTGGAGAGTAAAGGACTTAGTCAGATTTCAGACCCGGCTGAAATCGAAGCCATGATTGACGACGTGCTCGCCGCTAACCCTGACGAGCTAGCTAAGTTCAAAGCAGGCAAGACAAAGCTCAAAGGCTTCTTTGTCGGTCAGGTAATGAAGCGCACGGGTGGCCGCGCCGATCCGAAGCTGACTAATCAGCTATTGAGTAAAAAGTTAGCTGGGTAGACAGGACATACAGACAAAACCTGACTAGCTTGCCCAGATTCTAAAATAAGTACACTCAGGTTCTAGAATAAGTACATGTGAGGGGTTCCGCCCCCCACCCCCGACATGCCATACTGTGTTCATGTAGATGCACCCTGATGGTAGGGAGAGCCCAACCCGGCTCTCCTTTTTTCTTTTTAAAGGAGAGCTTCATCGACCCCCAGACTGTGTATCGGCACAATGCTATCGGTGCTGCAACCAGGAAACTTTCACCTCTCAAGTGTTGTCTGACGAGATATACAGCAATCACTCTCAGAAGTTTCTGCAGATCGTTATGTTAGATAAAGCGACCTCGTATAAAACAGCCCTTATAGACTGGAATCGTGAAGACTATGCAGGGTTTGGGCGCACGCAACAGCTCCTCCCTCACGGTTACCATACCCTTCCTTTGAGTGAAAAAGCCTACCTCGTAGACTTACTCGACAACTACCCTCGCAAGTGGCTGCAAGTCTTTACGATGGGCACCGATCCCTGCCGTCGCCAGGAATGGCAAAGCGTTGACGTGCCACCGCACGCTACAGGCAAAGACATCTGGCACGCAATCGAGCGGGGAAGGTTGTGGCTAAATCTTATTTTCATCACCGAATTTAGCTCAGACTTCGACGAGATGATCGCAGGCATGTACGAGCATCTCAGCGAGCATTGCCCTCACCTAGCTGGCCCTAGAGCTGACTTCAGTACGCTATTGCTGTCTTCTCCAGGCAGTCAGCTTTACTACCATCTAGATGCTGCCCCCAACATGCTGTGGAACCTTCGCGGCACCGAGCGGTTTTGGCTTTATCCAGCGATGGATACTCACTTTGCGCCCCAAGACTTCTTAGAAGACATTTATGCGGGTGAGATCGATGAAGAAATGCCTTACGAGCCGGCCTTTGACCAGGCAGCTACTTGCTACACCTTGCAACCGGGGCAAGTCGCCTCTTGGCCGCACAATGCTCCCCACCGGGTAGAGTACATCGATTTGAGTGTCTCTTTAGCGACTAGCTACTACACCCCCTTGTTAGAGCGGCGGCGACGGGTGCAGCTGGCTAATCGCTACCTTTTGAGAAATCTAGGTGTCAAAAACCGTTCTATGAAGGAAACAGGGCTGCGTGCTTGGGTGAAGCGCTCTACCTATCGAGCGATCAACAAAGTTCGCCCTTTTGAAAGGGCGGAAGATCCGCTCAATGGCTACATCACTGACATGCAGCTTGATCCTAATTCGCCGAATGGCCTCCGTCAGTTGGCAGAGCGTGTTCCGGCTTCTTTTTCAAATATAGACTAGCTCAAGTGAGCGCTTGAGTAGCTCTGTGTGCTCTCCTCTGTGTGTGCTTTCCCCTCTGTGTGGCCTAGCG
>JBAUIB010000028.1:0-2242 GCA_049680585.1 Phormidesmis sp.
GCGCAGCGGGGTATGGACGTAGCTGATATGCAGCTGGTCAGGGCGGGTCAAGATGCCTTTGGCCACAGCGTGGTGGCTAGAAATAATCAGGTCATAGCCAGCGAGATCAAACTGCTCGACGGCTAAGGGCATCAGAGGCAGATAGTTGCGAAAATGGCGCTCAGCGAAGGGCAGCTTTTGGATAAATGAGGTGTTGACTGGTTTGTTTTGAATAATGTGACGCAAGGGTGGCGGCAAAAAATCGACCAGACTATACAGATCCGCGTGCGGATAGAGTTGAAGGATCTGCTCGACGACTTTTTCAGAACCGGCATGGCTGGTGAACCATTCATGGACGATGGCGACTTTTCTCACCTGATCTTGGCCTCGTTAAGTTAGCTCCGTAGTTAGCCTCGTAGCGATCGCTTACCCGCTTTATAGAGCTTTATGAGGGGTTTGGGCAGTGATTTTTCAATGGTTTTTTGAACTGACTGAGGCAGCTGTGTGACTTTTCGCTGGATCGCTTTAGCGCTTTTGCCGGATCGCCCTCTGGCCATTTGAGGCGATCGCAGGCCATCGTTGATATAGGGATCACCTGCTCTTTCAGGATAATAATAGGCAGTTGAGGCGGTAGGGGGAAGGGCGCTTTCACGGCGATTGCTGCTGTAGTAGTTTAGGCAGAGCGATCGCAAAATCACCCCATCTGGACAACTCAGCGGCGTGGGGTAGCCATAGTAGGCAGCCTCGGTGGTCGAAAAAACAACGGTTTTATTGAAAACAGGCGGAATTTTGACAAACTGATTTTGCCGGGCGCTGTCCCACAGCTCTAGCTGACCGCCCCACTGCTCATCCCAATCGGGATTGAGATAAATCCGCATATGTAGCCGCCTATCCAGCTTCAGCCTCGGATGCCAATTAGTACCGGGGCATACTTTGGTAACGCTGCCCCGCTGCCTTGCCAAAATTCCAGCATTCTCGCCCTCAAAAGCAGCATCCGAAATCAGTCCCTCAACGCCCGTTAGGGTTTCTAAAAAGCGACAAAATTGAGCTGAGCATAGACTCAGCAAAAATTGCCCAGCAGTTGGCCCGGTAGCATAGACAGGCGGCGCCGTTTGCAGGGGAGCAGTACCCTTCCTCTCAAATGGCTCTAGGCGTTGAGCGTCTTGCCGCACAGCTTCTAGCAATTCAGGTGAGAAGAGGTTGTCAATAATTAAGTGAGGAAACGGCAAGCTATTGAGGTATCGCTGGCGCTGACCTCTGGCAAAGGCCATCAGCTTCTCGGTGCCTGCATCTGACAGATCAAGGGTCTTGATAGCCGGAATCGTAGTGTGCCAAAGCAGCGCAGCATTTGATGAGGTCATAGCGTTAGAAAAAGCCTCTTTCAGAACCTGGCCTCATCTTAAAATACGGCTGCAAACTCAGCAGACATTCCCCCTCGCTAGCCTCGCGCTAGCTTGCGCTGTAAAGACAAGTAACTGCGCACCGGAAACTCCCGAATCTGGTGGATAGTCAGATTCCAAATGTAGCCATACTGCGGAAATAACCGCAGCAAGATGATTTCAGCAAAAATATAAAACCGGCCTTTGCGGCGATATTCAGGGGGATTATCCTCTACTCGTAGCTGCGCGGGTGCAGGTAGCTTATGGCCAATCACCCGATCGGGCTGGCTCTGGTCGTAAAATTTCGCCTGTAAAGCCAGTCCCAACAGTCGATCTAGGCACCAAAACGGCAGATACTTAATGGGGCCTGATAGCGTCAGCCCTTTGAGAATTTCCTGCAGAGTCTCTTGCACCATGTTATTGATCCACACCTTTTTGTCGAAGTTTTCGGCGTGAGGCCCCATATGATCGCGGCGTCCTCGCCAGAAGCAAGCCGGATCAAACTTATTGTGCATCGGTGCGATCGGAATTTCCATTATGCGGTTTTCCGCTTCATACAGCCGCAGGTTATCATCCGCCTTACGGCATACCGGAATAGCGGTGAGATCTTCAGGTAGGTTTACCCAGGGCGCATTCAGCGCGGCTTCGTCGCCATAGGGATATTCTTCTTTGGCAAGGCGCATCACCCAACTATCTGGAAACTGCTGAAAGTATCGCTCTGCTAGGGCAGGGACCTCAGGATTGATGTACTCATCGCAGTTAAAGGTGAGCAGATAGGTGCCTGAGGCATTGATCATGCCCGTCAGCCGCTGGATAATTTCGCCGCGAAACGGACTGACGAGCTGACGCATACGCGGATCATCACAGGGCTCTGGGCGCACACC
>JBAUIB010000029.1:0-17221 GCA_049680585.1 Phormidesmis sp.
GTACCCAGCAGCGATCTATTGGCGTTGTGGGCGAAAAACTGTTAGCACGGGCCGCTACGTTGAGCAGCGGAATGAACTTGGTGGCGCTCCATAGCTGGCGATCGCGCAATGCTTCCCGGCCCAGCCAACGGACCTGCAATTCTCCATCGAGAACGGTAGAAAGGCACAAGCAGCCCGATAGAATGTCAGGCGAAAGGAAGTCTAAACCGCCCTCTTTCACCAAGAACGGCTCTCCCCTGAGCGGATAGGACGCGATCTCTGGCGCTGGCATTGATGCTGGCATTGGCGCTGGCAGGTCGCTCGGAGACTGTAAGCGGAGCGGATAGCTAGCGACATCGCCGCGATAGGGAGATTGACGGATGCCGCTGTCTAGAAAAGCCAGCTTCAGTGCGTCAAAACCCGCCTCCTGCGCTAAGAATGCCTCAAACGTCATCTGCTGATCTTTGGCGGCGATCAGAGCAGGATAGCGGCGAGTCAGTTCCTCCGCAGGAATTTTTAGGGTGCGACAGAGCAAAGCGGCCACCTCACCTCGGGTAATCGGCTGGTTGGGGCGCAGAGGACGAGAGCTCTCTAACTTTTCAAGCAGTTGTCGATCTAGGGCAGCAGCGATTTTAGCGGTGGCATAAGCCGGGATTTGGTTGGCATCGCTAAACGCCGCCGAGACTCGATCAGGCGACACATTGAGCGGTGAATCAAGAGGCAGATCAGGATTCGGGTTGCCAGATTCTGCTATTCCGCTGTCAGTCTGCATCGCGTCTAACCCTGCGATTAGAACCGTCACGGCCTGAACACGAGAAATCGTTTGCCGAGGCCGAAAGGTGCCATCTTCATAGCCGCTGATTAGCCCTCGCTGGCTCGCCCACTCAATTGCGCTGCTCGCCCAGTACTGCACTGGGACATCACGAAAGGCGATCGCCGCCATACCCGCAGGCACCTGAGAAAATATCCGAGGCAATAGGGCGGCGAATTCAGCGCGGCTCACCACTGCCTTCGGGCGAAAGCTGCCATTGGGATAGCCGCGAATCAGCTCACGTCGCGCTAGGGCCATAATGCATTCGCTAGCCCAATGACTCTCAATATCAGAAAACATACCGTCTCTACTTTCCTCTTGTCAACGGCGCTGGATTCATCCTATGGCCTTTTAGCATTCCTCCCATCACAGATCAGACGCTATGCCCTCAGAATCGATAATTTGGCGTAGGCTCAAGTAAGCGGATTTTTTGGCCACATCAGCACCTATGACTCAGCTTGCTCCCCCCCCTGAACCCGACGCTCAGCCGACTCATCCTGTCCAGCGCTCAGAAAAAGGCCGATCAGAAGAAAACCGATCAGAAACAGTCGTGCTAGATGTAGACGGCATGATGTGTGCTGGCTGTGTGAGCACGGTCGAGAAAACGCTCTCACAGTGCGAGGGTGTAATTGCCGCAACGGTGAATTTGGTCACAGAGGTCGCGGCTGTAAAGTGCAGCCCTGATGCTGAGCCACAGGCGATCGCCCAGGCCCTCACCGCCGCTGGCTACCCCAGCAAAATCCGCAGCGCCACCAGCCAGAGCGCGCTAGCCGCTGAGACAGATTGGCTTATCCGTAAAGAGAGTGCTCAAGCAGATCAAGTCAGTCAGCTCGCGATCGCCGCTACCCTCCTTGCCCTCTCTACTATCGGCCACCTGCAACACTTTAGCTGGGCCGATAGTTTCAGCGTGCCTATCCTCAGCACCCTGTGGTTTCACGGCATGCTGGCAACGCTAACCCTCCTATTTCCAGCCCGTAAAATTCTGATTGAGGGCTTTTGGGGCATCCGGCGAGGCGCGCCCAATATGAATACGTTAGTCAGTCTAGGCGCGTTGAGCGCCTACAGCACTAGCCTTGCGGCCTTGATCTTTCCCGCGCTGGGCTGGCAGTGTTTTTTCGATGAGCCGGTGATGCTGCTCAGCTTTATCTTGCTAGGACGCACCCTAGAGCAGCGGGCTCGCTTTCAGGCGGCTAGTTCGCTGCGATCGCTGATTGCCCTACAGCCCACCTTAGCCAGACTCGTACCCGAACCCGAAAGCTCAGCGGATGTCTCCACCGGCAATACCGGTGTTCAAATTCCAGTCGAGCAGGTACAAGTCGGTGAATGGCTGCGGGTATTGCCCAGCGAAAAAGTGCCGGCTGATGGGGTGATTGCAGTGGGCCAAACAACGGTCGATGAGTCGATGCTCACAGGTGAATCGCTACCCGTCTCGAAGCAGCCTGGCGATGAGGTGATTGGCGGTACCTTTAACCAGGCAGGCGCCATCACGCTACAGATTTCACGCACCGGGACAGACACTACGCTGGCTCAAATGGTTCACCTCGTAGAAACGGCCCAAACGCGCAAAGCGCCTATTCAAGGGCTGGCCGATGTAATTTCGGGCTACTTCACCTATGGTGTCCTTGCCTGTGCGGCGCTGACTTTTGGCTTTTGGTACTTTGTGGGATTTCCCGCTTGGCCAGAAGTGGCAGCATCAATGATGGGGCCTGTACACCACCCTCTAGATCATCATCTGGCAGCTCAGATGTCGGACGATGTGGCTTCAGCCGCCTTATTGCCAAATTCAGTTCGGCTACTGGTCAGTTTGAAGCTGGCGATCGCTGTTGTTGTCGTCGCTTGTCCTTGTGCGCTGGGCTTAGCTACGCCGACGGCCATCTTAGTCGGCTCTGGTATGGGTGCGGAGCGAGGACTCTTAATCCGCGGCGGCGATATTTTAGAAACCACTCGCCAACTCGATACGCTGGTCTTTGATAAAACTGGCACGCTCACCACAGGAGAGCCCAAAGTCACCGACTGCCTATCTATTGGGAGATCGAGCTTGTCTGAAGATCAGCTGCTACAGATTGCGGCTACCGTTGAAAGCGGCACCCGCCACCCACTGGGCCTAGCCATTCAGCGTGCGGCCACCCAAAGGGATCTGAGCATACTACCCGCTGATGATTTTCAAACCCAGGCGGGGCTAGGCATTTCAGCAAACGTTGAAACAACGAGCACTGCTCAAATCAAACCATTTGCTATAGGCAATCTGGCCTGGATGAAGAAAAATGGCTGCTCGGTAGATAGAGACGCGCGACATCAGGCCGAGAGTCTGGGTGAGGCCGGGAAGACAGCGGTATTTGTTTCTCAAGATCGCCAGCTAGTTGGCCTTATTGGAATTGCGGATATCCTTCGCCCTGAAGCTGCTGAAGCCGTCAGTCGTCTCCAGTCGTTGGGTCTGAGCGTCCATATTTTGAGTGGAGATAGCCAGGCGGCAGCAGGTGCGATCGCTCATCAGCTAGGGATCGACCCAACGCAGCTGCAAGCAGAAGTGACACCTGAAGAAAAAGTGAGCGCGATCGCCCACCTGCAAGCGAGCGACCACCGGGTGGGCTTTGTCGGCGATGGCATCAACGACGCGCCTGCGCTGGCTCAGGCCGATGTCGGCATTGCCCTAAACTCAGGCACCGAGGTCGCCATGGAAACGGCCGATATTGTACTCATGCGCGATACGCTGGCAGATGTCTTCGCCGCCATCGATCTCAGTCGGGCCACCTTCAACAAAATTCGCCAAAATCTGGGCTGGGCCTTTGCCTATAACCTGATCTGCATTCCCCTGGCCGCTGGTGCGTTCTTACCTGCCTTTGGGCTTTCTTTAAACCCTGGATTTGCAGGCGGGCTAATGGCGCTTAGCTCAGTGACGGTCGTATTAAATTCGCTACTGCTCAGGCTTCAGCAGCCCCAGTCGTAAGCGGCAGTCGTAGGCAGCAGTCATAAGCAGCAGGCTTAGCCACTTGCTCACCTATAAAATCCACAATCGCTCAAGTCCCATCATCACTCAATTCTCAATCACGAAAGCCCGACTGCGTATCAAACATACAGCCGGGCCTTATGAGCAGATAGTTACTATCTATTGTCAGAAAAGCATCCGCTTATCCCTGCTTCTTCCAAGTCGTGCTGTGAGAAATACAGATCAGGTTTTCACCATAGTTTTGAATCATCCCGCCCTGTCGCAGCTTACCCATCAGCCGGGTCACCGTGACTCGAGTCGAGCCGATAGCGCTGCCGATCTGAGCATGCGTCAGCGGGAAAGGAAGATAGTAGCCCTGTTCGCATTGCTCCCCATGCTCATCAATCAGCAGTGTCAAAAAGCCCAGCAGCCGGTCAATCGTGCGGCGCTGCCCTAGGGTGCTGAGCCATAGCAATTTACGCTGATGCTGACGGCGAAAAGCGTCGAGCACTTCCTTTTGAAAATGAGGCCAAGTGTCCAAATCAGCCCAATAGAGCCAAATGACAGTGGTTTGATCCACATGAGCGAAGCTTTGCAGCGTAAATGGCGGTTGAGCAACCACCTCAAACGGCTGACCCGCACCGACAAAGCCTAGAAAAGCTTCTTCCGCAGCCACTGCTGGCATCCGGGATAGGCTGTCTTTTTTCATCGCCGCGCCGCCTTGGGCATTGCCCAGCAAACGCACCGACCCTTTTTGGACTAGATACAGCAGTCCAGGCCGGGCCGGTATTTTCTCATCTTTATTAAAGGTGCGACAGCGATAGTGTTCTGAAGCCCAGTCAGAAATGCGCTGCCATGCCAGAAAAGGGCGAGCGCTATCCGACGGGGGAGAAGAAGACATAGTTGCGAGACTGGAATCGATTTTAACGGTAGTAGATAGTGTCATCTGACGTACTGAAGAATGGCATGACTTTGAGCGGGAAGCAGACAGAACAATCAACCGGGTCCCAGGCTTCCGTATAAATACGGATCATCAGAACGGATCTATGTAGAGATAGGGGTCATCTCTAGCGATCGCGCACAGCCATTGTCAAAAGGGGGTGCACTATAGCGTTTCTATAAGTCGCATTGACGGCGATTGCAGTTAGGAGCTGGAAAAATCCCTCACCAAAACTAACCGCTACAGAGCAAATGTTGTAAGTACATTAATATAAATTGTTGGGTTTTGTATGCGTATTTTTTCTTCTTCATCACTACTTCAGCGTTTACCGATAGTCACCGCCAAAAAATACTAGACGAATATCAAAACACTTCCGTAAAACTCACGAGGTTTTCTTGCTTAATCTTCCGTTTTTAGGATTATTTTCACCTCTATAGTGCAGTGATGATTTTATCGCTTAAACATATCTTGATGTGTTGCCTAGATCAAATTTTATTTAGCCACTATGAAGCGAATAAGGATAACTTCATAGACTTTTTACGCAAGAATGGAACCCAATATAATTGGATAAGTGAAGTCAGTTTAATCAGTGATAGAAACTGGAGAAAAATACCGCTTCAAAAAAAGCAGAGGGAGCCGCAGGCCCTCTATGTTTCGGCGCTGCCTCAAATAGTTGCAAAAGCGCCGATTTCCAAGCAATTTCAGAACCTGGCGGAGGTCTCTAAGCGGATGGTCGAGCGACTTCATCAGACGCAGTGCGACAGCTCAGATCCAGCGACGAATATTGATCTAGATCACTCGCTTTGTGGTTTCGAACTGTGCTCTCGACTTTGGTCCGAATTCGAGATAGAAACTACTCGAGACGGATGGATTGCTTTTCGTCTTTCTGATCGTGGAACTGCACGATGGCTCCATCAGATCTATCAAGGTTTTTGTCAGGTTAGCGATCATCCGCCCCGCTTTTCTGAAGACAGATCACTCAGTCAGCAAAAATATCAATTATCCAGACCACTAGAGAGTGTTGATCAAGATCACATTCGGCCTAATTCTGATAGATTTTCAGCGCAATCTTTCAATCAATCAGCTGATAAGCAGTCTGCTAAGCATTTAATTTCTGATTGCAGAGGCGGCCCTTTAAATGACTCAATCGAGTCCGTTCCTATTCAGCCGATTTATCCCAGCTTGGGTCAGCTGAATGAGAGGCAAAGGCAAGGACCAAAACAAAGGCCAAGACCAACAAAAGCGTTGATCTCATCAGACCCCTCGCTATGGCAGGTGCAGTATACTCATGCGCGCTGCTGTAGCTTATTACGCTTGTGGGCTGACATTTGCCCAGCCGCCAGAGAAAAGCACCCTCAACCAGCGGTTGTGCCCTGGATGAGTGACGAGTACCCTCAGCTCAGGCTAGATACCCCTCAAGATCAAGATCTCATCCAGGCCCTGATAGAAACCGCTGACAGTCTGTTTTGGATTCCTTATCGGTGGCCTGATCGGCAATACAGTTTACTTCTGAGGGCCTCAGCCCAATTATGTCAGTCGTTTGAGACGTTTTATAAAACTCGCCTAAGCGGATTTGGTCGGGTTTCCTCATCTGCTGCTGCTGCCACTTATCGTCTGTTTCAGGCGCGGTTCGCTCTAGTCGCTGCCACGAAAAACATCCTGAAACACTTGCTGTCTAGTCATTTTGACGCTCGCTCGCCGATATCACTATGAATATTCACCCCCGTTAGAGCGATTCAGAACGTTTTGATGTGACAGTTAGTCGGGATGTCCACCCTAGATGACAAACGCATAGACATCCTCTATATTTAACTGGTGTGAGGAGCGAACCAGTAAAGGCACCGAGACGAAACACGGCCAGTCGTCGGTGCCTTTTCTGATTTTAAAAACAGCTTCTGATACAAAGTTATGGCTTTCTGGCAAAACTGACTAAGGCATCAATTCAGTTCCTTCAGTACGAGTAGCGCGATTCTACGTAGGGTCTGCCGTCACCTTCGTGATAGCCTATGCGCTATGAATGGAAGCGGATATCAGCGGCGAGTCAGCTATCGCCTTCTACTGATGATATTATGGGCGACGATTTTACTGTTCGCCATTGAACTGACAGCCGGATGGATCAGCTATTCTCTGTGTCTACTAGCAGAATCTCTGCATACGCTAATAGACATTTTTAGTACGCTGCTGAGCTTAGTGGCGGTGGCTTCGCCTCAGCGCACGCTAGGTAAAGAAATTTGGGGACATGGCCGAGGAGAGGCGGCAGGGGCCTTGCTTTTGTCTGCCGTTCTAGGGTTTTCTGGCGTCTCTATCTTGCTGCTGGCATTTAAGCAGTTTGAGATGTTTCTACAAACCACTCAGGGGGCCTTTCCAGTTCAGGTAACGCGGCCTTTACTGGTTCTAATGTGGGTGATGGTCGGCTCAATGCTAGTAGCGATGCTGCTAGCTGCTCGTCAGAGCCGTAAAGTCAGGGGGCTAGCGCTCAAACTCAGCACCCAGCATATTTTAAGCGATGCTTGGCTGACGCTGGTTGTGCTAGTTGGCCTAATCGCGATCGCTCAGGGCTATCGTTGGATAGACCCGCTATTAGCGGTTGGGCTAGTGGCTTTAGCCGCTATCAGCCTTTGGAAGATGCTGACCAGCCAGCTGCCGATGCTGCTCAAGCCGACGGCAATTGCACCAGAGGCAATTTCTCAACTTGCCTGCCAAATAGAAGGGGTCACCCGCTGCACCCGAATTCTATCGCGAGGGATGGTGGGTCGCCATGTCTGGATTGAGCTCCATCTAGCGCTTCACCCAGAGTTTATGGTGATTGCGAATACGATTGGCGAACGGGTAGAGCGATCGCTCAGAGAGCACTATGGCCCGGTGCGCGCCCAGATCTGGCTAGATCAGACCTATCAGGGCACGCGATCATCGCCATCGAGCGATCGCCTCTAAAAAGGCCAGCCCCTTGAAGCCAACCCTTTTGAGCCCCCCAGCGGGCCTAATCCTGAGCACCCATTGGCCCTAAATAGCGAATTAGATAGGGCGAAAACACCTCATAGATCAGCGTCAGCGGCTTGCCGTGATGCCAAAACAGGTAATGTCTTCCCCAAAAAGGGCCTTTCTGCTCAAATGCCCCCTCTAACGCCGCCGAGTGACCAAAATAAATGCCTTGAATATCGCGATACAGCTCGGTTCGTAGCTTGGCTAGACTCGCCCATATCGGCAGTGCCCGGTTTTCTAGATAGTCATCAACATGGCTCGCTTCCCACCAAGACGTCGCATAAGCCAAGCGCTGTCCTGACGCTGTTCGCAGCCAAACCTGACGCCGTAAGTGCGGTCCCGGCACCTGCTCAATCTGCGCTGGGGCCTGATCGCCCACGCAATCTACCAGCGACATATCAATCACATCGACCTCGGTAGGCTCTCGGGTCAGTAGCTGTAGATGACGGGTTGGCGAGCCATCTCCTAACATTAAAATTTGCCAGGCAGGAGAGAGCTGATCGTGCGGTAGTCCTTGATCGACAACGGCCTTGTCGCCTTTCCACAGAGGCTGCAAAGCATGCCAATCAGTCCGTTCAGATCGAGAGATGACAGGAGAAGCTGAAGTCAAAGCAGTTAAGGCAAGCATTTACAAAAATTTACTTTGTCTTCATCATAACGGAGAAGCTGCTTCTGAGACAGTCAGCGGTGAGGGCTGTGAGGTTGTGTGAGGCTTTAACGCCAAAAAGCTTCAACACTCATAAGCGAGCATCGAAGCTTTTTGGACAGCGCTTAGACTAGATAGCGCTTGGAAGACAGCGCCTAAAATAGACCGTGCCCCCAAACAGCGCCTCTACCCCAAACAGCGCCTCTAATATAAATGCGGATGGCGAGACTCGAACTCGCAAGGCGTGAGCCACACGCCCCTCAAGCGTGCGTGTCTACCAATTCCACCACATCCGCAGAAGGTGTGGACTTTTAAAGATACGGCATAATGAGCACTTTTTGACGATTTTCTTTGAGGAGCATGCACCGCAAGGGAAGCTAGCGACCTTCCCTATTCGATCAGCCACTTGAAGCGCAGCAGACCCTGCGTGATACGATCATCTTCTTAATGACTCAGCGTAAAGTTGCTGGCTGCCAGATGAGTTTTTCTAAAATTTTGATTGCCAACCGTGGCGAAATTGCCCTGCGGATTCTTCGCAGTTGTGAAGAGATGGGGATTGCCACGGTAGCAGTGCACTCTACCGTAGATCGCCATGCCCTCCATGTAGAGTTAGCCGATGAAGCGGTGTGTATTGGCGACGCGCCCAGCAGCAAAAGCTATCTCAATATTCCTAACATCATTGCAGCAGCCCTAACGCGAGGCGCAACGGCCATTCATCCTGGCTATGGCTTTCTAGCAGAAAACGCGCGCTTTGCCGAAATCTGCGCCGATCACAACCTGACTTTTATTGGCCCGACTCCCAGCGCTATGCGGGCAATGGGGGATAAAGCCACCGCTAAAGCCACGATGCAGCGGGCGAAAGTGCCGACGGTGCCGGGCAGCGAGGGCCTACTGAGCAGTCCAGAAGAGGCCGCTGCATTGGCCGCTGAGATCGGCTACCCCGTGATTATTAAAGCGACCGCTGGCGGGGGTGGGCGGGGCATGCGGCTAGTGCGTGAGCCTGAGGCGCTTAGCAAAATGTTTATGGCTGCTCAAGGTGAGGCAGAAGCGTCTTTCGGTAATCCAGGCGTCTATTTAGAAAAATTTGTTGAGAAGCCGCGTCATATCGAATTTCAGATTTTGGCAGATAGCCATGGCAATGTTGTGCATTTAGGTGAGCGCGACTGCTCCATTCAGCGTCGCCATCAAAAGCTGCTCGAAGAAGCCCCAAGTGCCGTTTTAGATGCTGAGCTGCGCAGAAAAATGGGCGATGCCGCTGTGCGAGCCGCTCAGTCGATTAACTATGTGGGGGCAGGGACGGTCGAGTTTCTGGTGGATACGGCTGGCAACTTTTACTTTATGGAGATGAATACCCGTATTCAGGTGGAGCATCCGGTCACAGAGATGGTCACCGGCATCGACCTGATCGCAGAGCAGATACGGGTGGCGCAGGGCGATCGCCTCACTTTTGACCAAGCGGACGTCGTCTTACGAGGGCATGCCATTGAGTGCCGCATTAATGCAGAAGATCCCGAGCACAACTTTCGGCCTAATCCAGGACGCATCAGCGGCTATCTGGCACCGGGTGGACTGGGCGTACGCATGGATTCACATGTCTATACCGACTACGAAATACCGCCCTATTACGATTCTCTAATCGGCAAGCTGATTGTATGGGGTCCTGATCGCGCGACGGCTATTCGCCGAATGAAAAGGGCGCTGCGAGAATGTGCCATTACCGGCCTGCCGACAACCATTGGATTTCATCAGCAGGTGCTAGAAAATCCACAGTTCTTGAAAGGAGAAGTCTATACCAACTTTGTTGAAACCATGATGGGGTAAGAAACTACGCTCAAAGGTTCGGTGTCAGCAAATACGATGGCTGAGCGTAGTCGAAGCCAAAGCCCACCGGTCTATAAAAGCAACTTTTATTTGATCTTTGCTCGTAAGCGCACTGTATGACAGTCACCGATCAAAAATTACCCTCTCAGAAAGATTTTCTGAGAGGGTAAAAAAATGACGGGCAATGTGTGAGTGAGCCCTTAGGCTGCGACCTCATCTTCGGTAAAGGTCAAGCCGTATAGCTCGACGAGGGCAGTCCCTTCTATTTTCGCTGCCAGTGAAACCAAGTGGTTGAGATGACGGCGCGAGGAGACAACCCCCGTCAAAATCACCACACAGCCGCGCTGACGTACCTTGACCTGATTGACCTCGTCGCCAAGTTCCTGAGTAAACGCATGCATCACCCGCTTAGCTAGGCCATTGTAATCGTATTCGCCCTGCATACCGATGCGCTCGGGTGGGTTTTGCCGAAAGCTATTGATCGAAAATGCTGGCGTCACAGAACCAAACGGTCGATTGACCGCTGGAATTAAAACCACTGAAGATTCACCCAACACACCCATAGCCTTAAATCCTTTATCAAGCTATCAAAGTTGATACCACATGAACAAACTCAACTTTGGAAGACGACTACGCACTCCAAAGACTTGCAGACATTTTTCGATGACTAATTCTTTATTCGTCGCTAACCTTTGATAAAAAGTAAGTTTTTGACCACTCTTTACAAAAGATATGGGTAACAAAGTAAGTCTCAGCATCTCAGTCTCATTTCCAAAAGGTCGCAAAGGAAAGTTGCACCCTTGGGCCTGCTGTTTAGCAACTGCATGAACAATCACGAAGATTGTATGAATAATATACGAACATTTACGTATATCCCGATACTTCTATGAATCTTTCCTGTAAAATGCCGTGTTTATACTGAATAGCCGTCGAAGGCCGGTACAAAACTTGCCTTCATCAATGAAAATACAGTGAAGTTCATCAGATTCATAGATGCAAGAGGACAGTCTGTAACCTGTCCACTTGACGCCATCTAACCAAATTTACTGACTAAGCATGACTAACTCAAGCTTACCAGCTCTTCATAGAGTTGGTCACTCACTGCTAGAGAAGGGAGTCGGTCAAGACTGCTTTTGAATCAGGGCAACTGCATAGGCCGCAATGCCCTCCTCGCGGCCTAGCGGCCCCAGTTTTTCATGGGTAGTTGCTTTGATGCCGATTTGCGCTGGCTCAATCTGTAAGGTATCCGCTAGGCGATCGCGCATGCGATGAATATGGGGCTTCAGCTTTGGCTGCTCTGCAATCACCACCGTGTCAATATTGCTGATCCGCCAGCCGCGATCGCATACCAACCGATGCACCTGCGCTAGCAGCACCTGGCTATCTGCTCCGGCCCACTGCGGATCGCTAGGGGGAAAGTACAGCCCAATATCGCCTAGGCTCAGTGCCCCGAGTAGCGCGTCCATAATCGCATGGGTGAGCGCATCAGCATCGCTGTGACCGAGCAGGCCCTTGTCATGAGGAATGTCAATGCCGCCGAGGATAAGTTTGCGATCGCTCACCAGGCGATGAATGTCGAAGCCGTTACCGATACGGATATTCATGGGAGAGATAAAAGGTATAAGGGCGAGGAAGGGATTAGGGCGAGGGCGATCGCTGCTGGCGGTTTTCAAACAAATCAGGGCGTCGCTGCCGGGTGCGCTCAATTTGCTGCTGCTCTCTCCACTGGGCAATGGCACCGTGGTTACCTGAGATCAGCACCTCAGGCACAGACCACTCGCGGAACTGAGCGGGCCGAGTATACTGCGGATAATCTAGCAGGTTGCTCTGAAAGCTTTCATACTTCAGAGAGTCTGCTTTACCGACTGTGCCAGGAATGAGCCGGACGACACCATTGAGCAACGCTAGCGCTGGAATCTCGCCGCAGGTCAGCACAAAATCACCCAAAGACACTTCGCGAGTGACCAGATTAAGCACCCGTTCATCGACACCTTCGTAGTGACCGCAAATCAGCACGAGCTGATCGTACTGCACAGAAAGCGATTGAAACATCGCCTGACTCATTGTCTCTCCCTGAGGCGTCATTAAAATCACCTCGCGCCGAGGCAGCTGTGGCAGCGATTCAACAGCGGCAAAAATCGGCTCTGGCTTCATCACCATACCCACCCCGCCCCCATAGGGAATGTCGTCTACGCGGCGATGCTTGTCGGTCGTAAAATCGCGCGGGTTTGTGATGTGGACGGTGGCAAGCTGCCGCTTCAGAGCGCGGCCCAATAGCCCCGAACTTAGAGGCGAGCCAAAAAAGTCGGGAAAAAGACTGACAACATCGAACCGTAAAGGCGTCGCTGGAGAGGCAACCGTCGAAGAATCCATAGCAGTGAAATTGCAATACTTCTGAGCATGCAGCGAGCCCCAAACTTTCTAAAAGTCCAGGGCTCGCTGAGTTGGCTATTTACTTGTTAGCTGTCTAGCGATAGCTATCTAGTGTTAGCTATCGGGTCGTTGGCTGATTCACAGCTTAGCGACGAGGCTCGCGAGGCTTGGCTTTGTTGACACGCAAGTCGCGGCCCATCCACTCAGCGCCGTCAAGCGCATCGATAGCGGCTTGCTCTTCAGCATCACTGTCGAGATCGACGAAGGCAAACCCGCGTACGCGGCCAGTCTCACGATCAGTGGGTAGCGTGACGCGCTTGACAGTACCGTACTCGGCAAAAACGCCATTCAGGTCAGCTTCGGTCACGTCATAGGAAAGATTCCCTACATAAACGCCCATAATGAGTCTCCAAAAAAATTAAACAAAACACGGAAGCACAACGTGAGGGAGTCGCCTGTAAAAGCAATAAGCGCGGCTATAAGTTTGGATCCGCCCTCTCCCAACCACGCTGCAAAAAACGGAAAAGATGAAACGTAGATAGAAAGACAGCAAGCCTTAGACTCTTGTGCGAATCCAAGGCTTACTGAGCTATTGAGTTACCCAGCCAGCTGCTGAGCACAGGCTGAGCACAACATTCTGCCGATATTCATTAGCGATGGCTTTGGCAATAACTTTAGCAACGGTTTAGCGGCGAGCCTCACGAGGCTTTGCTTTATTAACACGCAAATCGCGGCCCATCCACTCAGCGCCATCGAGCGCATCGATTGCAGCTTGCTCTTCGCTATCGCTATCCAAATCCACAAAGGCGAACCCGCGTACGCGGCCAGTCTCACGGTCAGTCGGTAGGGTGACGCGCTTGACAGTACCGTACTCGGCGAAAACGCCGTTCAGGTCAGCTTCTGTCACGTCATAGGAAAGGTTTCCTACATAAACGCCCATAATGAGTCTCCAAAAATTAAACAGGGTATTGAGAATGATAAGTCGGACGGAAGCCTGTAAAAATCAAGGGAAACCCTTTGAAAACAAAAAAGCAAACCTGTAACCGATATCGAGTTCTTCTCTATCATCTTATAGCGGATTTGAAGTTGGATCACAGGTGATCAAAAAATAATCGTCACAATTTGCTGATGTTTGTTATTTCAATGACATGATCACGACGCCGCTGACCATAATAGCTGCGCCTATCAGCCGCTCTTTTACCCCTTTTTCTCCGAAGAAAAAATGACCGAATAGCACCGATAGCAAGGCGCTCATTCGCTTGACAGCAATCACTTGCGCAACGGGAGCCATGGTCAGTGCCAGCATTTGAAAGGTGATGGCGATCGCATTAAATCCACCCGTCACGCCCAGCAGCCGCCACTGTGCGATCAGGGGCTGCAGTCCCTGCTGACGCCAAAAGACAAACGGGACCATGCCGCCGGCGATGACGGTGAAAAGCGTCAGTGCCCAGAACAGCGGCGAAGAGTTGAGTACGCCGATCTTGTCAAAATTGGAGGTGATGCTCCAGATGAAAGCGACACAGAGCATGAGCCGACTGCCAGGGTTGCGTGACATCGCCCGCAAAGGGGCCCAGAAGTCAGCAGCGGCAGAGAAGGGGGCTTGGGCAGAAAAGGGAGATTTTAGATTCAAGATGTAGGACCCGATCACCAGTAGGACGACGCCGACACCATCTGCCCAGGTCGGCCATTCTTGAACAATGAGCGGCGATGTCGCCAGCAAAAACAGCGGCGTCAGGGTCACCAAAGGGACACTCAGCGATAGGTCAGTTAGCTTGAGTGCCCGCACGTACAGGGTAAAGGCCAAAATGTTGAGCGCGCCGCCAATAAGCAGCGCCCATCCAAAGCCTGGCCCTATCGGGGGCACCCCCCCTGTGAGCCATAGTATGGGCAGCATCAGCACCCCGCCTACGGCCATAAAGCTAAAGAGGACTGAGTATTCGTCTAAGTTTTTTAGACTTTGTTTACCGGTGGCATCTTTGCAAGCTTCAAAAAGAGCGGTCAGAGAGGCAAAAAAGAGCCACATATAGGATTAGAGGTCAATGTTAGGACGAGCAGCAATACAGAAGTTAAACATAAATGACAGAGAGAATCATGCCCACCAGCAAAATGAAGCCGATGGTGACATTTTGACGAAAGATGTTGCCAAAGACTTTGGGAGATTTAGGTCGGTGTGATAGCTGCTGATACTGGCGATACCAGAGATAGGCTGATGCCGCTAGCGCCAGCCAGTAGAAGATACCAAGGGTCATCGCGATGCCAAGCCATGCCAGCATCAGCACAGTACCGAGAAAAAATAAACCCACCGCCTGAGGGGCTCGTCGGCCAAAAAACAGAGCGCTAGAGTTGATCCCCAATCTCCGGTCAAACTCTCGATCGGGGATGGCGTATACCGTGTCAAAGCCTAGCGTCCAGAGCACGGTTGCAGCCCAGAGCAGCCAGGTAGAAAATTCTAGAGCGCTGGTGACCGCACTCCAGCTGATTAGCACCGCAAATCCCCAAGCAATCGAGAGGACTAGTTGCGGAATGGGAAAAACGCGCTTGGCCAAAGGATAGAGCACGATGACGGGCACCGCCGCCACGCACAGCCAGAAGCTCAGTGGATTGAGATAAAAAGACAGGCCCCAGGCGCAAAAGAGAGCGATCAGCGCAATCACAATACCGACTTTGACTGAGAGCGCTTTTGCAGCCAGCGGACGATTGCGGGTGCGCTCTACCTTGTTGTCGATATTTCGATCCCACAGATCATTGATCACGCAGCCCCCGCCGCTGGTCGCCAACGTGCCCAATACAATCACACCAATGAGCGGCAGATCGGGAATTCCGCGAGCGGCCAAGAATATGGCCCAGAGCGCAGGCACCATCAAAATCAGGCGGCCAGCAGGCTTATCCCAGCGCAGCAGGCGCACTATCGTCTTCCATACAGGTTCACTAGCAGCTTGAGGGTCTGTCGCCCGATTATCTGTCGCTGGCTTCATAGGGATAGGGTTTTCACATCACACGTCTTTATACAATCTTTACGCAAGCGCAGAAATATCGAGCTGATCAACCCTCTTAAAAAAGCCTATTAGCCGCTGCTTAATGTGGGTGATGCCGCCACTGACATTGGACTCAATATTGAGGGGCAGCACCGGATCGTGTAGCGATAGCCTCAGTAAGAACCAGCCGTCTGCATCGGCTTCGCTACAAGCCACGCGAATGCCCTCGTAGTTATTGGGGACCACCTGCCAGCTATCTTGCGCCGCGACAAATGATCGCAGACGCTCAATTACCTCATTTCCGCAGGGTTTAAAGTCTTCTGCCAAAATTTTGAGGCGGTACTCTTCGCTCTCTGCAGGCTCCTTTAGCTCGGCGATCAGATCGGTCAATACGTTGCCAGAGAGCTTGGCGCGAGCGAGCTCTACCAGTAGCTTACTGACTAAATAAGCCCCATCATCGAGAAAATAGTTTTCTTTCATCGCCCCGTGACCTGAGGTTTCTATCGCCAGCCAAGATTCCTGGCCTGAGGTATTGAGCGCGATCGCCTCGTTAATCACATTTTTGTAGCCACGCTTAAATCGATGGTGAACCCCGCCTAGCTGGGTAATAAACGCGCTCAGGCCATCTGAGGTAATCGAGTCAGTGACGATTGTGGATCCGGGATGCTCACGCAGAACGATGGCTGAAATCAGCGCGATCAGTCGGTTGCGGTTGAGCTCATTGCCCTGCGGATCGACGGCGGCGGATCTATCTACATCGGTGTCAAAGATGATGCCGAAGTCAGCCCGATGCCAAAGCACCGCCTGACGAATCGCCGCCATCGCCTCTTCGTTTTCTGGATTGGGAATATGGTTGGGGAAATGCCCATCTGGTTCTAAGAACTGGCTGCCGCTGGTGTCAGCGCCCAGCGGTTCTAGCACCTTACTGGCATAAAAACCGCCTGCCCCGTTGCCAGCATCGACAATAATATGTAGCCCTTTCAAAGGCTGTTCATGCTGCTCTGGATGATTGACCGCTTTGCGAATCTGTTGGACTAACCCATCAGAATAAACAGAAATAAAGTCTCTCGCTTCCATTTTCCCTTTGGACGCAGCCGCCGAAAAGTTGTCGTTGCTAGCTAAGGAGAGAATCTCGGTGATGTCAGGTTTGTTTAAGCCGCCTTGGGCTGTAAAGAATTTGAGACCGTTACGGTTAAAAGGGAGATGGCTGGCGGTCAGCATAATGGCCCCGTCACAGCTGTAGCCTTCGGTAACGGTACTCATAAACATTGCGGGGGTGGAGGCGATCGCAAAGTCATACACCTTCGCACCCATCGCCCGCATCCCATCTGATAGCCCAGCCATCAGCGCAGGTCCAGAAATTCGGCTATCGCGCCCCACCGAAACCACCAGATTTTTGCCATCCTTTCCCAGCTTTTTTGCCAGCCAACTGACAAACGCCTGACCCAACCGATGGGCCACTTCAGGCGTCAGATTTACCGATTCTCCCACGACACCCTCAAGGGCAACCCCTCGAATATCTGAGCCATTCTGCAACCGCTGCCAGTCAAAGGATAGTGCTACTGTCATACTGCCTCTTCTTTTACTATTCGCCGCCCAAACGCGATCTGTGGCTAACACCCTCTAAAGGATACTTGCAGATGCCCAGCATTTCAGAAAAACTCACCCCTCTAGCCTTTATTCCGGTTGAAGGCTTTTTGAGCTTGGCCAGCTATCGCAGCATCTTGAGTATTGGCAGCGTTGGGAGCTTCTTGAGTATTGGCAGTGC
>JBAUIB010000030.1:0-18598 GCA_049680585.1 Phormidesmis sp.
AGCCCCTCTCCCCTCAAGCAAATGCTGACAGGCGGACTAATCATCCTCGCCGTTCTCGCCTTCGCCGCCGTCAACCTCTTGCGCGGCCACTGGGTAATTTCTCTCCTCACCCTCCTCGCCTTTGCCAGCTTCCTCACCTACCGCCTCTGGAAGCTCCGCCGAGGTAACAGTAAACGGTAATATTAGTCAAGTACGGATAGAACCCTGGTTGATGCACATGCCCGCTCCCCAGATTGTGATTGACACCAACGTAATTGTGGCTGGGCTACGCTCTAAAAACGGCAGTGCTTTTCGTCTTTTGGAGCTGGTTGGGGGGGAACGCTTCGACATCCATCTTTCTGTGCCCTTGGTGCTGGAGTACGAAGAAGTTTTATTGCGCGAACTGCCCAACTTTGCCATCAATGCTTCAGACATCCAAGACTTCATCGACTTTCACTGTGTGGTTGCAGATCACCACCAAATTTTCTTTCTTTGGCGACCTTACCTACGCGATCCCAAAGACGATATGGTCTTGGAGCTAGCAGTCAAAGCTAGATGTGATAGCGTAATAACATACAATCTCCGCGATTTTGTTGGCATCGATAAATTCGGAATCACTGCCGTCACACCTGCAAAGTTTCTAGAGTCTATTGGAGTATTTTCATGAGTAACTTGAGCATCCAGTTACCTGACTCGCTGTATAAAAGTTTGCAGAAGCTCGCTGAGCAGGATGGAATTTCATTAGATCAGTTTGTTGTTCTAGCAGTTGCCGAGAAAATTTCAGCATTAACCACCGAAGGATATCTGCAAGAACGAGCAAGCCGTGGTACACGAGCGAAATACGACGCGGTGTTAGCTAAGGTCGCTGACATTGAGCCAGAATCATTCGATAAACTGCCGTCATCAAAGCAAGCTGAGAGCTAAGGACTGTCCCAAACTGAGCAAACAGATTAGTCCGTACCAACAGACTGATTAGCACTTTGGCATTGAGCGATCTGAAGCAACAGCCGCAATGCTTCATTTACAGCGCTATCAGTGGGAAAAGCCTCAGCAACATCCGGATCTAAAAGAACCAAATTTGTGCCAGCTCGATATCTCTCAACATATTTACCTCTCACCCCACCCGTCATCTTAGAAAAGTCATATTCAGGAACCAATAATTTTCCTAGCTCAGATACTCCAATCACAACAATGAAGGTATGATTGATGAGTAGGACACCGCAATCCTACTTTCATATCTTGCAGGAATGAGCCAGGCATGAGCTATGAGTAAGAAAGTTAGCATCACGTTAGACGACGAAGTCTTATCCTTCGTAGATAAGCTAGCAAGCAATCGCAGCAGCTTCATCAATCAGCTCTTGCTACAAGAGAAGCACAGGATCTTTATGCAAGAGCTAGAAGAAGCCTACATAGAAGAGTCCAACGACCCAACGCTAAAGGCAGAGCGCGCCCTTTGGGAAGTGACTGTCGGTGATGGCCTTAACGATTTGCCTGACGAAGATGCCGGGTAGAAAACTCATCTATAAGCGAGGAGAAATATGGTGGGTCGCACTCGACCCAGTAGTAGGCAGCGAAACAGGTAAAGAGCGTCCTTGTTTAATATTGCAAAACGACGTAGGTAACAAGAATAGCGACACCACAGTAGTAGCCCCTCTGCTACCTGGCATGAAGACCTTTCCATATGTCGTTAATGTCTTACCCACATCCCAAAACCGGCTGAAGGGCGATCGCCATATTAACCTGGGTCAAATGCGGGTTGTGGATGCTCGTAGAATCAAAAATAAACAAGGTACCCTAGAGGACACTTATTGGGAAGAAATAGAAAAAGCAATATCCATCGAACTCGGCTTTAGCTCAGCTCTGAAAAGGCCGTCGCTAGAATAGACATGGCATACCAGATGAGAGGATCAGAGCCGCTAAATGAATAAACGGAACGTGCTTACTCAAACTGTAAGACGGTGACTTGTCCTTCTGGTTGCTCGCTATATTTCTGCGCTTTTGTCTCAATTCTCTGGAGCTGACCCAGCGCCCGACTGCACGGAAAGCCAAACTTGGCCTGAACGCGATCGCTCGCAATGGTCAAAGATTCACGCGATCGCTCTAAAAACTCTGTGACCGTGTAAGACTCACCCGGCGTAAAGTACTTTTTCACCACCAAAGAGGGCGAGTAGCAGGTTTCTTTCTGACCGTCGGGCCATTGGATTTTGAAGTTGATTTCTGGCATGGGAGAACAGGAGAGCGTTTTAGGAGAGTTGATGGTAGAGGGCTAGATGGCTTTGGGCGCTGGTTTGCCAGCTATAGAGGGCCGCGATAAGCTGGCTGCTTTGGATGAGTTGTTGGGCGGTTTGCGGTTGGATAATGTTGAGCATGGCTTGAGCGATCGCAGCTTCATCTTGAGGATTTACTAGCAGCGCACTCTCTGCTGACAAAAACTCGGTAAAAGGCGCTTGATTAGAGGTTAGCACGGGGAGATGAGAGGCGATCGCTTCTAGCACAACTAGACCCCAGCCTTCTTTGATAGAGGGGAATACAAACGCATCGGCGAGGCGATAGAGCGAGGGTAAATGCTCGTCCGAAACGACGCCAGGTAGGCAAAGGGCAGATTGCAAATCGAGGGTTTGGGCGAGGGTCATAAACGTCTGCCGGTAGTCTTGATAGTCGAACAAGGTGGCACCACCAACAATCACGAGCTGAGCATTTGGCTGTGATTGTCGGATTTGAGCAAAGGCTTTGAGTAGGCGAATGGAGTTTTTGCGGGGTTCGATGCCGCCGACTGTTAGATAAATTGGCGCGCCGCTGATGCCATAGGCTTTAGCGACGGTGGCGTCTGTTTTGCTCTGCTGAGGAGAAGAGAGGGGAGAAAAGCGATCGCTCACACCATTCATAACCCGGTGAGCTTCGATACAATAGTCCTCTTTTAGCGCCTGCTGCCAAACGTCGCTTACGCAAAGGCAGCGGTCAGGCTCATAGATAGACTTTTCCTGACAGGCTTGCAGATAGGGGCTGCGAAAGTTCTCGATGTGGTGGACAGTGCGTACAAAATGAGGGATGTTTCCCTGCGCTCTCAAACTGGCCAGGGCATTGGCACTCAAACAGTCTTGCGCGTGATAGATATCATAGCGATGCGAGTGCTGTTGAAAAAAACTGATAAACTCACCGATTCGCTGCTTTATGAGCCCATCTATATCGTCTGCCTTCTCTTGAGGATAGGGCGCTGCGGGTACCGTGCAGGTCTGAAATGCGGACTGGCGATAAAAGCCTTTACCGCTCTTATCTAGGCCAAAAACGCAGGGCTGATGGCCGAGCTTATGCAGTGCATTTGCGAGCTCTAGCGTATGGACAACGCTTCCTCGCGGCTGGGTGGAATAGGTAAGAAGAGCTATTTTTAAGGCCATAGAAATCTCTCCCAAAAACCATTATTCCTCTGATCTGAAGCCGGTCAGAGGTTGGGCTAAGTCCCAAAATAGCTGTTTGTTTCCTTGATATTGAAGACAAATATGAGGTTCAGCGATAACCTTACCAACTGATTCGCACCGCAAGTTTTCAGCCTGAAAAATCTCCTGCACTGACATAACACTGTCGGGGGCGACGCTTAATAAAAAGCCAAAGCTCGGAAAGCTGGTCAGCCATTTTTGCCAAGCAATGCCTGAAGGCTTGGGCACTCGGTCAATTTCTAGGATCGCGCCGCAGCCAGAGGCTTCTGCCAGCATTAGCAAAGTGCCGACTAGCCCGCCCATGCTAATGTCCTTACCCGCGTGGCATAGGCCCGACTTGGCAAGCGCTGGCAACAGCTTTAGCTGCGCTCTGAGTCGGGCGGGTTCGGCTGTTGTTGCTGCATTCCAAAAAGGATAGTCTCCGTAGTAGTCTCCCGCCATATTGACAACCATTACCAATTCGTCCCCAGGCTGAGCGTCGAAGCTGGTAATCAAATGCTGCGATCGCCCCAAAATAGAAACCGCCAGCCCCGCATACGGACTGTGACAATTAGTATGTCCGCCGACAATCGGAATGCCATAAGCGTTTGAAGCCGCTTGCATCCCTGCCCAAAGTGGCTTGCTCGCCTCAGGAGATTCACACCACAAGGCATCAACCAGCGCGATCGCCTCTCCGCCCATCGCTGCAATGTCAGAGATATTCACCATTACCGCACACCACCCGGCAAACCAAGGATCTTGCTGGACGAGAGCGGGCCAAATCCCTTCTGCCGCCAGCAACAGATAGCCGTCACCGTCAGGAATAGCGGCGCAGTCATCGCCTAAACGAATGAGTGTGTTGTCGCCGCCTTTTGTATATTGACTTTGTACAGACTGGCCGAGCGCGATCGCCGCCGTCTGAATGTCTTGTTTGTGCAAAATGCTGACAGACTTTTGCAGGGCGCTCACCAAATCAGACAGCATTGTCAGATCCTTCAGGCGGCGCGCCATATCGGCAAATTCGGACGCGGCTGATCGCTGGTGGGGTAGTAGTCGAGATCGGCCTGCATTAGGTGATGAGTGCGCTCCAGAATTTCCATTTCTTCTAAGCTATCCCAATGCAGACGGGTGAAAAAGCGCACGTTCTGTAGCTGAACGGTGGCGAGAAAGCGATCGCATCCCCAAGTATTCGCAGTCGTCACCGCCTTGTAGATCAACCCTTTGCCGATCCGCCATCCCCGCCGAAAGTCAGGGTGAACACCCAAACGTCCGCCGTACCAAAGCCGGGGCGCTTCTTCGTAGATTCTGACGACGCCGACGACGCGATCACTTTGGTTGGCTTGGTGGGCGATCGCCACAATGGGATAAGAGCGCTGATCGATTAGGTCGCGATCATGCTGTTCAAATAGTTCTTGTTCGTCGCAGAATATCTGTTGCCGCAGCGCAAAGTAATCGGCTAATTCTGGTTCATGCAGCGCTAGCTGAAAGCTGTAGGTGCATTTGGACCTTGTGTGTCTAGAGTCCGTGTATTTGGACTCTGCGGGTTTATCTGCGCTGCTTTCAGACTGAGATACTGTTGTCGTCATATTAGTCGGATTACACTCTCTAATCAAACTGCTCAATCAAACTGTCTAGTCAAACTTCAAAGCTCGACAAAGCTGAACAAGCGCCGCACTTAGCGCAGCCTGCCTTTATATCGGCAGACAGCAGATTTGCTTGCTTTAGCCTCGCACCAATGGCCTGATACAGCTCAAACATAAAGTCGCTACTTGGCGGAGATTGCCCAGCTAGCGGCGTTCCCACAATCGGCACAAACGGCACCACAAAGGGATAAACGCCAATATCGATCAGGCGATCGCTCACCTGCAAAAGACTCTCTTTACTATCGCCCAGCCCTGCCAGCAGATAGGTACTCACCTGCCCGCGACCAAATACCTTCACCGCCGCCGCAAAAGCTTCAAAATAATAACTCAGTGGCACCTTCGCCTTACCCGGCATAATCTTCGCTCGCACCTCTGGGTCCGCTGCTTCTAAGTGCATGCCCAAGCTGTCTACGCCTGCTATCCGCATCCGCTCAAACCAGCGAAAGTCATCAGGCGGCTCGCACTGCGCCTGAAGCGGCAGATCCACTCGATTGCGAATCGCCTGCGCACAGTCTGTTAGGTAAGCCGCCCCGCGATCTGTTGTATTTGGCGTGCCCGTCGTCATAATCATATTCTCCACGCCGTCTAATCGCACGGCAGCTTCGGCGACTTCGGCTAGCTGGTCAGGCGTTTTTTTCGCAATGGTGCGCCCTGCGTCTAAAGACTGGCCAATGGCGCAGAACTGACAGGCTGTTTTGCGGTTGTCGTAGCGGATGCAGGTTTGCAGGACCGTTGTTGCTAGCACATTATGACTGTGCAACAGCGCTATTTTCCAATAGGGAATGCCATCTGCCGTGTGCAGGTTGTAAAAGTTGGGCTGTTTGGGAAAATTAATGGCGGCAATGCGATCGCCGTCGTGAGTCAGTGTAGACTTGCCAGCGCGATCGCGCTTCACTGCGTAGGGCGAATGAGCGGCCCCATCCGTATACACGGGAACCATCACGGTTGTCTCACCAACGGTGACCGCTTTATGGTCTGAAGGCCCTGCGCCACCTTTTCGCCCTGCCGCCCCGACGGTATCGACAACCAGATTCAGTCCCTTTGTTTGTAATTCGGTGATAACCTGCTGTTGATTCATGAATTAAGAAAGAGAATAGACGGCGCGATTTGCTGGAGATGTCGAAATGCTGTTTGAGACATTGTCTTCAGGCACACTGTCTTCAGAATCTTCAGGCACATTATCTTCAGATACTGAAGAAGATCTATCGCCCGACAAGCCAGTCGAGAAACGAGTCGGAACAGGAGCCTCTACAACAGAATAAGCAGATGTATTTACTTTTAACTGCAGCAGATCAGGTCGAGCATAGTGGCCGACAGAGTCCATCATGCGTTTGCGCTTGGTAATCAGAGAAAAGTCAAGATCGGCGATCGCCATTCCTTCTCCTTCCCGAATCGGCTCACACAACGGCACGCCCTCCGGACTGATAATAGTGGTGTAACAGCCACCTGTGAGAACTTTTTGCAGCCCTTCGGTAGGCGCAATCTCAGCAATTTGCTCAGCCGTCAGCCAGCCGGTTGAATTGACCACAAAGCACCCTGACTCTAACGCGTGATGCCGCAGCGTGACTTCTGTCTGCGCAGAAAAGATATCACCCACCATAGAGCCCGGAAACTGAGCGCAGTGAATCTGTTCATGCTCGGCCATCAGGCTATAGCGCGCCAAAGGATTGTAATGTTCCCAGCAGGCCAACGCACCGACTCGACCGACCGCCGTGTCGCACACCTTCAGCCCAGAGCCGTCTCCTTGCCCCCACACCATGCGCTCATGGTAGGTCGGCGTTACCTTTCGGCGCTTTAGCAAGCATTGGCCATCTGCATCAAAGATAAGCTGAGTATTATAAAGAGAGCCATGATCGCGCTCATTTACACCTAGCACAACAACTATGCTGTGCGTTTTCGCGGCCTGGCTCACCGCCTCTGGCACCGGCCCAGGGACTTCGACCGCTTCCTCGTAGAGCTTCATATGCTCTTTGCCCATGAGGACTGGCGGCGTGACAAAGGAGAAGTAGGGATAGTAGGGAACAAATGTCTCAGGAAAAACAATTAGCTGCGCGCCTTCTGTGGCCGCATCGGCGATCGCCTTTAACACTTTTTCCATCGTGCCCGACTGACTGTGCAGCACAGGAGAAATCTGCACTGCCGCTGCTCTGACAACTTGAGTATAGTTAGTCTGAGAATTGTCCATCACATATCCCTATCCCTACAAGCGTTAGCCCTACTTACATCGTCCAGGTATCGAGAATAAAGGCACCCTCTTTGCGATGCATCAGCACAATATCCAGCACATCTAGCGGATTAATGGGTGTGATTCCTGGAATAAGAGACGGCTCGCCGTGACCATAGAGGGCCTGAAGCGCAAACCGGCAGGCATACACCTTACCGCCGTCTTCGATAATCTTGACGAGGCGATTGTTCATCGCCATGTGCCCCGGAAACGCTTCATCTCCTAGCTTGGGAAAGCCGCGCTGTACGCCCAGTGTGACCCCTGGGCCATAGAGCAGTACCGAAGTGTCAAACCCTTTGCTGATTAAGCGACTTACCTGCAAGAGATTCACTAGCCCAATTGAGCCTTCAAAGGCAACGGTGTGAAACGTGACCAGTGCTTTCTCTCCCGGATCGGCTTTGACATCGGGAAATACTTTCTCTTCGTAATCGACGAAAAAGTCACCGTCCTGATGAGCCGGGGTTGTTACTGCGGGCATTTGAATCACTCCCAATTCAAGAATTGCTAACAGACTAGGCGCTCAACATTGTTTGTCTTGTATTTTCTGATACCAAATTTAGCTGTTGACTGTCAGGTCTGATCGTTGGGACAGCGCGATCGCCGCCCAAGGCGTCAGAAATTCAACAAAAAGCTAGCAAACCTGCACAAAAGGGCAGGTAAACTATCCTGCCTTTCTTTTAGTACTGTTGATAGAACGAGACTCGCACGAAAGGTAACAGCGGATACAAGATCCTTGAGTGCATATCCTTATTGTTGGCACTATATTCCTTGAAGGCATTGGAATCTTTTCCTTTGGCTTAGCTGACGTTGGCACTGAAATTTATGAAGTCACACTTTCCTGTTGTTATTGTTGGAGGCGGGCAAGCAGGACTGTCTGTCAGCTACTGCCTGAAGCAGCGAGGCATTGAGCACATTATTTTTGAGAAGAATGCGGTTGCCCATTCCTGGCGCTCGAAGCGATGGGACTCGTTTTGCTTGGTGACGCCCAACTGGCAATGCACTTTGCCGGGCTACCCTTATGCGGGTGAAGATCTCAACGGGTTTATGCCTCGAGACAAGATTGTTGAATATGTTCAGAGCTACGCAGCGTCTTTTCAGCCGAACTTAAAAGAGGGGGTTGCGGTTCTGCATTTGCGCCGCAGTGAGGATCAGTCCGTTTTTGAAGTGGAAACCTCCCTCGGGTCTTACACCGCTGATCAGGTGGTGGTTGCGATTGGGGGCTATCACAAACCCAAGATTCCGAGAATGGCTGAGCGGCTAGGCGATCGCATTCTTCAGCTCCATTCTTCAGAGTATAAGCATCCGGATGCCCTGCCGGATAAAGCCGTGATGGTGGTAGGCACGGGCCAATCAGGCGCTCAGATTGCCGAAGATCTGCATTTGGCGGGCAAGCAGGTTCATCTATGTGTGGGTAGTGCGCCGCGATCGCCCCGGCAGTATCGCGGTAAAGATGTTGTCGATTGGCTCGATCAGATGGGCTACTACGACATTCCGATTGACGAGCATCCTCAGAAAGACTCTGTCAGAACAAAAACCAACCACTACGTGACAGGTCGCGGCGGCGGACGCGAAATTGATCTGCGGCAGTTCTCTTTAGAAGGGATGCAGCTTCATGGCAGGCTGAAAGCGATTCAGGGCGATCGCCTGACGTTTCGAGCCGATCTCAAACAAAATCTCGATCATGCCGATGAGGTTGCCGAAAGTATCAAAGGCACTATTGATACGTTTATCGAAAAAAATCAGATCAAGGCCCCGACTGAACCGACTTATCAGCCCGTGTGGGAGCCTGAAGAGGAACCTTTATCTGTTGACTTGCAAGCCGCTGACATCGGCACCGTGATTTGGGCTACTGGGTATCATACGGACTTTAGCTGGATTGGTGTGCCTGCCTTTGATGGCAAGGGCTATCCTAGCCATAAGCGCGGTGTTAGCGTTGTCGAAGGGCTCTATTTCTTAGGATTGCCTTGGCTGTACACTTGGGGGTCAGCGCGGTTTTCGGGAATTGCGCGCGACGCGAGCTATGTGGCTGACCGGGTTGCGATTAGGCACAAGGTGCTTCCTCACCAGGCTAGCCGACAGCCGAGAGGGGCTGTGAATGAGGTCGCAATTGGGTCGTAGGCTGAGCGTAGTCGAAGCCTACGGTGAGTGCCAGAATACAGCCGTTGTCTTGTAAACGCGCTACCCTCAAAGCGAGTCTTGATCTTAGAGACGCGCTTATGGATGTTTCTGTCATTGGAGCTAGCGGGGACTGTGGCCGAGAAATTGTTTCTCAGCTAATGGCATTAGGGGCGCTGATGCCCACAGAGCGGCTACAGCTGGTGGGTCGCCCAAATGGCCGCAGCGGTCAGATTCTCTACGGTCTGTGCAGCGACTTAAGCGATGCCTATGCTGAAAAAGCGCCCATGCTGGATGTGGCACTCGCGCCTGAAGATATTATTGCCGATGTGATTGTGATGAGTGCTGGGGCAACCGTCAGTGGCGATAACGTCTCCCGCGCTCAGCTAGCCGCGACCAATCTGCCAATTTTTGAAACCTACGCGCGGGCGATCGCCCAACATGGATATGGCCATGAAGTTGTCATTATCGTCACCAATCCGGTTGAGCTAGCGGTCGAAGTCTTTAGTCGGCATTTGGGCCGGCATCGGGTGATTGGCGTGGGGGCTTACTCCGACTCATTGCGCTTTCGTAGAGAGATTGCCGCTGATCTGGGAGTGCGCCGTCAGCTCGTGCAGGGCTTTATTGTGGGCGAGCACGGCGAAGGGATGGTGCCGCTCTGGAGCAGTGTGAAAATCCACGGCATGACCTTAGACGAGCTGCGCATTGCCCGTCGGCAGCTTAGACGCGATCGCACGGTAATTGATTTCCCGGCTGAAGTTGCCAGAGAAAAACAGATCGTCACGGACTATCTCAAGCAGGGCAACATCAAAGAAGCCTATAGCTATGTCGATAGCCTGCCGCCCGATTTGCGCGTTGTGGTCAAGCCCTTTGTCACTCACGTTTCCGGCGCAAAAACAATCTCGGCCACGGCCAATGTCACCACCGACCTGATCCAAAATTTGCTAGAGGGCCGAGAGATGGTGGTCTCCGGGCAGGTTCAGCTAGACGGGGAGTTTTACGGGCTGCACACGCCGCTGGGCGTACCCATTGTCGTGACGCCTTACGGCTGGACGCAGGTGGTACCGATTCAGCTATGGGCCGAAGAAGCTGAGCTTTTGCACAAAGTAGCCGATCAGCTCAACCAACGACTCAAGGAGGATTTGCAGCATGGCTGATACGACAGAAGTCAAACTAGCGGGCGATCGCGTCACTAGCGAACGCTGGGTCTTTGTTGCGCGGGTGCAGGATAAGCCTGGAACGCTGAGCGCGGCGGCGGCAGTTTTTTCAAATCGGGGCGTGTCTTTAGAAGGGATTTTGGGCAGTGGCATTGGTTCTACAACTGTTGGCGACGGGCGATTGATTCTCAGCTTTCGGGCCACTGCGAAAAAAAAGGCGCTGCTCCACCGGGCGCTAGAGCGGGTGCCCAGCATTTTTAGAGTGGAAGCCTATCGGTATGATGATGAACGGCTGCGAGCGATCGCGATCGCTAAACTCACGCCCCACACCAAAGCCCTCACCGACGATGACGGCTACTCGATTGAAACCATTACCTGCACTTCTAGCGAGCGCGTGGTGATGCTGAATGGCTCGCCGTCTGCGCTGGAAAGTGCGATCGCTCAGTTTCGCCAACAAAATCAGCTCAACGATATTGTGATGTCCTATATTGCTGTCTAGAGCGTCTACTGCGATCACGAGGTATGAACACATGACTGTGCATGAAACGGTGCCAGCGCTCATGCAACCCTGGACAGCTCGCTATGCCAAGCTGATGGCTGTTGTTCTTTTATACGGCGCCACTGTTCATATTGGCAATATGGCTGGGCTAACAGGTACGCCTTGGCTATCGACACCCTTGCTGTGGCGTAGTATGGATGTAGCGCTACTTGTGTTTAATATTGTGGCTGCCATTAGCCTATGGCAAGGGTTTTCTTGGTCTGTGTGGTTTGTTTTTAGTGGCATTATCTTGTTACAGTTTGTGCCATATATCTTGCTGCGATCGCATTTCATCCTCAAACCCGAAGATGCGCAAACTCTCAATAGCCTTTTAGGAACGGAAGCGATTCTCCTCACAATCTTCTTGATTTTGTTGTGGAGTAAAAAGTAAACTGCTTCACGCCAGCAAAAGCGCTAAACAGTGTATGTTCAGTGATCGCAATGCTGTTATATATCGTTCAACCAGCCTTTCTGAGTCGCTTCAAAGACAGCCTGCACGCGTGTTCTCACCCCGAGCTTGGCGAGCATGTTTTTCGTGTGGAATTTGACGGTGCGCTCACTTATATAGAGCTGCTCGGAAATTTCGCGATCGCGGCACCCTTGCGCCAATAGCTGAATCACTTCCTGCTCTCTGTCCGATAGCGGTGAGGGACTCGAGTAGCAGATCTGGCGCTCCTGAGGGAGCTGTAAGCGCACTTGCCCCAAGACTTGATCAGCGGCTGACGCCGAGTCGATTTGCGTCTGTAGGGTGCCATTTAGGCTGTGCGCGATCGCCTCAATATCTTGAAATAGCTGTCTTAATGCCGCATCTTTCAGGCGCTGTGTACCATCTGCGGCCACCATCGCCTCTAAAACAACCGTATCCGCTTCATAGACAAGGCGGCAGTAGTAGCAAGGCAAGCCAGAGAGTCGATTGGCCATCTGAGTGAGTAAATTCTCGATGGGTTTAGCCAGCGGCTGCTCTGTGCCTAGCAGACTGAGCTTTTGCTGACCTAACGACATGGCTATGCGCTCTGACAAACTCGTTGGTGGGTTTGTCAGAGCGCGGGTTTCTGTCTGTAGCGCTTGATGCTTCATTGCACTGGCCAGCGCCCCGGTTACCGAAAGGCTCAGCACCTGCAGCACTTCTAAAAACTCAGGCGCAATCGGCGTTAGGCTAAACAGGGCCAGCACTCCAATTGCCTGACCCTGCACCATCAGCGGCAGACCGGCAAAGCCCCGAATATTGTTGTTAATTGCCCACTCTCGATCTTTTACCCATTCTTCATCGGCCAGACAGTTACTCAAAAAAGGAATGCAGTTCTGAGCAATTTTTCCAACTTTAAAGGCCCCCATTGGCACCCGTGCAAAGTCTCCATCTAGGCGGGTATACAGGCCGGAGGATGCCACCAGTCTGAGCGAGCTGCGATCCGCCTCTGTCAGCCAAATGCGGGCAAAGGCGCAGTCAAATTTTTCGATCAGGCCGTCTGTCGTGCAAAGCGCGATCGCATCTGCATCTAGCCATCCGGTGAAGCGACTCACCAGCTCTGTGCACAGCTTAAGATCAAACAAAAGCCGAGATACATCCAACTGATGGGACGTCAGGTTGGAAGCTGCCATCTTAAGTTACAGGGCATAGGAATCGTTATCGCGAGCGATGTTTGATCACTAGAGCGTACATCCGATATCGTTGCTGTAGTGGTCGCTACGCAAAAGGACTTTTAAAGGCGGAGATGACTTCTACAGCATGGACTTCTAATACTACGCAAACTATTTGTCAACCCTTCACCAGGGGTTCTCGAAAGTTAGTAAACATTGATGGCTGAATGTAAACAAAGCCTACAAAAACGGGGATTCGACGAAAAATCTTCCTCTAATAAATAATTAAGGCGTAGCATTTTATAGGTTAGGGCTTCGGCCCAAGAGGAGAGCAAATATGGCGCTAGAGCCTTGTACGAAAATTCCTACCGAAACAATTGGTTCCGATTTGTCCACTTCAGAGGCTCCCGTTGAAGATCGCACTGAAGATCGACCAGTGCTCAAAGAGCGCGGCCAAAGAGAGGTGTTCTGTGGACTGACTGGGATCGTGTGGCTGCATCGCAAGATGCAGGACGCGTTCTTTTTGGTGGTGGGTTCGAGAACCTGCGCGCATTTGATCCAGTCGGCGGCGGGCGTGATGATTTTCGCCGAGCCTAGATTTGGTACCGCTATTTTAGGCGAACGCGATTTGGCGGGACTCGCCGATGCGAATGAAGAACTTGAGCGAGTCGTTGAGCAGCTCATCAGCCGTCGCCCCGATATCAAAGCCCTGTTCTTAGTCGGCTCCTGTCCGTCTGAGGTAATCAAGCTTGATCTGTCTAAGGCTGCGGAAAAGCTCAATCACCGCTACTTTCCAAACGTCAGAGTCTTAAACTACTCGGGCAGCGGCATCGAAACCACCTTTACGCAGGGCGAAGATGCTTGCTTGGGTTCGATGGTGCCGGTTTTGCCGGGTAAAAGCAGTGATGAACCTAATCTGCTGGTAGTGGGCAGTCTGGCTGATGTGGTCGAAGATCAGTTCCAGCGACTCTTCGACAAGCTCGGAATTGAGCGCGTTTCCTTTTTCCCACCGCGTCGGGCCTCGGATCTTCCTAGCGTTGGGCCGGGTACGAAGCTTTTGGTGGCCCAGCCATTTTTGAGTGAAACGGTGCGTTTGCTGACCGCCCGTGGCGCTGAGCTGCTGCCAGCCCCCTATCCCTTTGGCATTGAAGGGACAACGAGCTGGTTACAGGCGGCGGCTGAGGCTTGGGGGATTGACAGTGAGCGCTTCGAGGATGCGATCGCCCCATCTGTAGCCCGCGCCAATATGGGACTAGAGCGATATCGTGAAATGCTCCAAGGACGCCGGGCCTTTCTCTTCCCCGATTCACAGCTTGAAATTCCGCTGGCTCGTTTTCTCTCGAGAGAATGCGGCATGGAGCTTATTGAAGTCGGTACCCCCTATATTGATCGGCTGCTAATGGAACGTGAAATAAATCTGTTGCCAGCCGGAACTGCGCTCTCTGAGGGCCAAGATGTAGAGAAGCAGCTAGATCGCTGCCGCGAAGCTCGTCCGGATATTACGGTCTGCGGTTTAGGCTTGGCGAATCCGCTGGAAGCTGAGGGATTGGCAACCAAGTGGTCGATTGAGCTGGTCTTTTCGCCGCTGCATGGTTACGATCAGGCGGCTGATTTGGCAGAGCTGTTTGCCCGTCCGATGGAGCGGCGCAATCGACTGAGCGTCTGATGTTCCCCTTTTGAAACACCCTCATCAAGTCAACCACCCGCTGGAATTATCAACTTAAACTATGGAATTGACCCTGTGGACTTACGAAGGCCCTCCCCACGTCGGCGCGATGCGAATTGCGACCTCAATGGAAGGGGTGCACTATGTGCTTCATGCGCCTCAAGGTGATACCTACGCCGATCTGCTGTTTACGATGATTGAACGGCGCGATCGCCGCCCGCCTGTGACCTACACCACCTTTCAAGCGCGCGATCTCGGTGGAGACACGGCTGAAATGGTCAAAACATCGGTGCGAGAAGCCTATGAGCGCTTTGCCCCGCAGGTGATGCTAGTGGGCGAAAGCTGCACCGCCGAACTCATTCAAGATCAGCCAGGTTCGCTCGCTGAGAGTATGGGGTTGCCTGTGCCCGTCGTCAGTTTAGAGCTGCCCGCCTATTCTAAAAAGGAAAACTGGGGCGGCAGCGAAACGCTTTATCACCTGGTGCGCACCCTGCTGTTGCCAGTTGTCTTGCCGCCCGGCACAAAGCGGCCCGAGCGCGATCCGGCCATTCGTCCCAAAGCAAACATTATCGGGCCGACGGCGCTAGGGTTCCGCTGCCGTGATGACATGCAAGAGGTAATCAAGCTACTGGCTGAAATCGGTGTAGATGTGAACGTAGTCGCACCGCTCGGCGCAACGCCTGAAGATCTCAAGCGGATTCCAGATGCAGACTTTAATATCTGCCTCTACCCTGAGATTGCGCTAACTATCTGCGATTGGCTCAAGCGTAACTTCGATCAGCCGGTGGTCAAAACCGTCCCGATTGGCGTCGGGGCTACGCGCGACTTTATTGCTGAAATTGGTGAAGTGGCTGGAATTGATGTGAGTCGGGCACTGCGGCGATCGCAAACTGATACGCTCGGAAGCTGGAGTGCGGATCGGCTGTCGTCATCGGCAATGCCGGGGGCATCGCGGCTGCCCTGGTATTCACGCTCGGTAGACTCTACCTACTTGACGGGTAAGCGGGTGTTTATCTTTGGCGATGCGACCCATGCGATCGCAGCGGCGAGAATTGCCACCGAAGAGCTGGGCTTTACCCTAGTGGGCATTGGCACCTACAGCCGCAAATTTGCCCGGCAGGTGCGCGAGGTGGCTAAGCAGCACAGCGTAGAAGCGGTGATCAGCGATGACTACTTAGCGGTCGAAGAAGCGGTCGAGCAGGCAGCACCTGAGCTGGTGCTAGGCACTCAAATGGAGCGGCATATCGCCAAGCGCTTAGGCATTCCCTGCGCAGTGATTTCAACGCCGATTCACGTTCAAGACGTGCCCGCTCGCTACTCTCCGCAAATGGGTTGGGAAGGCGCTAACGTCATTTTTGACGACTGGGTGCACCCGCTGATGATGGGCTTAGAGGAGCATTTGATTGGCATGTTCCGCGAAGACTTCGAGTTCGCCGAAGGGCATATGAGCCATTTGCACACTGCGCCTCATCAGGCCAGCGATCAGCCGACTGAGAGAGAAAGAGGCGGTGTGGCGATCGCTGAGCCCGCAGTGTCAACAGCCGCCGACTCACAGGTGATGGCCGTAGAGGATACTGCTGGGATGAGCTGGAGCCCAGATGGCATGGCTGAGCTGAAGAAAATTCCGTTCTTTGTACGCGGTAAAGTCAAACGTAACACGGAGAAATTCGCGAGCGATCGCGGCATCTCTTCGATTACGGTCGATACCCTCTACGAGGCAAAAGCGGCAATCGGCAAGTAAATGAATTGATCAATTAAGTAAAGCCCATCCATCTAGACAGCCATTTAGATCGATACTTAGATAGAAAATAGGAGAATTTATTGTGGTAGCTACAAACGTTCGTCCCCCCGCTGCGAAAAAAGGCGAAGATGGCGAAGGCAGCGTTCAGGTCCACCAGACGGAATCAATGGACATCGGCACAGGTGCTTTGGTCATTGCCGTCTATGGTAAAGGCGGCATTGGCAAATCCACCACGTCTTCTAACCTGTCAGCAGCCTTTTCCCACCTCGGTAAGCGCGTCCTGCAAATCGGCTGCGATCCTAAGCACGATAGCACCTTCACCCTCACCAAGAAGATGGTGCCCACCGTCATCGACATTCTGGAAACGGTTGACTTTCACTCAGAGGAACTGCAGACCGAAGACTTTATGTTCGAAGGCTACAACGGCGTCATGTGTATTGAGTCCGGTGGCCCACCGGCAGGCACTGGCTGCGGCGGGTATGTCACGGGCCAGACGGTCAAGCTGCTAAAAGAGCATCATCTGCTTGAAGATACCGACGTGGTCATTTTTGACGTGTTGGGCGACGTGGTTTGCGGTGGGTTTGCCGCACCTTTGCAGCATGCACACTACTGCCTGGTGGTCACCGCCAACGACTTTGACTCTATCTTCGCGATGAACCGGATTGTTGCTGCGATTCGCTCAAAGGCGAAGAACTACAAAGTCCGCTTAGGCGGCATCATCGCTAACCGCAGCGAGGACACCGATCAAATTGATAAGTACAACGAGCGCGTTGGCCTCAAGACCTTGGCGCATTTCAAAACAGTCGATGCGATTCGTCGCAGCCGCCTGAAGAAGTGCACCGTCTTTGAAATGGAAGACTCTGATCCTGAAATTCAAGGCGTTCGCGATGAGTACCTGAAGCTGGCTAAAGGGATGCTCGAAGATGCTAAGCCGCTGGAAGTAGAGCCCTTGAAGGACAGAGAAATCTTTGACCTGCTTGGCTTTGAATAAAGTAGTCACGAAATAATAGTAGAAGGGTTTGTAGGTGGTGCTTACAGACCCTTCTTCTTTTAAAGGTCGACCAAAGGCTGAGCAAACAATCATGCTGTTGAAGACTGGGATAGGGCGATCGCCACGCTCCCCCATTGAGAAACGTATCTATCAACTAGGAGGATGCTCGTTCATTACAGTCAATTGCATACTTTGCTTGACTACAACAATACTCACACATTTCATTTGCCCGTTCGAAGACCAAGCGCTTTAGAGCAACTGGAACATACTGACTAGACATAGCTGGCAGGCGTAAGCCCTAGCTGTGACATAAGGTCCGGTAAAGAAACTCGACGTAATTGGGCCAGGGTCGCCAAGGACTCTAACCTCTCAGCACTTAGCTGCTCAATTTGCTTGCTCAATTCAATCAACTGGCTGTGTTCTCGACTGGTCAGTGAGTCCTCTTCACGTCTCGCCCTCAAGTGCTGGTATTGTTCCTGCAAGGTTGCTGGAATGGCTTGGTTAAATTTGTCGAGTAACTGAGCTTCTTCAACTGAAAGCACACTTGCTTTGCGTTGAGCGCGTAGGGTCACTACCTGCTGCAAAAAGCGATCTAGATCTGTTTCATCTAGTTGGTTGGCAGCTCTGATAAGTTCGTCGATGCTCATAGGAAATTTTAGTGCTTTAAGTTCAAACTATGATGAAACACATGAGCATTGTAGCTCGGCCCACTGCGCCGGTCAGCTAGCGACTTCACAGGCGGTGCGATCGCCCCTGTCTTGAGGATGATCGTTAAGGTATTTGGTGAGATTACAGCACTGCACGCAAGGGTTGCTGTGGGTGAGGCATTTGAAGCCATTGCTCAAGCCGAGGAATTTATTCAGCTCGCTGACCAATTTCAGCGATATCGTTTATTTGACGCCACCAACTGCTGTAATTGGAATTTTTAGAAAATGCCGCTTTCGACGACAACTGCTATTGACTTCAAGCTGTCAGCCGCTGCTCCCGGTAGCCTAGATGTGAACTGGATTCACGGCTCTATATCAGCCAAGCACAATCGTGATCCCGACATCCAAGTCCACGCTTACAACGAGCACACGGTGATACTGCGGCAAAATATGGCGGTGCATGTCGAAGCGCCTTTTATGTATCTGCTCTTTGGCAATGAGCGTGCTATTTTGCTCGATACGGGGGCGACGCGATCGCCAGATTTCTTCCCCTTGCGCCAAACGGTAGACGATCTCATCGACCAGTGGCTCACCCGCTATCCGCGCGATTGCTATCCCCTCGTTGTCGCGCATACCCATCTTCATCGAGACCATTTTGAAGCTGACTCGCAGTTTGCCAATCGCCCTGATACGGTTGTTGTCGGTAAAAGCTTAGAAGAGACCATCGCATTCTATGGCTTTCAAAACTGGCCCCAGGACGAAGTGACGTTTGATCTAGGCGATCGCATCCTGCAAATCATGGCGACCCCTGGCCACGAAGCCGCCGAAGTCTCCATTTACGATCCCTACACGCATATTCTCTTTACCGGCGATATTTTCTATCCTGGCAGACTGTATATAGAAGAC
>JBAUIB010000031.1:0-5900 GCA_049680585.1 Phormidesmis sp.
CTCACATAGGGGTACGCGCCGTCGGGCCAGCTCACCGCTCCCTAGCGTTACCATACGCAGCATCACATGCCGGACGACTGACTCATAAGCAGTCTCTTGAACCACTAGGGCTTCGTATTCCTGATTAGCCCGCTGGGTGATGGATTGAATGACACCGCCTAACTCCTCATAGTCAGCTTGAGTTAAGGCTCTCTCAATGATTATCCCATCGTGGTTTGCATGCCGCTGTCGCCTTAGATATTTCAGATACAGTTCACTCAAGGCGAAAGACAGCAGCGGCAGCGCCCCCGGCATATCTGCAACTTCATCTATCAGCTGCTCAACCAAATCGTGAGGCTGGAAATACATAATTCGGGCTTCTGCTGGGTTTTCGATGGCTTCGCGCAATTCAGCTCTCGTCATCACCGGAACCCGAAATCGTCCGCTTTGCCAACGATTTTTTAGTGTTGCGAGTCCAAGTTTTCTGAAGACGTCAGGGGCAAATTTCAAGCCAGCCTCTCTGACTTGAGGTTCAAAGTCAGAGCGCAGTCTTAGGATAACCCGCAGTCTATCTCGATGAGCATTTACAGCGCTTAATATCTGTTGAACAAATTGCTGGCGCTCCGTTTCGTCTGAACAGAGCGTAATAATTTCTTCGCTTTGGTCAATGAAAAGTAGGAGCTGGGTGGTGGGATTCTTTTTAGCCCAGGCCGCAATGCTTTGCGCCAGCGTTTTACGTGAGTGTTGTCTTTCGACTGTGGGCAGCTGAGCTGCGATCAGCGCGTTGTTTAGCGCCTGGAATGGGACCTCACCCGGTCGGATAGGAGATAGAATCTGCCATCTATCCGACTCTTGTTGGAGTTTGGGCAGTAGCCCGGCCTTGATCAGGCTCGATTTTCCTGAGCCCGAAGCGCCTAATACCACTGTTAGCGGATGGGTCTCGACGAAGGCATGCAGCTGTTTTGTCAGGCTGCTTCTGCCAAAAAACAGTTCGCTGTGCTGCACGTCAAAGGCTTGCAGGCCGCGGTAGGGATTTTTAGATTCGTCTAAAGGGGGAGCGGGCGGGAGATTGAGCGGGTGTCCGGGGCTAAGAAAGATAAACTCGCCTTTGTCGTGCTTCTTCATGGGGTGGATGCCCGGTGTTTGACGAAGCGTGCGAGCGGTTGTGGCGGTTTCGACGCGATCGCGTAAATACAGATACAGTTCCGTTGCGGTAATCACTCCCTTCCCGGCGGGCTTGCCGACTTTTGCAGGGGGATAGGCGTCGGCCTTGCCCTGAAGGGCTTCTATCAGGGCGGCGGCGAAAGGAGAGTGCTGGCCCGCTTGTCCTCGCTGAGCCTGCAGGCAAAACGCATCGAGCGCAGTTTGATCGCAGGCGGCTGAGGTGATGATCTGCCAGGCCGGATCTTGAATGTAGCGATCAAATCTTTCTTTGTGAATAACGCCATGATTTGCGATCGCAATATCTCTTGTACTTGACCAGCGAAACGTGCCTGCAAAACAACAGTCCAAAATCCCTAAAAAATGGAGACAGGGCAATTGATGCAACGCATCATGCACCTTTGACATCGGTAAGTAGGTGCTGCTATCTCCGAGCCGAGCATCTTGAGGAACAAGATACCCTTCTGGGCCATCTTCCCCGTTGAGCGCAATCCCGTGTCCGGCAAAGTAGAATAGCAGGCGATCGCCCGCCTCTATCCATTTAGGTAGCATCTGCTCAAACAGCTCGACCAAGCGCTCTCGCGTCGCGCCATCATCCAAAAACATATGGGTTTGATAGCCATGCTGCGCCTCTAAAAACTCGGCGATGGCTTGAGCATCGCGAACAGGCGTTTGCAGCGGCGTGATGCCTGAGCGATAGTCGTCAATGCCAACAACAATGGCAATGCTTTGCTGAAATCTCAGGCAGGTATGGGTCATAGCTTTATCGAGGATGCACCGTACGTAATTACAGCTTATGCCAAGTCAGCTTTGCTACCGCCCGCTTCTCTCCACGGTTCTATAGCTCTGGCCACTTAGCTCACTACATTAGTGACTGCTGAAATCATTGATTTCTGAGGGCTAAGTAGCGCGCAAGCGTACGTAGGCGTAGCCTTCTCTGTGAGTATGCATCCGTACGCTTGCTATACCAGCGCATACAATTCGGAAGCTTCGGGTCGCCTGCAGTATTGACAGCTCGCCTGATCAGTTTCAAGATTGCTTTAAAGCGGTTCAATCCATCAAGAATTATTAAGTAGAACCGTGGCCAAACTCGATTTTGAAAGCATAATTCAACACAGCAGCCCATTCTAAAGATAGGTGCCTTGTGAACCCAATTAGCATCCTAGTTTTGACTGCAAACCCAGTTTTTTCTGATGGAATGCCCCTGCGAGTGGAGGCGGAAGTGCGGCTGATTGAGGAGGCTTTGCAGCGATCGCGCCACCGAGATCGCTTTCAACTCGCCACCAAGCTTGCCATCCGAACCACCGACCTGCGGCGAGCGCTGCTCGATCACCGACCGCAAATCGTTCACTTTTCAGGGCATGGCACTGGCGAGCAAGGGATCGTGCTAGAAACGGATACGGGACGAGAGCAGCTCGTCCGCACAGAGGCGCTCACTCAGCTCTTTGGGGCTTTCGAGGCCGGTAGCATTGAGTGTGTTTTGCTCAATGCCTGCTATTCAGAAGTGCAGGCCACTGCGATTCACCAGTTTGTAGACTGCGTAATTGGCATGAATCAGCCGATTGGCGATAGGGCAGCGGTAGAGTTTGCAGAAGGATTTTACGACGCGCTAGGGGCGGGTTGTCCTTATGACGAGGCATTTAAGATTGGCTGTAGTGCGATCGCCCTCTCCGGCAGCCGCGATGAGTCGATCCCAGTGCTGAAATATCGCAAGCGGCAAAACGCGCAATCACCTGCTGGGCAAGCCGCCACCAACACAGCATCGCCACATGAGCCAGTAGCAGCGGCCCCTCCGAGCCGAGCACCCCAGTCACAATCAATTGGGAATGTCACCATTAGCGGTAGCAACAACCCGTTTAATGCGGTGCAGGCAGGCGGAGATGTCGCGATTAGCCAGAGCCAGACGCAAACAAAAGTCACTAATCCTAATTTGCAGGCAGCGGTTGAGGCACTAGGGCAGTTGAAGCAGCAGGTTGCCGCTACCGATGCCATCGACGAAACCGAAAAAGCAATGGCCGCTATTCCCATGCAAAAGTTGGAAGCAGAGTTGCAAAAGCCTCAGCCTGATCGCGGCGTGGCAGACAAGATGATAGCGACGCTAAAAAAGACCTTAGATGACGTCATTGTTTTAGCGAAACCTGTCGCTCAGGTGGCAACCCTCGTGGCTAAAGCTTGGACCGGTACGCCATGAGTCCAGATCCACGTCTGAATAACCCAACGCCTCGAACGCCCAGCCCGCAGCAAAGTGCTGGAGATATCGGTATTTCTGGTCAGGAAAATGCCACCGCCTTTGTCAACGCCGCTGGTCAGGCCACCGTTGACCAGTCCCGTCATCACACCATCATCAACTATTACTACCGAGAAGACATCATAACTCCCTCGGTAAACACACCAGCAGCTTCCGATGACTTGCTGTCCTGTCCCTATCGGGGCTTATTCCACTTTGGCCCCGACGATGCTGAATTCTTCTTTGGGCGAGAAGTTGTCGTCACTGCGCTGGCGGGCGCTGTTGAACGAAGCGCCTTTATTCCCCTTCTCGGGGCATCTGGCAGCGGTAAATCCTCAGTGGTTCTAGCCGGATTGGTGCCTCATCTCCAGCAGGCGGGTCACTGGCAATTTACTCACTTTCGTCCGGGCGAAGATCCGTTTTATGCACTTGCGCTAGCCTTAGTGCCGCTATACACCCCAACGCTCGATGCCACTGCCAGGATGGTTCAGACCCGACAGCTCGCCCGCTGCTTGCAAGCGGGGGAACTGCGATTGGCCGATGTCATCGCCACTATTCAGTCGCATCATCCGAGCGATCGCATTCTTCTCATCGCCGACCAGTTTGAAGAACTCTATACCCTTGGCATCGCCGAAAGCACCCGCCGTCAGTTTCTTGATTGCTTGCTGACAAGTCTGCCGAGCGGCCTTCCGACTGATTTGGCCGCTAGCAAAGGCTCACCGCTGGTCATGGTTGCGACCTTGCGCGCCGACTTCTTGGGCAATGCCCTGGCCTACCGCCCCTTCGCTGATGTCCTCCAGCAAGGCGACATTAAGCTCGCAGCGATGACCTCAGCAGAACTCAGTCAGGCGATTGAAAAACCTGCTCAGACGCTAGGCGTAGAATTTGAAGATGGCCTGGTTAGTCGCATTCTTAACGATGTCAGCGACGAACCGGGCAATTTGCCGCTGCTCGAATTTGCCCTAACTGAACTTTGGCAGCACCGAGCCAACAGACGACTCACTCACACCGCCTATGAAACGATTGGAGAAGTCAAAGGTGCGTTGGCCCGTCATGCCGATGCTAAGTACAACGCGCTCAGTGCCGCTGAGCAAGATGACGCACGGCGCATTTTCCTCCAGCTCGTACATCCCGGCCAGGGAACTGAAGATACTCGGCGACTGGCGACCAAAGCGGAGCTAGGAGAAAGCCGCTGGCCCGTGGTAAAACAGCTTGCCGACGCTCGATTAGTGGTCACTAGCTTGGATGTCACCCAGCAGCAAGAGACGGTTGAGGTTGTTCATGAGGCGCTGATTCGCAGCTGGGGGCGGCTGCGCCAGTGGATGGAGAGTGACCGAGAGTTTCGCGTCTGGCAAGATCAGTTGCGGGCCTCGATGCAACAGTGGAAGCATGCCCAGCAGGATGAGGGCGCGTTGCTGCGAGGGGGGCCTTTAGCAGAGGCTGAAGAGAGACTTGATAATCGCCCTCAGGATCTCAGTCCGGCTGAACAAACGTTTATTCAGAAAAGCTTGGATCTGCGCGATCGCCAAGTCCAAACCGAAAAACAGCGCCTGAAAAATTTGCGATCGCTGCTAACCCTCACCAGCACGGTTGCTGCGATCGCCGCTCTCGCCGGACTCTTAGCCTTTCGCCAATCTCGCGTTGCCACAACTGCCAAACGAGCGGCTGAAAACCAAGAGGCCGTGGCCATTAGTCAATATTCTCAGGCGCTTTACAACCTAAACGGAGACAAAATTGACTCCTTGATTGAGGGAATTCGAGCTGGGGTCACGCTAAAACAAGCCCGTACTATTGATCCCGATGCCCAAGCGCGGGTTGAAAGTGCGCTGCAAGAGGTGGTGTACGGAGTCAGTGAGCGCAATCGCTTACAGGGTCACTTCGGCGGTGTCCAAGCAGTGAGCTTTAGCGGTGACGGTCAGCTGCTGGCGAGTGGGGGCCGCGACAACTCCGTCAAGCTATGGACAGCCAACGGTCAGCCGCTGATGACGCTCGCAGGGCACCAAGATGTAGTGTGGAGCGTGAGCTTTAGCAGTGATGGGCAGATGCTGGCTTCGGGTAGCCGCGATCGCACCGCCCGCCTTTGGGATATCGAGGGCAATGAATTGCAGGTACTAGAAGGCCATGACGGCGATGTCTACAGCGTTAGCGTCAGCCCGGATGGCCAAACCATTGCCACTGCCAGTCAAGACAAAACGGTCAAGCTCTGGGATCGCAGCGGAAACTTGTTGCAGACGCTGAGCGGTCACCAAGGCCCCGTGAATGGGGTTGCTTTTAGCCCGGATGGTCAGACGATTGCTTCGGCTAGTAGCGATCGCACCGTCAAGCTCTGGGATATGAATGGCAAAGAACGCCGCACCTTAGAAGGCCATACAGGCAGCGTCCAGTCACTGAGCTTTAGCCCAGATGGAAATGAACTAGCAACCGCCAGCGAAGACAAAACGGTCAAGCTCTGGTCACTTAATCGCAACAACGTGCGGACCTTAAAGGGCCATGCGGGCGCGGTATGGGGCGTCACCTACAGTCCGGATGGTCT
>JBAUIB010000032.1:0-10524 GCA_049680585.1 Phormidesmis sp.
AAGCACAAACCACTCATGCTGGAATTTATTAACCTTCCGGACGGCAAGCTACCGCCAGTCGCACCCTATTCTCACGCGGTGCGGGCGGGCGATTTTTTGTTTGTTACAGGGCAACTAGCGGAAGACCCTGATACGGGAGAAGTCGTCAAAGGCAGCATCGAAGCTCAAACAGAGCAGGTGATGGCCAACCTTCAGCAAGTGTTAGCACATGCAGGCACCAGCTTTGAAAGCGTCGTCATGTCGCGCATTTTTGTCACTGACTTTCGCTATTACGAAACGGTCAATCGCATTTATGCTAGCCATTTCACGGCGGGCCGCTATCCTGGGCGAACGACCGTCGGCGTCACAGCGCTGGCTGGCTTTGGCGAGGTTGAAATTGACTTGATTGCTTACTGTGGTCGCTGAAGCGCGAGTCTTTTTGAGGCTTAAGAATTGAGGATCGAGGAGCTGGGCTCTAGAATCCAGCGTTTCTTATCGTCCCAAATCTTCCAAATCTTCCAAATCTTCCAAATCTTCGACGGCTGACAAATCTAAACAAAGCTCTTGGAATGCTTGGTTGCGTGTTTTGCGAGACGTGCGCCGGTACTTCTTGGCTTCTAGCCTAGGCTCGTGCAGTATCTTGCCATCCTCTGTCATTTTGACTTTCTCACTCGCCTCAGCATCTCGCTGCTGATATAGCGCCTGTTGCTGCCAAGTAACTTCGTCGAGCATCGCTAAATAATGCTCATAGCGCTCCCAGTCACCCCGGACGATACAGCCGGGCTCGTCTCGATGCAGGCAATCACTAAATTGACAGGTAGCCACCGCACGCCTATCGCGAATTTCTGGGAAGTAGCTGTCTAAGTCCTCAGGCGTACCCGAAATCTCAGGGTGATTAAAACCGGGTGTGTCTGCCAAAAAACCACCTGTTGGCAGCTTGAATAGCTCTACGTGACGAGTGGTATGTCTGCCACGGCCCAACTTGCCCGATACTGCATTCACGCGCAGATCTTGGGCTGGAATTAGCCGGTTGGTTAAGCTTGATTTGCCCACACCCGATGGACCCGCTACCACCGTAATTTTTCCCTGTAGCGCGCTCAGCAGCTGAGGTGGCAAGGCAGTGTCTTCCAAAATACTGACTAAAGATGGCTGATATCCCCAGCCTGCTAACCTTTGCCGCCAGCTGGCAGCAACTTCATCGCCAACCAAATCTCGCTTGTTCAGGCATAGCGTTGTCACGACACCGGTTGATTCCGCTTTGACTAAAAATCGGCTGAGCTGGTAGGGATCTAATGTCGGCTCCGCTATGGCAAATACCAGCAGAATCTGGTTGACGTTGGCAATCGGGGGACGATCTAGGAACGTTTGGCGCGGATGCACGTGGGCGATCGCGCCTCGCATGCTTTGCCAATCGGGCTCTTCTACAGCGACGCGATCGCCCACCATAATCTGCTGCCCTAGCTTTTTTAGCAGTCCTCGGCGAATGCACAGCAGACTGATGGGCTGATCCAATCCAGCTGCCTTTAAACGAACAGGCAAATTATCCAACTGCACCCAGTAATAGTTCGCCTGTATCGCCGTCACCGTCCCTAGGCAGGGGCCATCAATCGTGTCACCTCTAATGTCGCCCCTCACAGACTCTGTGGGCGACGCACCTGCACCGCAAAATACACCGTGCGATTATCAATCGCCTCAATGTCATAACCGTCCATCCTCAGGCTATCAGGCACCTGTTCAATTGGCTCTCCAGGATCTAACCATACTTCCAGCAGCGAGCCTGGTGCCATTTTCTCTAGCGTTAGCTTTGTTCTTACAAAGTTCAGCGGGCAGGGCGTTCCCCTCAAATCCAACTGTTTGTCCACTAGAGAGCTACCCATTGAATAGCCCTCCTAAAAAACCGTCTTTCTTACCCTTTCCCACCAGGTCCCCACGAACCTCCGCCAGCTTGGTCAGCAGCTCCCGCTCTTCTGACTTCAGTCGAGTTGGGATATCGACTTTCACCGTGATCAAATGTTTTCCTCGGCTCACCGGATTGCCCAATCTAGGCACACCCCGATTGTCTAACGACAGCACCGTATTTGGCTGCGTCCCAGCTGGCACCTGCATCGCCACTGAGCCATCTACCGTCTCCACCTCTAGCTCACAGCCTAAAATAGCCTGCAAATAGCTCACCTTTAGATCAGAAAGAATGTTGATCCCATCTCGCTTGAACTGAGGATCTTCGTTAACGGCTAAGTAAACGTAGAGATCGCCCGACGGACCATTGCGCTTACCGGCATCGCCTTCACCGGATACTCTCAGCCGAGTACCATTTTCTACCCCGGCAGGCACGGTGATCTTAAGCTTTTTATTGGTCTGCTTTTGGCCGCTACCCCCGCAGGTCTCGCAGCGGTCTTCTACCACCTCACCACTTCCATTACAGGTGGGGCAAGCTGAAACCTGGTTGAAAATTCCGAAAGGCGTCCGCGTGGCTCGTCTTACCTGCCCTGCCCCGTTACAGGTCGAGCAAGTCCGCGGGCGGGTCCCAGGCTTAGCACCAGAACCAGTACAGGTCGCACAAGTTTCTAGATGACTGATCCTAATTTCTTTTTCGCCGCCAAAAACAGCCTCCTTGAAGTCAAGCTTGAGATTAAGCCTTAAATCGTCCCCCCGCATGGGGCCTCGGCGACGCTGCTGACCGGGCTGCCCAGAAAAGCCATTGAAGAAACTCTCAAAGATATCAGCAAATCCGCCCATATCTTGAAAGTCTTGAAAGCCGCCACCTGCTGCGGCTGCGCCCCCAACTCCGGCTTCGCCAAAGCGGTCGTAGCGACTGCGCATTTCAGGCTCTGAAAGGACTTCGTACGCCCGGCTGACCTCTTTAAAGGTTTCTTCAGCGCCTTCAGCTTTATTGACGTCAGGATGATACTTACGCGCTAGCTTGCGGTAAGCGCGCTTGATTTCATCTTGCTCGGCATTGCGCGAGACACCTAAGGTCTCGTAGTAGTCACGGGCCATAAAACGTCAAACACCAAAAAGAACTATAGCGTTGGTCACATCGTCCAGCACACGAGCGCACGGTTATCCCTAATCCTTCAGCAGTTTTAGAGCGTGTGCTGCAGAGACAGATGCGGCAAGCAAGATCGTAACTCCAGTCCTAATTCCAGAGAGGATGCTCACTTTTCAGGGTACAAATCAACACACATTGACCCATTGTATAGCAAACATCCTGATGCATTGGCACGGTTTATCTAATGACTTTTTATTCAATGGCCTCTATTTGATGAGTTTTATTCACTTTTACTCAATAGCTTCATAGTCAGTCGCGAGTGTCGAGTCGATATCGAACTCTTCATCCGCTGCCACTGTAGAATTTGCCACTGTAGAACTTGCCACTGTAGAACTTGCCGCTACAGAATGGGCCGCAACAGGAACTGGAGCAGCAGCAGCCACGGACTCGCCGCCAGTAACGGTAGTCTCATCTCCAGATGTCGCCGCTGTAGGGGTATGAGAGACGTCATCTTGACTCATTTTTGTATCATTGTCTTTTTCGCTAGCTTGGCGGTAGATCCCTGCTCCGATATTAAAGATAGTCTGCTGCAGCACATCTAGCTTCTGTGCCAAATCAGGGGCCTCAATCGTCTCATTCGCCAGCGCTGCTCTCAGCGCCTGCGCTTCGCTTTCAGCCTGCGCGATCAGATCTTCAGAGGCACAGCCAGCACTATCACGCATCGCGGCTTCATAGGTATGAAAGAGGGCCTCAGCGCGGTTCCGTAACTCTGCGACAACTTTGCGCTTCTCATCTTCACCCGCATACATCTCCGCTTCTTCCTTCATGCGAGTAATCTCAGCAGACGTTAGCCCACCGCGATTCGTAATCTTGATGCTCTGCTCGCGATGGGTGCCACGGTCTTTGGCGGCTACTTGCAAGATGCCATCGGCATCGATTTCAAAAGAAACCTCGATTTGAGGGACGCCTCTAGGCGCGGGAGGAATACCTGTCAGCTCGAAGCGGCCCAGACTTTTATTGTCACGAGCCATTGCTCTCTCGCCTTGCAGGGCATGGACCTCTACAGAGGTTTGGCCATCGGTTGCGGTCGAAAAAATCTGGGTTTTACTGGTCGGGATCGTGGTATTGCGCTCAATGATTTTACTAAATACCTCCCCTAGTGTCTCAATCCCCAAAGACAGCGGTGTAACATCTAGCAGCAGTAAATTCTTCACTTCACCGCCCAGCACGCCCGCCTGAATAGAAGCGCCAAGGGCAACGGCTTCATCTGGATTAACGGAGCGATCAGGGGTTTGTCCACCGAAAAAGTCAGTGATTGCCGCCTGTACGGCTGGGATACGAGTTGAGCCACCGACTAGGAGAATGCGATCAATGTCGTCAGCGGTCAGCTCAGCATCTTTTAAGGACTGCTTAACCGGCTCGAGAGTAGCCTGCACTAGTGTGGCGGCTAGCTCCTCAAACTGCGATCGCGTCAATTCCACCTCTAAATGTTTAGGCCCGGTTTCATCCGCTGCAATAAACGGCAAATTGATCGATGTTTTGGCCATCGTCGATAGCTCAACCTTCGCCTTTTCAGCCGCTTCGCGAATTCGCTGAAGGGCCATGCGATCCTGGCTCAGATCCATTCCTTCCTGCTGCGCAAAGGCGTCCGCCATCCAAGTGACGATGCAATTGTCAAAATCATCGCCGCCTAAATGGTTGTTGCCAGCCGTCGCTTTAACTTCAAAGACCCCGTCGCCTAGCTGCAAGATTGAAACATCGAACGTCCCGCCCCCCAAATCAAAAACGAGGACAGTCTGGTCTTGATCTTGCTTATCTAGGCCATAGGACAGGGCGGCTGCCGTCGGCTCGTTGATAATTCTCAGAACGTCTAACCCGGCAATTGTGCCCGCATCTTTTGTGGCCTGCCGCTGCGCATCCGTAAAATAGGCAGGAACGGTAATCACTGCCTGAGAAACCGTTTCTCCGAGATACGCCTCAGCATCGCTCTTGAGCTTGCCTAGCGTCATCGCTGACACTTCTTGAGGGGTAAAGCTCTGAGCGCGAATTAATACATCAACGGTGTCATCTTTACCGCGACTACAGCGATAGGGGACGTGCGATCGCTCTGCTTCAGTATCATCCCATCGCCGTCCAATAAAGCGTTTAATGCTGTATACCGTATTTTCGGCATTGGTCACAGCCTGCCGCTTGGCTAGCTGGCCAACGAGGCGCTCACCGCCCTTAGCAAACCCCACAATACTCGGCGTCGTCCGCCCACCCTCAGTATTTGGAATAACCACTGGCTTACCGCCCTCGAGGACAGCGACACAGCTGTTCGTGGTGCCCAGATCAATGCCGATAACTTTTCCCATAGTCTGTTTTGGACGATTCAATGAAGGTTGGTTGCGATCGCAGTGAAGCGCCCTCCTTCAACTCAACATCCAAAAACTGATAGTCACCCTTCTCGCGCCTCAGACAATCTCAAAGACGGTCAAAGCACAGATATCAGGACTTAAGACGACGGCTCACTGGATTCAGCAGAAGGATCTAACGGCGTTGCCACTTTGACCATGGCGTGACGCAAAACACGCTCTCCCAGAACATACCCACGCACGAACTCATCAATAACAGTTCCCTCAGGGTACTGATCGGTCGGCTCACGCATAACGGCCTCATGCAAGTTAGGATCAAATTCCTGCCCTTCGCAGCGCATTGGCGATACGCCCAGCTTCTTGAGCGCCTCAACGAGCTGCTTGTAAACGCCCTGATAGCTTTTATGGATTGCCATCTCGCCATCATTTTGAGGCTTAATCTGTGATCTGGCCCGCTCAAAATTATCAACCACCTCAAGCAACGCACTAATCGTATTGCACTTAACTTGAACCTCCAGATTTTCCCGCTCAGTGACCGTCCGCTTACGGAAATTATCAAAATCAGCCGTCAGCCGAGTAAACTGGCCGGTTCGATCATCTAGCTGAGCTTGCAGATCGACCACCTGCTGCTGCAACGCCGCTCGAGCCCCGGCTTCAGCTGCAAAGGCATTCTCCGCCGAAACATCTTCCGGGACACCTTCAGCACCGTCACTTTGAGTCTCCGTCTCAGACGTCTCAGCATCCGATTCTAGAGCGTCCAGATCGATTTCTGCTGAGGCATCCTCCACCCGAAGTTCTTCAATACCCTCTGGACTTTCATCCGTGCCCGATTGATTTTCGTTTGTATCTGCGTCCATCATTACTGTAAATAATCTCCACTCCCAGTTGCTCAGCGCAAGGCACCTGTCTATCTAAAATCTCATCTAGAAAATCGATTAATCAGGAAAATCGATCAATTCAATCAGAATCAATCCAATCAGATTAGACAAATACTAACTGAGCCCATTTACCCTGTCTATATTAGAAGTTGGTGCGGCAATTGGGGAGCGGTTTTCCGTAGTGGGTTTTCCGCAGCAAATTTTCTCAGCCGTTAGATCCGCTCTGAAAACTAGGGACCCGCCTCGCTACAGAGACGAGACAGGTACTGATTTAGGCGGCATGGGCACACTGGTGTGAGATTTTTTCGCACCGATCATGACAAACTCTTCATCTACGCGGAAAGCGCTCGTCCTTCAAAAGAGCTTTTCACCGTTTAGTAACACGCTCATCCAAGCAGGCTTTGTAGACGGCACTCAGATGCAGAAAGCACTGAGCGAGAGCCGCAAATCGGGCCGCGCGCTAACCGACGTTTTAGAATCCATGACGGGGCGACAGCTGACACCAGAGCTGCTGCGTCAGCACAAAAAACAGCAGCTTTTTGAGCTGAAAATCCTCTATGGGGTAGAATCTCTTGATCCAGAAGTCGAGAGTATATCCGATAACCAGGTCAATAACCTCATCGGCAACCTGATCCCAGTCGATATCTGCCGCCGCCACCGATTGCTGCCGCTTTCTCAGATTACTGAAGGTGAAGAGCGCTCCGTGCTGATCGCGATGGTCGATCCAGAAAACTTAGAGGCCCAAGACGATCTCAACCGCATTCTGAGACCTCAGCACATAAAGCTGCGGCGCATGGTGATCACCATTGAAGACTACCAGCGCCTGATGGCAAAGTTCTTAGACGAGCAAGTCGCTCGAGAAAAGCAGCGTGACTTTGCTCAAGCCGTTGATGTCAAAAGCGATCTAGAAGATCTCGATCTTGGCTCAGCAAGTCTCGAAGATGTTGTAGAAGAAGAGGCTGATCTGGGTGCGGCCTTGCAAGATGCAGGCGCAGCGCCTGTGATCGCGCTAGTCAATAAAATCTTAGTCAAAGCGCTCCAGGAGGAAGTTTCTGATATCCATATTGAGCCTCAAGAAGAATATCTGCGCATTCGCTTCCGCAAAGATGGCGTTTTAAAAGAAGCTTTTCCTAATCTGCCAAAAAAGATTATCCCAGCAATTACTGCCCGCTTCAAAATCATTGCTGAACTCGACATTGCTGAGCGCCGGATGCCCCAAGACGGCAGAATCCGGCGAGTCTTTCAAGAACGTAAAGTAGACTTCCGAGTCAGCACCTTACCCAGTCGATATGGCGAAAAGATCGTACTGCGAATTTTAGACAACTCCGCCACTCAGCTGGGCTTAGACAAGCTCATCACCGATGACGAAACGCTCGACATCGTCCAGGATATGGCAAAAAAACCATTTGGCCTGATTCTCGTCACCGGTCCGACCGGATCGGGTAAAACCACGACCCTTTACTCCGTCCTTTCTGAGCGCAACGATCCTGGCGTCAATATCAGTACGGCTGAAGACCCGATTGAATATGCCTTACCGGGCATCACTCAAGTTCAGGTGATTCGAGAAAAAGGCATGAACTTTGCCTCCATTTTGAGAGCTTTTTTACGGCAAGATCCAGATGTCATTTTGGTCGGAGAAACGCGCGATCCTGAAACCGCTAAGACGGCGATTGAAGCGGCCTTGACGGGCCACCTAGTATTGACCACGCTCCACACGAATGACGCTGCAGGTGCCATCTCCCGACTCGGTGAAATGGGGGTTGAATCCTTTCAGGTATCGAGCTCTTTGATCGGTGTGCTGGCTCAGCGGCTAGTGCGCCGAGTGTGTAGTGAGTGCCGTATAAGCTATCAGCCCAGCCCAGAAGAGCTGGCTCGCTTTGGGATGACGGTCTCTAGCGACTATGAGATGACGCTGTATCAGGCTAACCAGGTACCCACTGAGCACATCAGCGAGCTGAAAGGAGAGGGAAAACTGTGCGAAAAATGTCAGGGCACTGGCTACAAAGGCCGAGTCGGCGTATACGAAGTGATGCGCGTTAGCGAAAAAATTCAGCAGCTCATCTCAGACGGCGCGCCTACTGAGCAAATTAAAGAAGCAGCTGTAGAAGAAGGTATGCACACGCTGCTGGCCTATAGCCTGAACCTGGTGAAAGAGGGACACACCACTTTAGAAGAAGTAGAGCGAGTAACCTTTACCGATAAAGGACTAGAAGCTGAGTTAAAAGCCAAGCGCAAGAGCGTCCTGTCCTGCACAACCTGCGCCGCTGAACTCCACCATGACTGGCTGGATTGCCCATACTGCCTAACGCCGCGCTATCAAGATTAACGTTTGAGCCGTAATCGCTATATTTTGGCCCCAATCGCGATCAAACCCTAATTACCACCTAGAGGAATATTCCATGGAATTGATGATTGAAGACTTAATGGAAGAAGTCATTGAGCGTGGCGGATCTGACCTTCATCTCTCTACAGGTCTGTCCCCTTATATCCGCATTAGTGGTCATCTCACCCCAACTGACCACCCGCCTATGAGCGCAGATCAATGTCAGCGGCTGATTTTCAGCATGCTGAATAATTCACAGCGTAAAATTCTTGAGCAAACCTGGGAGCTAGATTGCTCCTATGGAGTACGAGGGCTGGCTCGCTTTCGAGTCAACGTATACAAAGACCGGGGCACCTATGCGGCTTGTTTACGGGCGCTGAGTTCCAAAATCCCAAGTATGGACATTTTAGGCTTACCGCCGATTGTCACTGAGCTATCGGAAAAACCCAGAGGCTTAGTGCTAGTTACGGGGCCAACAGGCTCAGGTAAGACGACGACGCTCGCCTCGATGATCAATAACATCAACCTGACACGCGCTGAGCACATCTTAACGGTGGAAGATCCGATTGAATTTGTTTATGAACCGATCAAGAGTTTGATTCACCAGCGGCAGGTTGGAGAAGATACGAAAAGCTTTTCGAATGCTCTCAGAGGTGCCCTCCGAGAAGACCCGGATGTGATTTTAGTCGGTGAGATGCGCGATTTGGAAACGATTTCTCTGGCCATTTCGGCGGCAGAAACGGGTCACTTAGTATTTGGCACTTTGCACACTAGCTCTGCGGCTCAAACGGTTGACAGAATTGTAGACGTGTTTCCGCCTGATCAGCATCAGCAAATCAGGGTGCAGCTCTCTAACTCGCTGGTGGCGGTGCTCAGCCAAACGCTGATCGCGAAGGCAAACCCAAAACCAGGTGAATTTGGCCGAGTCATGGCGCAAGAGATCATGGTGGTCACGCCCGGTATTTCTAATATGATTCGCGAGGGAAAAACGGCGCAGATCTACGGTGCGATTCAGACTGGAGGCAGGCTGTCTATGCAGACGTTAGAAATGGCCCTGGCCGACCTCTACAGACAAAACGTCATCAGTTTTGAATCTGCAATGGCTAAAACCTCTCGCCCTGAGGAACTGCAACGCCTCATCGGCGGCAGTCCAAACGCGGCCAAAGTCGGTGCTAAGGCAGGCGCGCGCGGCTAAGCGCTCTTTTGACCCCTAGCAACACGGCGACAACCCCTAAGATTACTGAGTCATACATCTAAGAGAGAACCAATGCCTACCTACGTTGTCACGGGCCGGAATACTACTGGTAAGGCCGTCCGCCAAAAAGTGGAGGCCCCTTCGCCTTCTGAAGCGCGCACCCTGATGTCACAGCAGGGCATGCATATTCAAGACATCAAAGAGAGTGGGGGGATCAGCTTTAGCATGGCTGGACTCCAAACCGCGATGTCTAAAGTGACCGTAAAAGACAAAGCCATCTTTTCCCGGCAGTTTGCCGCCCTCGTCTCTTCGGGGGTGGCGCTCGTAAGAGGCATCGGTATTCTGGCGGATCAGTGTCCTAATCCCAAACTAAAAACGGCGCTGATGGGCATTAACGCCGATGTGCAGCAGGGAACTAATCTTTCTGACTCTATGCGTAAGCATCCCAAATGCTTCGACAATTTGTACGTCAGTATGGTGCAAGCTGGGGAGGTTGGCGGTGTGCTAGATGAGGTTTTAAATCGTTTGGCAAAGCTGCTAGAAGATCTCAATCGCTTGCAGAATCAGATTAAGTCGGCGATGGCTTACCCCGTCACAGTAGGGTTTTTAGCCGTGACTATTTTCATCGGTATGACGGTGTTCTTGCTGCCAATCTTCGCGGAGATCTTTGAGGATTTGGGGGCACCTTTGCCATTGTTTACGCGGATGCTGATGGCAATTAGCAAAATGCTGCGGACCTGGTATCTCACCTTGGGGCTGATAGGGATCATTACGGCGCTGGTGTTTGTTTACAAGCAGTACTACAA
>JBAUIB010000033.1:0-19273 GCA_049680585.1 Phormidesmis sp.
CTAGATCACTTTTGGCGGAGATTGGGGGGGAACGAGGGTTACGGGGGAGGGGGGCATCGTTTACTTGCCTGAACTAGCCAGCAAATTTTGGAGGGGTTGGGCAATCCAGTTAAGGCTGACTCGAATCTGATGATCTAAGGTGGGCATGCGATAGAGATAGGTGAGCCGACGCACGACATGGGCCAGGTTGCCATTGAGCTTAAGGCCAAGACCTGCGAGCGTAGCATTATCGCTCCCTAAGGTCATCATTTCACCTAAGTGCTGATAGCGGAAGGGCAGCAGTGGCCGACCCGTCAGATCAGCCCAAATATTCCAAGCGGTGTAGTCAGCCTGCTGCAAGGCGGATTGAGCCGTAGGCGGCACCGTTTTGCCATCGGCATCAAGTCCATCTGCCAGATCGCCGAGTGCAAACACATGAGGGTGATCGACTACCTGGAGCGTTGGCGCGATCGCAAACTGCCCTCGCTGATTGCGCGGGAGATCGAGTGCGTCTAGGGCAGGGCTGACTTTGCTGCCAACTGTCCACATGACGATATCGACGGGCAACACGTCAATTTTTTCCTGGTAGCCCAAAGAGATACTGTCGGCGGTGACTTTGGTGACGGTGGTTTCGTAGTCGATCCACACTTTTTTCTCGCTGAGGGCTTTTTGGGCCGCTTCTTGATTAAATGTTGGCGAGTTTTGCAGGATTTTGTCGGCTAGCTCTACGATGCGGACGCGACCGCGATCGCCCAGTCGTTCTGCAATTTTGCAGGCAATTTCCACACCGCTATAGCCACCGCCCACTACCGCCACGCGAATCTTCTCAAGCTTTTCCGCTTCTAGCTGACGCAGCCGCTCTTTCAGTCGATAGGCATCTTCTAAAGAGCGAAAGGGAATGGCGTGTTCGGCGACGCCGGGGGCCATGTCCATCGGTGTTTCACCGCCTAAGGCGAGCACAAGGCGATCATAAGTAACGCTGCTGCCATCAGAGAGCGCGACTTGTTTCGCTTCTATATCAATGTGATCAACGCCGCTTTTATGAAAGCGTACGCCGGTATTGGCCAGTAGTTCTTCGTAGGGTGGAGCGATTTCCCAGGTTTGGAGTTCTTCGGTGACGAGTTCGTAGAGGAGGGGGGCGAAAATGAAGCGATCGCGCTGATCGACCAGTACAATATCGGGCTGTCCGCTTTCCCAATTGAGCTTACTGAGAGCTAAAGCTGTGTAGAGGCCGCCAAAGCCACCACCGAGAATGCAAATAGATTGAGACATGAGAGAAAACGCGCTCAGTATACCGAAGACGCCTTCTAGGATAGCGTTAGTTCAATAGCGGGTGCCCCTATCAGACGACAGACCGGAACTGAGTAAACGCTACATATTAACGATGTGGACGCTATGCCGACTTGGCATCCAAATGACTTAGCATCCAAATGATGACTTGTTCTACTGGGGCACTTCTCGTTCGGATCCTCACCTCCCGGCTACCCACCCCCGGCCCCTCCCAAGAGGGGTGAGATGTTGGCTGGGTGAGGTTGGGGGCTAGTGGTTTAGCTGGATGGGATATGGGGATCTGCGGCTTATGGGGGCATGCTATGGCGCGACCAGCGCTAAGACGGTGAGTACTAAGCCACATGAAAAATCACTTTGTTCCTTATAATCCGAAGCTGAAGGTTAGGGCGCGCGAACTGCGCAATCAGATGACAGCCGGAGAATCGGCCCTCTGGCAGCGCCTGCGTAAGAAACGAATGATGGGATATGACTTTGACCGTCAAAAGCCAATGGATCAATTCATTGTTGATTTTTACTGCAAAGCGCTAGCACTGGCAGTTGAGGTAGATGGTTCGATTCATGAGAGCCCAGAGGCCCAGCAGCGCGACCAGGAAAGACAAGCCCGGCTAGAACAGCTTGGCGTGCGCTTTCTTCGCTTCTCGGACGATGCTGTCAAAGAGGACATCAATAGTGTTTGTCTGGCGATCGCAGACTGGATAAAACACCATCAGTAATAAAGAACGGTGCCCCTAACCCACCCAGCCAACACTTCACCCCTCTCGGGAGGGGCCGGGGGTGGGCAAGCCAGGAAGATATGACTTAATCGCTTCCCCCCAAGTGCCATGCTCATCTTTTGCTAACTCAATCTCACCCGCCGCGTCAGAATCACCATCACTTCGTTGGCTCTGTCGGTGGGGGTGGGTTGGCTCCAGTCGTTGGGTTCGGCGTAGTTGAGTTTGTGCAGGAGGAGAATGGTGGCGTGAACGGAGGGCGCTGTGCCAAACAGCATGTGGCGTACGATCTCGCATTCACTGTTTCCACCGTGTGGTGGGAGCGGGCAGCTATTGGCAACAGAATTTGTGGACGCTGTTGCGCCCTGAGTGCATGGGATAAACATGAGATTCTGGTCTCTAGTTGGTTTGTTTTTTGGCAGTTTTGCCAGGAAACCAGAACTCAAATCGTCCTCAGCGAGTCCGCAGAAGCTGTAGTGAAAATCGGGGTCGCTAAGGTACGCTTATCCTTAGCCCACGGGATTCTCGGTTAATCCTCTGGGTCAGCCGTCGGTATGGTGCTAGGTACACCTGCCGATGGCGCTTGAGACAATATTGAGTTCTGAGAATTAGGCTGCGATAGGCATCACAACCCTAGTTATTGACGATAGGCTGATTTTTAACGAGAGTCAAGTAACGGAATCTTTGGCCCTATCTTGGGCACTACACCAGTATGTGTTTAGCGGTGCGTTTTAGGATGCGTAGGGAAGAGATAAGAGAAGGGGATTTCCTCCCCTGCACCCCTCCTTTGCTTGGTGGCTTTAAATTCTGCCTGGGGTCCTAACTCCCCCAGACCCCCCGAAAGGGTGTCCTGGCGAGTCGCGCTAAACACGCACGCTACCTCAGTCAGTGCCAAAGATGACAGGGAATATTAACGGCGCTTAAAGGGTAGAGAGAGTGCTTTGTTTTGACCGTCAGCGAAATGGCAAGGTTTTGCCGAAGCCAGGATAGGTTTTGAGAGGGTGAACAAAGGAATGAGCAGTTGCACCTTTCCTCACACCGCTGCATCCTTTCCTTTGCCCACCACGCCATTTGATTTTCTCCACGATACAAGAGGTTTGACTTGAGCGAGGAAGCCTCACAGTCGTGCGAGCAAAGGTTCAGGCTATGCAACTAAGCCTCGCAACCGCGCAAACAAAGATTCATCCCCGTGTAGAAAAGGTGACTATTCTTAGCAGAAGAGTAAACTAGAGAACAACGAGTGATCGAAGGAATGATCATGAACGAAGTGCAGCTTAAACAAAAGATCATTCAGAAGCTAGAAAGTATGGGTCAGCAAAAGCTGGCCTTTTTAAACAGATTTATTGACAGCTTAGACACCTATTCGCAATCTCAGGATGCTAGGCAAGCTCCCCAAAAGCTCCCTCAAAATTTCAGTGAGCAGCCAAGGCAAATATTGATCAAAAACCTAAGGGATAAATATGCTAGCTGCGCTATGAGCAGTGATGCGTTTTCCCAAAGGAAACAGGCCGAGATTGACTGGGAGAATCGACACGGATGAATGTCGTTCTTGATGCCTGCGCTGTAATCTTGTGCTGGCCTCAGCAAGTCGGGAAAATAGAATTTCAACGTCAGTTCGGGATAAGAAACCCTATACTACCTAGCCTGAAGTAAATCCCCTCTCGGGAGGGGCGCAGGGGTGGGTTTCGGTATGTAGCGTTAACTACCGACCTACCCCGCCCTACGGGCACCCCTCCGACTAGAGGGGATCTGCTTCAGTCGGTGCTGCTAGAATGGCTGCCTGACAGTTCTTTCAAGCAGTTGCTTAACCCGAACTGACATAACTTTAGTGACTTCTGATCGACGTGAATTTGAACCCATCGTCGATCTCAATATAAGTGTAATTTGCATTGTAATTAGCCAAGTCAGCCGTAATGGTTTCACCAAAGTGAAAGGGCGTTGTGGTTTCAGCGCGGCAGGCATATTCCCATTCGGCCTCACTAGGCAAGCGATACTCTTCTCCTGCTTTCACTAACAAGCGCTTACAGAACTCCACAGCGTCGTACCAACTCACCTGTTCGACCGGACGATTATCCTCTGAGAAATCAGCAGGCGAAGGATTTAAATTTTGTTCTACTTTTGGCAATACCGCAACCGCTCGCCACTGAGCTTGAGTCACCGGATATTTCCCCAGCCAAAACGGCGGCACACTCACACTATGCTGCGGGCCTTCCGAATCGCGTCGCTCAGCTTCAGAAGGCGGTGAACCCATCACAAAAGTCCCGCCCGGAATAGCGACCATATCCAGCGTGACGCCACCACCCAAATCCTGTGTAAAAGACTGAAATGAGCTGGCAACCGGGCGAACCACCTGACGGCTAGGCACCGAGGCAGGCGCAGCCAGCTTATCGAAGTGCCGCTGAATAACCTTAAGAACTCGACCAATATCCGTCCGAAAATCTGGATCGTGGCGTACCCGCACAGCGTTGCGGTAGGCCAACGGCTGCAACGCCTCTGGCAGATCGCTGACCGTCGGCATCGCCACCCCCTCCAGCAGTATCGGAATCACCCGAATCTTCCGCTGAAGCGCCGTCTCAATTTCTAGCCGCACCCAGTCCGCCGGATTATCTAGCCTGCGTCTGCCCGCCTCATCTTTCGTATGCAGCCAGCTCCTGCCAATCACCGCCAGCAATATCTGGCACTGACCCACCGCCTCATTTAGCCGCTCACGAAAGTCATCACCCGCATCAATCGTATCGACATCTTTAAAGATCGACTCGTAGCCAAACTTATTTTCAAGATAGTCGTAAATGCGCCCTGCTTCAGCAGCAGAATCAGTACGGCGATAGGAAATGAAAATACGCGACATCGATCAGGCTGTAAGAATTTCTATTTAAATATGTCAGTAACTTGAGTTCGAGACGAGCAATTTTATCCTCTCAGCCAGGACAATTCTCCTCCTCGGAGGAGTGCCCGATAGGGCGAGGTGGGTTTCGATCCGTAAGCGTTAGCGGCTGAACCACCTCGTCCTCGCTCTGCTCGGCCACTCCTCCCGAGAGGAGATTTACCTCAGGATTGGTATCTGAAGGTTTCTTATCCCGAAACCTACCTTATCTCATACGTAAGAGCCTACAACTAATCAGCTATGCTGCTGCATTAAGCCTCTACTCCCACTCATTAAAATCCCGAGAGTAAGGATTGTCTACATAGTCGCTTTGATAGGGCTCAGGAGCGCGATCGCCCGTTCTAGCGCGCCCCTTCCCCTGCACATCCTGCCAAGCGCTGCCTACCCCTTTAAAAATGCCACGACCAACGAGGCCAATGCCCCGACCCAGCACTTCAGTCAGCACATAGACGACGGTGCTGCCCACCAGAGAAATGGCTGTCCGCAGGCGCGGGGAAATCGCATCTCTTGTTTCCATCGCCAGTGTCACCACTAGCGGAATACCGTTCAGCCGGTCTAGCTCAGCGCGACGCGGCGCATAAATAGAGGTGGCATTGATGCCATTGGGCGTGAGGGTGTAGAGATTGTAGCGACTTTCAAAAATAGCTTTAGGCTCATTCACCAGCCGGTCCCAACGGTAGCGCCAAGAGAGATCGTTGCGAAAGCGCTCAATTTCTCTAGACGACATCAGCCGCCCAGTATACAGGCTCTTTTTGATCGGCTCGCTGTCAGCCAAGCGATTGAGCAACGGCTGCACGACCGCATTGGCGACCTGGATCATCAGGTTTTCGAGTAGGCGTTCACTATGGGCGATCGCCCTCGGTGTTGTCGCCACATACGACGAGCCATCAATCACCATCGGCTCTTGAAACAGCCAATGGCCAAACAGCTCACTCACCATCGGAATGCGATTGAGAATTTGCGCCTCAACCAGCGGCTTTTCACGCTGCAACAACGTCACCACTTCCTCTTCTACATTGCCGATTCGCACCGTGTAATACTTGCCAAAAAACTCTCGATTCACCGCATCCCAAAGATCTTGAACAACCTGCGCAGAGCGCATCGACAGCTGACCGGGCCGCATCTCGGAAGCACGTAAATCAGCCAGCAGTTCTTCTAGCTGACGCAGGACCAAGTACAGCAGCTCCAGCTTTTTGTCAGATCGCAGAATGTCAATTTCGAGTGGCGACTCGCTAATGTTCTTGAGCGGACGCTGAAGCTTGGCAAACACCCCTTCAAAAACGGCATTTTGTACCGACCCAGGTTGCGCCTGTAGCTGCGCTTCACTGTTGGATAGGGCCGCGATCGCACCCGGCACCAACAGATCACGATCCAAGTAGCGAGCCGCCGTTATATCGCCATAATTTTGCCCCCCGTAACCGCCCTGCTGAGCAGCCCGAATCCAGTCCGTGCTACCCGAGAGAGAAGCGCCTGCGGCCTCACCTGTCCGTTGTCGTCTTGCCCCTCTAGGAGAATCTCTAAAGCCGGGCGTGCGCCAAATTGCTGACACCAACCACCGGGCCGCTGTCAGCTCTCGCTTTTTGCCATCGAGAATAGCCTGGTTGAGCCATGAGCGCGTGCGACGACGGGCCAACGCTAGCTCAGAGAGATTTTGATCAATTTGCTGTAGAGCTGAGAGCCGCATACTGATGCGCATAGCCGTCAGCGGTCCTGGAATCTTGCTGAGCGATGTGGGTGAAGCGGCAGCAGGAGGCCGAACGGGTTGGGGAGTGCCCAGATTGGCCCTGTCGGACTGAGAATCGTTGGGCTGTAAGCTGTCGGTCTGAGAGCGGTTGGACCGGGCGTCGTCGATCTGAGAGTTGCCTATTTCTGAACGGCTTGTGTCTGAACGGCTTGCGTCTGAGCGATTGGGTGCTGCGCTGCCTGCTGAAACCTGTCGAATGAGCTGAGCCAAGCGGCGAACAGGCATGCTGCGAGTCCCGTAGCCGTTGGCTCCCATCCGTTCAGCGGCGGCCTGTAAGACAGGTTCAGCCTGGGTACTAAGCACCAGGACCGGCAGCGAAGGAAATTCTGTTTTGATCTGTTGGCAGAGCTGAAGACCGGGCATGGCATCGGGATTTTTGGCACCTAATCCCAGATCTAAAATGACCTGATCGATAGGGGCTTGCGGTGGCTTGTCTTTTTTGCGCAGCGCCGGATCGTCTAATGCCTGCTGATAGGCTTGAAAGCGCGATCGCAAGGCTTCTAATGCTTCGGCGGCAGTTCCGGCTTCAGCCGCTACGGCGAAGTCGCCCTGCTGCTCTAGCCATACCTTAAGGCCCAGACGAAAAACTGGGTCTTCATCGACCAGCATCAGTTGAAGAGGGCGTTCGCGTAAGCGTGGGCTTTTCAAGTCGCTCATTTCTGGCCTGCCACAGATCTAGGGCAGTTTGTGATTATTCTATCCCTGCGGGGAATGACTCGTTGCTGTAGCCATCGTCGTAGCTGTCTTCTATATAGGGGTCTGCAAAGGGATCAACCGGCGCTTCTAGTGACCAAATGTAGGCTCGCTCGCTCGACCAGATAGCAATGCTGGTGCGGGCTTCAGGGTAGAGCGCTCGCCCTGGTGCGATTTGAGCAGCGGTTTCAATCGCGGCGGTTAAGCTGCCACGGGCCGCGAGGTCTTCAGCCCGAATAAGCAGGGGCCGATCTTCGCCGATTTGAATTTCTGCAACCCAGCCTTTGATGGCAGATTGGGCGTCGTCGTAAAGGGGACGGCCTGCTTTAACTTTTTTGGCTTCGGCGATCGCCCCTGTTAATTTTCCATTCTCTGCTAGCTGCTGAGCGGCTGTCATTATCGGCTGATCTTCAATAATTTCAATCCGATCCGCCCATTCGGCAATATAGGTTTGGCCCTCAATGCGCAATGCCCGGCCCTGCTCAACTTTGCTGGCTTGGGCGATCGCCGCCTGCAAGTTTGCCTTACCCCCCGCGCTCGCTAACCGCACAGCCTGCGTCAAAATGGGTCGATCTTCGATGCGCTCAATCTCCTTTTGCCAGTGAGAGACCAGCGTTTGTGCCTGGACGCGCTGGGGGCGCTCTTGGGTAATTTGCTCAGCTTCAGCGATCGCCCAGCGGTAGGTCGATTGCTGACCGATCTCAGCTAAGCTGCTGGCATACTGCAACTGCACCATGTCGTTGAGTTTTTTGCGCCACGTTTTGAGGCTCTCCTGCGCCTGCCTATAAAACGGGCTGTCCGGCGAAATGCGCTGTACGGCTTGAATGGCCTCCAGCAGGTTGTACACCTGAGCGTAAGAAGGCGTCCATTGATCGTATTCATTCACCGCTAAGCGCTGGGCATGGCCAAAGCTCAGTAGGTCTTTGGCTTCGGCGGTGAGGGCCAGATCGGGCGGTACGAGCTGCACGATGGCGATCGCCCCTTCAATATCTTCAGCTTCCCACTTTTGGAAGCTGTACTGCATCACTTGCTGAGCCCAGCGGTCTAAATCAGGCTGTGCGTCTTGCCAAGCGTTGGTTTCTAGATTGATGTCACGGGCGATCGCAAAGGCTTCACCCAGTTTGGCGAGATCGCCTGTTTTGGCCAAAGCTCGCGCTTCATTGAGCTGACGGTGAGCGGTTTCTTCGCGCTCGATGCGTTCTTCGAGCTGATCGTGACGGGTCAGCACCCAGTAATTGCTATTGAGTATCTTTAGCGATTGCAAATGCTGACGAGCCCTCAACCAGTTGTTGTTCTCAATTGCCTGCAAAACTTTGGACTCTGAGGCCCTGCCCATGTCCCACTCTCTATTCCAGGTTGCGATCGCCGCTTCCACCTGCGGATAAACGGCCACCCGCTTTGGAATTCGATTAGCCAATGCCAGCGCCTGATGGATGTCGCCGCCTTGCACCATCTTCTCTAGCTCATCTAACAGCGCTTTCGACCAGCTATTCATCAACGGATCGGCCTCCTTGTACAGCGGATGGCTAGATCCCCAAGGCTCTACGAGCTCAATCGCCTCAATCAGTGCCTGAGCCGAACCTGAACGCACGCTCGCCCTTGCACAAAGCAGCCGCGCACTATCTGTCGTCAGCGCCGCCGCCTGAGTGCAGTCCGGCAGCGGCGGATTGCGAGTCATAATCGACACTGCCCGCAAGCTGACCGCGCCCGCCGCTGTCAAAATTGCCATCCACACCAGCGGCAGCAAAAGCCCAGATAGAGTCTCCCGCACACGCGCCCGAATCGTGGCTACAGGTGAAGAAGTCGGAGGGGTAGAGGTCATGAGCGCGAGAACCCGGAAGCAATAAGTTTTTTGGTGCCCAGCGGCGGGCGTCTACTAAAAGACGATGCCCAAAAGCAGAACGCCTTGTTCAAAACATCAAATAATTTTTATCAAAATTTTGCTGATATTGTAGAGGCAATCAAGGGGCGAAAGCTGCTTTCTAAGCTTAATTTCTAGATTTAAGTTCCCCAGAAACAAAAGCTCTAAAAACGCGCCTCAGACAATATCGCTCGCAAACCGTGATTGGATCACAGCAAAAAGTGCTCGCATGCCCATCGCATCCCCCCCTTCCGGGCGACCGGGGCGGCTGCGAGTGTTGTAGGCCATAAAGTCGATATGAACCCAAGGCTTTTGGCTACCGACAAACTCACGCAAGAACAAAGCCGCGGTAATCGCACCTCCATATGGGGTCGATGAAATATTGTTGAGATCTGCAACCTTGCTCTCTAGCATGGCGCTATAGGGATCGTGCAGCGGTAGCTGCCAGAGGGGATCGTCTTGTTCATTGCCGGCTTCCACAATTGCTTGGGCGATCGCCTCATCGTTACAAAAGAGCGCTGCAATCTCCGCCCCAACTGCCACCCGCGCTGCGCCCGTCAGCGTTGCACAGTCAATTAACAAATCTGGCGACTCACTACTCGCCTCGCTGAGCGCATCCGCTAATACCAGGCGACCCTCAGCATCGGTATTACCAATTTCCACCGTCGTACCCTGCCGAGAAGTCAGCACATCAGACGGACGTGTAGAATTGCCTGAAATGCTATTTTCCACCGCCGGAATCAGCACTCGCAGCCGCACTGGTAGATTCATCTGCATGATCATCTTGGCCAAGCCCAGCACCTGAGCCGAGCCGCCCATATCTTTTTTCATCAGCTTCATACCAGCCGCAGACTTCATATTCAGCCCGCCCGTATCGAAGCAAACGCCCTTACCCACCAAGGTTACCTTAGGCGCTGAAGCCTCCCCCCAACGGATATCAATGAGCCTCGGGGCTTGAGTGCTCGAATGGCTGTTGGCCTGACCCACGGCGTACACCATCGGATAGTTAGCCGCCAGCAAGTCTTCCCCGACAGTGATCTGACACTGCGCGCCCAAATCGCTCGCTAGCTGCGCAGCGGCATCCGATAAGTGCTGAGGTCCCATATCCAAAGCTGGCGTGTTGATTAGATCGCGCACCAGATAGGTGGATTCGGCAGCCGCTGTAAGATAGGCATGATCGACACTGTCAGGAAACGCCAGCTCAGGCAATGCGTCGGCATCGTTACGCTTGTAGCGGGTAAAGCGATATTGACCTAGCGCCCATCCTAAGCAAAGCTTGGTTGCTACTTCAGCAGAAAGATCATCGGCTAGCTCGTATTTTTGAGCCGGAAGGACTTGGGCCAGATGTCCGAGTGTCCAGGTATCAAAAGGCTGGGGTTTACCGACAAGCACCCGGTCTAGCTCGCCGTCAGCAGACGGCAACAGACAATAGTCTCCCGGTTGTCCTGTAAAACCTGACATCTCTAGCCAGACAGCCTGCTTCGCGTAGTCTTGCTTGAGCTGGGCTTTATCGACAAAATACAGCGGAATGTTAGCGGGCAAGGGTTTGCAACTCCAATCGAGGGCAACGATAGGGCCTCAGATATTTTTCGCTCTCGCAAATACCCTCAGCTCGAATACCCTAAACCCTATCAGAGGATGCGTTGATATCTGCCACAGATCCGCAGGAATCGTAGCTTTAATTCTTCCGCTCGTGAGGCCAATGGACTTAGGGAGTCCTTACATATCGCAAGCGTACGGATGCATTCGTACGCTTGCGCGCCACTTAGCCCGCAGAAACCAACGGTTTTAGAGATCGCTAATGTAGTGAGCTAAGTGGCCAACGCTATATCAGTTCGCCGTATCGTATCGGTGGTGCCGTATCGTAGGTGGCAAAATATAGTTTGGGCGTTTGCTTGAATGGGGTATCTCAAACGCTTAGCTTATGAGTTGGCTATAGTTTTGTCAGATGACTTTTCTTGCTGCAAACGCCTATGCTGCCTTCTATGCCTCCTAGTTCCTCTGCCAGTAGCACGCCGTCTCACGCGGTCGGGAAGGTGTACTTAGTCGGTGCGGGGCCGGGCGATCCGGGACTGCTCACTGTCAAGGCAAAGACACTGGTAGAGTGCGCCGACGTGGTTGTTTTTGATGCTTTGGTTAGCCAGCCTATTTTGCACCTGATCAATCCGCGCGCTGAGCGCATCCACGCCGGGAAGCGGCGGGGGCGTCACTCTATGTCGCAGGCAGACATTACGCAGCTGCTGCTCACGAAAGCCTACGAACACGCAGTTGTAGTGCGCCTAAAGGGGGGCGATCCGTTTGTCTTTGGGCGGGGTGGAGAAGAGATGCGTGAGCTGATGGCAGCAGGGGTGCCGGTAGAGGTTGTTCCTGGCATTACTGCGGGAATTGCCGCGCCAGCCTATGCGGGTATTCCGGTGACTCACCGGGGCTATAGCTCTTCGGTTACTTTTGTCACCGGGCACGAATCGGCGGGTAAGTATCGACCTCAGGTAAATTGGTCGGCGATCGCCCAAGCTTCAGAAACGATTGTGGTGTATATGGGCATACACAATCTGCTGAATATTACGCACTCACTAATCAGCGCCGGACTCTCAGGTGATACGCCAGTGGCTTTGATTCGTTGGGGAACCCGGCCCGAGCAGGAAGAGCTCATCGGCACATTAGAGACTATTGTAGAAAAGGTGGCGACCAGCGATTTTCAAGCGCCTGCGATCGCTGTAATTGGCAACGTGGTTGATCTGCGATCGCAGCTAGCGTCAGCTTCCCCGATTCACGGCGAGCACTGGGCCGCGACGCAAGGCCCTTCAGTCAGCTAATCCGTCAGTCAGCTAACCCTTCAATCAGCTAACCTTTAGTCAACCCATCGCGTGCGACCTTCTCTGAACGTTGAAACCCCGACGCCCACGCGCTTGGATCGCTGGCTAGCGGACAATATTGACAGCCTTTCTCGCAGCCGCGTCCAGAAGCTGATAGAGCAGGGCGCGGTACAGGTTAACGGACAGATCTGCGATCGCAAAAAAGCGTTAGTCACAGCCGGCGATCAGATCCATCTCCATATCCCAGAAGTTGCGCCGTACAGCCTAATTCCCGAAAACATTCCCCTCAATATTCTGTACGAAGATGATCAGCTGCTGCTGATTAATAAGCCAGCAGGCATGGTTGTGCATCCGGCCCCAGGCCACAGTAGCGGTACGCTGGTACATGCGCTGTTATTCCACTGTGGTGAGCAGCTAACGGGCGTAGGCGGCATTCAGCGTCCCGGCATTGTCCATAGGCTCGACAAAAATACGACCGGGGTGATGGTCGTGGCCAAAACAGAGCTCGCCCTTCACGCTTTGCAGCAGCAGATTCAGGCGAAAACGGCCCGTCGGGAGTATTTGGCCATTGTCAATGGTGCACCTCAGGAGGCGCAAGGTACGATTCATCAGCCAATTGGGCGCCATCCCAAACACCGCAAAAAAATGACCGTTCTGCCCGTCGAGCAGGGCGGACGGCTCGCTGTTACCCACTGGCAAACAGTGGAGCGGCTCGGCAACTATACGCTGATCCAGTTTCAGCTAGAAACCGGACGCACCCACCAGATCAGAGTGCACAGCGCGTTCATCGGTCACCCCATTGTGGGCGATCCCGACTATGGCTCAGGGCGATCGCCCGGCATCAATCTCCCTGGCCAAGCCCTACATGCTTTTCGGCTAACGCTTGATCACCCCACTACGCAGGCCAAAATTGTCGGGGAAGCACCCCTGCCTGAGCGTATGGAAACGCTGCTGAACAGACTGCGGCGACTTGCCCGCTAGCGGATCTCATCAAAGCTGCCACAAAAAAAGCCGAGGTAGAAAACTACCTCGGCCAATAACCTTTTGAGGAAAGAACAAATAATCGTTAGCTGTTAGGCCCAATGGAAGGAACGTTTAGCTTGCGATAGGGCACCGAAGCACCAATGCTGATGGTCGAGGTATTTACCCGAGGCGTGGTGGCCGGGCGAGCATTTACGCTGCGGGCCATATCGAGGTAGAGCGCAGGGTTGCCAGCTGTTGGCTTTTGCTCTTGAGGCTTGAAGCCGCGAACCTCGTCCTGCCAGATGATTTGGGGGAAGCCCAAAATGCTGCGGTAGTAATCGTTGTAGCGAGGAGACTTGATATCGAAAGGGCGCTCGCCAACTTCACGCCCTGGCAAGATCCGACGACGGTAGTAAGGGACGATATCGTAGCCAAAGTTTTCAATATACTCGTCACTGTCCAAAAGCTCATCCACAAAGCCTTCAACGCCCTTAGTGGCAATCTTGATAGACCAGGCGATTTTCTCACGCTCGTTATAAGGATCGCGGCCTAATACCCGCTGAATTACCTGCTCAACAAAGCGATAGTTGCTGTTCTTTGCGTAGTAGTTGCTCAAAAACGTGTCAGATAGCAGCAGGCCGCGAATGAAGTCACGAACGGTGATTTGGTTGTTGCGCAGCTGAGACTCTAGGCAAGGCTCACGATCTGACTTGAAACAATGAAAGAAAATCTGGCGGTAAGCTGCGTCAATTAGCTCACCCATCTCGCTGCTCTCAAGGAGAGCCTCAGCACTATAGATCTTGGGCTGGTCGTCGCCCTGGACTGTGTAACCCTCAACCCGCGCATTCTGGCTTTTTGGGGGGTAATTCAACAACGGAAGAACCACGCTTGAATCTCCAACACTTGTGTAAACAGCTGCAAATAATATTTTCCAATCATAGAGGAGCTATGTCCCCTGTCCGTAGAAGTCTGAGTAAATCATTACACACCTTAATATTTGACAAGAGTGCCATAGGCAAAGGCTTTTACAGTCGCCAGGGGTCTCTACGGCAGCCCCATTGACCTTAAAATGTGAGCTGTTACGATACGAAAGCTCATAGTTTGCAACATAGTTTTCAGTCTGCCTCAGGCGCTGCTCGATGGCGATCTCTAAAGGCTGTCTGTACCGGCGATCGCTGCCCACTCTTCAGGCGTGTTGCAGTTAAATAGCATCCCGTCAGGCACATTGAGGTAAGGCATAATTTGGCGCTGAGGGGTGTCTTCTAAACAAAACGCTGAGCCTGTTTCAGCTATATCGCCCGCCAGCCACAGCTGGAAGGAACGGCCCCCGCCCGCTAAGTACCGATGGAGCCCTGGCAAACAGTCGCGATGATAAAACCCGCACAGCGGTTCCCATCGCTTCGCTGCTGTCGATAAGCTCGATGAGCCGGAGTCTTTCACTCGTGGGACTAACGAGGCGATGGGGGGGCGATCGCTCACCGCTAGCTGGCACTGTAGCCATTCCCACCACTCAACTAAACACTCACTTTTTAAGCAGGGCAGATCGCAGGCTAGCAGCAAGCACCACTCAGTGCGCCCCTGAGCCCAGCCCTGGGCGAATCCACTTAGAGGACCTTGAGTCAGAGGGCCTTGTGAGGTCTCTGAAGGCATCTCTTTGATCAGCTGAGTGCCATCGGGCACCACCGCCTGGTAGCGTTCAGGCCAAGGCGTGACGACCCGAATATCCGATGAGAGATGCTGGGCAATTTGAATGGTCTGAGTGAGCAGAGGCTGCGCGCGAGGCGTCAGCAGCAGCGCTTTATCTTGTCCCATTCGACGACTCAGACCACCCGCTAAAACGATGGCTGAAAGGTTGGGACGATCAGGGATGGGGTAGATCAATGAGTGAGGGAAATCTGTCTCGTGAGGGGAGGATTTATGAGGGGCTTAGGGGCTCTTATCGCATGTCTTATCGCTTTGTTTGGGGCTGCAAGCTGCTGGCTTGGCGCTGGCTTTCAGCCCAGTCATGGCCTCTAAAGTAATAAATGAGGGCCGTGAGGGTGGCGATCGCCATATATAGTAATCGCACCAACCATCCCACCTGCTCAAAGACAAACGCCACCGCATCTGCTCTAGGATCATTGTAGCTAGCAAGCTCTTTCAGCAGCAGCTGATTGGGATTGACGGAGCTCTCTGACTCTAGGGCTCGGCGTTGGGTCGGGAGCTCAGATAGCTGCGTAGTGAACGGATAAAACCCAAAAAAGCCGCTGCTGCCTGATTCTCGTTCCAAAAAAGCATTGGTAATATCACGCGCCTCCTCATAGGAAACCTGTGCGCGCTTCGCGACTCGCTGTATCCATAAATTTTGATACATCATGTAGCTGGCGCTAAAGACAAAGGGACTCACGATCACCAGTAGCGCTATTTTGGCCCGATGGTTCCATCGCCGGGGGAGCAGGCAGGTCGCCGCCCCAATCCCGGCCCCTAACATCGCAAAGACGACTAGGTTAGAGATTTCAGCTAGCTCAATGCTGCGCAAAAAACCACCGATCCAGGGTACGGAGTAGAGGAAGGTTTCAGCCAACCAGGCAGCGATCGCCTTCAGCCCAGCCGCCAAGACACTCAGAGCGAAGCCAATGGCGAAATACAAGGGAATGCGAGGCCGCTTGGAATCAATGTTCATAAGCGGGGCGTTACCTTCGTCAATATACTGCCTCTATCCATACACCTTTACGCTCTATCAGACTTTATCAAAACACTGCGCGGTTACGAAATGCCGGCATCCGCAAAGCAAAGCATTCTCTGGACAGACCCATTGACTGCCCCCTTAAAAAGCCTCCATTACGAAGGCTCAGCTCACATCGACACAGAAGAGCCCAAAGAAGGGCCTACCCAGAGAAAAGCCCAAAGAAGGGCCCGAAGAAGCTAGACCTTTTCTGCCAGCTCCCGCTGAGACTTGCCCAGCTCAAACGCCTTTAGAATACGCTCGGCCATCTGCGCAGGCATCAACCCCAGCTTCGCTTTTGACTGATCCGGCGAGGCATGGTCAACTAACTCATCGGGCACACCCAACCGCAGCAGATCAGGCGTCAGCTTGCGATCAAATAGTTCCTCAGCCAGCGCAGAGCCAAATCCACCCGTCAAGCAGCCATCTTCCAGCGTCACTACCCGGCCTATTTTTTCGATCAAGGGCAGCATCAGCTCGGTGTCTAGCGGTTTGGCAAAGCGAGCATTGACCACCGTTGCCTCTACGCCATGCTCACTCAAAATTTCAGCGGTTTGCATGGCCGGGTATACCATCGCGCCATAGCCCACCAGCAAGACATCATCGCCCTGACGCAGGATCTCAGCTTTGCCGATTGGCAGACTCTCCCAGCCAGACTCCATCAGCGGCACACCGTAACCACTGCCACGCGGGTAGCGCACCGCAATCGGCCCATCGTGCTCAATCCCGGTCACCACCATTCGCTGAAGCTCCGCCTCATCTTTAGGGGCCATTAGCACCATGTTAGGAATGCAGCGCAGATAGGCGATGTCGTACATGCCCTGATGGGTTGGCCCATCAACGCCTACAATGCCAGCGCGATCTAACGCGAGGAACACAGGCAGCTTTTGAATGCATATGTCGTGAACGATCTGGTCGTAGGCCCGCTGAAGAAACGTAGAGTAAATGACCGCCACTGGCTTCATCCCTTCACAGGAAAGCCCCGCTGCGAGGGTCACCGCATGCTGCTCGGCAATGCCGACGTCGATATATTGCTTGGGCAGCTTAGCCTGAAGCAAGTCGAGGCGGGTGCCGGTGGCCATTGCCGCAGTAATCCCAACAATCGTCGGATCTTGTTCTGCCAGGGTGACGAGCGTCTCTGCGAAAACCTTGGAATAGCCAGGGGGCTTGGGCTTGTTTGCCGGGATCTTTTGGCCAGTTTCAAGATCAAAGGGCGATTGGGCATGGTAGCCAACTTTGTCTTTTTCGGCGATCGCATAGCCCTTACCCTTAGTCGTCACCACATGCACCAGCACAGGGCCACCGTGTTTGTGTGCTTCTTTGAAAGCACCGATCAGCTCTGGCAAATTGTGGCCATCTATCGGCCCCATATAGGTAAAGCCGAGTTCTTCAAAAACAGCACCGACTTTAGGAACGGCCAAGCGCTTAACGCCCTCTTTAAAGCGGCTGAGTTCAGGGGTCAGCGACTCGCTAAAAGGCAACTGCTTGAACTGCTCTTCGAGGTTATCGGTCAAAAACTGCATCGGCGGGCTCAGCCGCATTTTATTGAGGTAGCGCGGAATCGCACCGACATTGGGAGAAATCGACATTTCGTTGTCATTGAGCGCCACTACCAAATTGGTTTTGGGCAGATGGCCCGCATGATTAATCGCTTCTAGGGCCATGCCACCTGTGAGCGCGCCGTCGCCGATGATCGCCGCAACTTTGTAGTCTTCACCTTTGAGATCGCGGGCGATCGCCATTCCCAAGGCGGCAGAAATACTCGTCGAGGCATGACCCGCACCAAAGTGATCAAAGCGACTTTCGGAGCGCTTCAGATAGCCAGCCACCCCATGCTGCTGACGCAGCGTGTGAAAATCTTTGTAGCGGCCTGTGATCAGCTTGTGAGGATAGGCTTGATGGCCCACGTCCCAAACCACTTTATCCCGGTCAAGATCAAGGGTTTGATAAAGCCCTAGCGTCAGCTCCACAACGCCTAAACCTGGCCCTAAATGACCGCCGCTAGCGGCAATCGTTTGCAGGTGCTTGTCTCGAATCTGCTGGGCGATCTTTTCTAGCTGGGTGACCGACAGGCCATGCAACTGGTTGGGGTGTGTGATTTCACTCAGATGCATATCAAATCCTCTCTTAATCGGCAGGGTATAGCAGGGACAATATCGCTCAGTATACGCTTCATGTTCCGGCGAAAGCTTTACAGTACAGAAGGCTTTACGGTGTAGAAACTAGCCTGCAAAAGGCGATGGGCACGTGAAAGTGTCCTGACCTTTAGGAATGCTCGGTGCAAGTGTCATTATCTTTGCTCTTTCACTGTAGATTAGTTTTGAGCAAGTTGGTTTTGAGCACATTGGTTTTGAGCACATTGGTTTTGAGCGCATACGCATTGAGGCTTCTATGAGATCTCCGATAAAATTATTCACAGCGTTTGGTTTGCCATTTTCTAGCCTGAATGCCTACTGGCAGGGACACAGCCGTCACTTAGCGGCTGCCGCTGCCTTCAGCAGCGTTTCGTTGGGCGGTGCTCTGAGCGGACTTGGCAGCGTCGGCGCAACCGCAGCTGTTGCTGCTAGTCCAGACTATTTCAGCTGTGCCAGTGACATGGCCGCAGCAGGCGTTCCCGAAGCAGAGGCGATCGCCGCCTGCGCGGGTGCTCGCTACCCTGAAAAAGTCGGCGCTTGTGTCGTGGATGTCAGTGACTTAACGGGGCTGAGCGCGAACAGTGCGCTGCTGGTTTGTCAGCGATCGCGCCGCCCGATAGCAGTCGCCAACTGTACCATCGACATTCACCAAATACTGCTCGACAGCCCCTCTACCGAGGTGCTAGAAAACTGCGGCCAAAGCCTACTACCAGAGCGCTATGGCACCTGTGTGATCGATATTGCTGAGGCGACTGAGGTGGGCGTAGACGAAGCGCTCAGCCAATGCATTCGAGCCGGATATCGGCCGTGGAGAATTCAGCCGCGCTCTTAGTGTCAAAATGCGTCGGATTTAAAGTGCGTCGGATTTAAAGTGCGTCGGATTTAAAGTGCGTCAAAAGTCCTAGCGAGAGATTTTTGCCAATAGCACGAGCCCTGCGCTCAGCCCTAGGCTCAGGGGCAGCCAACCAGCGACAAAGGGGCTGATCACCCCCGCCTCGCCCATCGCAGCAGTGATAAAGCTCAGCAGATAATAGCCAAAGATAATCACAATGCTAATGCCGAAGCTGGTGGCTTTACCGGTCCGCTGCGGCCGAATGCCCACGGCTGAGCCCACCAGCCCAAAAACTACGCAGGCAAATGGCACCGAGTATTTGTTCTGAATACTCACTTCTAGCTTGCGTACGGCTTTTTCATCGCCCGTCTGACGCAATATCTCTAGATACGCTTTCGCTTCGGCAATATTCATCTCTTCGTCTTTTTTGACGCGACTAGCGAGATCTAGCGGCGTGCGTGGCAGCTGCAAATCCTGCTTATCAAATCGGATGATTTGCCGGAACGATCCGGTGGGCGAGACGGCGTAAATCGTCCCGTTGGTAAACTCCCACAGGTTACGGGCAAAATCCCAAGTGGCCTCATCTGCGCTGACGATTTGCTTGAGGCCATCTTCACTGTCCTCTTGGGAAAAATCCACCACGGTAATGCCGCGCATCGTCT
>JBAUIB010000034.1:0-9095 GCA_049680585.1 Phormidesmis sp.
GTACTTAACTGTGAGCGACGTTCCTTAAGCTTGGCGAGCCTTAGCTGTATCAGTAGCCACGGCTTGCTGATGCCGTCGGTGGCTTCGATATATTTTGCGAGATCATCGCTTTTCATTGCTGTTTGTCGCTTATTTTGACTATCAAACTTACAGGTTTTCTTCAGTGCTTATTGTATCGGAGCCTTTACAAAAATACCTGTTCTGATAGATAGACGTTTGACTAATTAGGAGGTTTGCCTAGAGCAAAGCCCGTCGCTAGAAGAGAAGCTCCTCAGCGACGGGCTTTGACTGAACGCGTTTAGTTGAGCATGCGCTTAGAGGTGATGACCTGTTAAAGCGCTAGTCAAGGCACTAGAGTCTCTAACGCTTGACGTGGTTGATCCAGCTTCTGAGCTCTTCGGCGGCGACGTCACGCCCCCCCAAGCCAAAGGCGATCGCGATCGCGACAGCCACTGCGCCCAGCAGCAAGCCAAAGGCTAGGTTCACAATATTAGTCGCTACCCCCATTTGCCCCAGCGCTAACGCGCCCACAAAGGCCAAGATAGCTACGCGAGCGGCCTGAGCCAGCGTATTGGAAGCGGCGCTATTGCTGCTTTTGATCAGACGGAACGCTAAATTAGCCACGTATATACCAATGGCTAAAATGACCACACCGACGAGCACCTGAGCGGCGATCGCCATAACCGCGCTGACAATCAGCGTCAGCTGCTCTAGCTGAAGAATTTCGGTCGCGGTGACCAAGCCAAAGAGAACAATGCCAACCAGGACGACTAGGCCGACAACTTCGGATGGTGATTTGCCGCTGCTAGCCGAGGTCGCTGGATCAGATAGCCCAGACGGCTGACTACTAGACGGCTGAATCACCGTTGAGCCTGGCTGGACAGCCGTGCTGCCAATATCTGAAGGCTGATAGGCAGTCGGCGTCGGCGTTGTGCGAGTAGTCGTCGTGGACGGGGCAACGTCGGGCAGTCCCAAGATGTCGAGGACGCTATCGAATCCGGCGCTAGCCAGTAGGTTGGTCACAAGCTCACTGACAAATTTGCCGATGAAGTAGAACACCGTGAGCACTACACCCGCCGCTAGCAGTAGCGGCAGGAAGTCCAAGATCTGATTGAGCATGCTGATCGCAGGCACAGAAACAGCCTGGATGTCAAGCTCTTCGAGGGCGGCGATCGCAACTGGAATCAGAATTGCCACATAGACAATAGTGCCAGCTAACCCTGAGATAGAGACACCGCTGCCCGTTGCGCTGGAGCTAGAAAGCCCTAACCTGCGCCCAATATTGTCAACTCCGGAGGCTGCCAGTAGATTGGTGACGATTCCGCGAACGATCTTAGCGAGCAACCAACCGCCAATGGCAATCAAGGCGGCTAAGAGAATCTTGGGAATTGCGGCCAGGAACTGATCGATTAGGCTCTGTACCGGTTCGAGCAATCCATTGAGCTGCAGCGCATTTAGAACCAGCGGCAAAAACAGCAGAAACACGAACCAGTAGAGAGCATTGCCCAAGGTCTCGTGAATTTGTACGGCGTTCTGTCTGGGATCGACGCCTGTGTTTTCAGCTAACCGATCGTCTAGGTTAAAGCTCTCAAGACCACGGGTGACAATGGCCTTTACCACCGTCGCAATCCCCCAGGCCAGCGCTAACAAAACGCCCGCCATCACGATGCGAGGCAGATATTCTAAGATGGTCGCCAGCAGGCCGTTCAAAGGTTCCGAAACGGCTGTCAGCTGCAATGCCTCTAACGCGGCAATGACAACAAACAGGACGATTATCCAGAAGACAAAGTCGCTGATCCATTTTTCAACCGGAACATCGCTCGCTGGCCGCTTGGTGACGGAGGCCGCGATGCGGTCGTCGATGTTGGTTTTTTTGAGGAGGCTTTTGACTGCAAAGGCCACGACGTAAGCAATCAAGACGCCAATCACCAAAATGGCGATCGCACCTAGTAGGTTTGGCAGAAATTCGCCAAAGCCAACGCCGAAGCTCTCCGTAACAGTATTTAGGCTAAAAGAGCGGTCGGTACTAGCTTGGGCAAGGGTCGGTAGCGAACCGCGCCTAAAGAAGCTAATACCCATTTCGAGAGGAGGTATTAGATGAGTCATATTTTGCAGAATGTGAAGTTTGTAAGAACAGCTAGCATCAAAAATCAGTAGAATTCACTGATATTTAGGATTAAGGGTACAGCTTTAATGTTAAGTGCACAGAAAAACTATGCAGATTAACGATTTTTTTTACAAAAATATTGATGCATATCTATCCTATCGGCAGATGTGCGGGCGGTTGACACCCTTCTGGCTGACAAAAAAGGCTGCGAGTACTTATGCCAAGGCATTTTCCTCACAGCTCTATGCGTATTTCGAGCGTATTTCGGGCGTATTCAGAGAGTGCCTTCGTAGAAAGGGCGTTTATTCCTCACTGTCATCCTCACTGTTCTCTGTGGCGGTGATCATGGCTTCCGTTTCAGATACGGCTGCATCGACTGCATCGGTGACAATCTCAGGCGCGCTCTTAGCCGTATCTGCTCCGACGGCATCCTCTATAACCGCAACCGCCCCCTCATCAGTCCCATCCAATGTGTTGACCACCTGCGCTTCTGCAACCGTTTCGGCAACGGCCTCAGCGATTTCTTCAGAGGGCAGCTCGTCTTCCTCCTCTTCCAAATGAGGGACTAGGGCAACAGCTGCGATCGCATCGTCATCATCTAGCCGCTGAAGCTGCACTCCTGTCGCCATTCGTGACTGCACCGAAATCGCGTCGATGGCCTGTCGCATAATGATGCCGCGATTGCTCACAATCATCAGCTCATCGTCAGGACTGGCGATCCGCAGCGCGACTAGCTCATCACCTGCTTTGCGGAATTTCATCGCGACTAAGCCTAGACCGGCTCGATTTTGCAATCGGAAGTTGGTGACGGGTACTCGCTTACCGAGCCCACCGGCAGAAACAACTAACACCCACGGACCCTGCTCGCCACTGACTATCTCATCATCGTCTTCAGTAGCGGCTTCTTCTAAGGCGGCGATGATTTGAGAGGATAGTATATCCATACTGATCAGGCGATCGCCCTCGCGCAGAGACATTGCCCGCACCCCTTTGGTCGGACGGCCCAGCGGCCGCAGCTGAGTGTGATCTGTCTTGAAGTGAATGGTCATACCGCGCTGAGATCCGATCAAAATGCTGTCTTCAGCGCGCGCTAGGCGCACCCACCGCAGCTCGTCACCGTCTTCGAGTGAAATGGCAATCAGGCCATTGGTACGAATGCGGCTGAAGGCTGAGAGCGCCGTTTTCTTGACGAAGCCGCCTTGGGTCAGCATGACTAAATACTCGTCCTCGCTGAACTCGCAAATCCCCACTACCGACGTCACCTTTTCCTCTTTGGGAATAGGCAGCATTTGCACCAGCGGATAGCCTTTAGCGGTGCGTGAGCTTTCAGGAATTTGGTAGGCGCGCAAGGAATAGGCGACGCCTTTATCGGTAAAGAACAGCACATGATCGTGCGTACAGCAGGTAATGAAGTGCTCAATGCCGTCGTCGTCTTTCATGCGGGTGCCCGACTTGCCCCTAGTCGCACGGTTTTGAGCCTCGAAGGTATCGACCAGCATGCGCTTGATGTAGCCCTGCTCAGTGACTAAGATCGCGACCTGCTCGTTGGCAATCAAAGAGATATCAGATAGGTCTAGTTCGCCCGGCTCAATGACGGTGCGACGCTCATTGGCATGGGCTGCGCGAATCTGGGTGATTTCTTCTTTGATAATGGCGAGGATGCGATCGCGGTTCGCCAAAATATCTTCAAGATCAGCAATCTTGAGTCTGAGATCTTCATGCTCCTGCTGAATTTTCTCAGCTTCTAGCGCGGTTAGGCGGCGGAGCTGCATCTGCAAAATAGCGTCAGCCTGCGTTTCCGAGAGTCCATACGATTCGACCAGCTCGGTTTTGGCCCCGGCGGCATCGGCTGAGCCGCGAATCAGGGCGATCACCGCGTCCAGGTTGTCCAAAGCAATCAGATAGCCCTGCAAAAGATGATCGCGCTCTTGGGCTTTGCGCAGCTGATAGCGCGTGCGCCGCGTAATCGTTTCAATGCGAAAGTCTAAGAAGACTTGCAGAAATTCTTTGAGGGTGAGTAGCTGAGGTTCGCCATTAACCAGCGCCAGCATGTTGACGCCAAAGTTACTTTGCAGAGGCGTCTGCTTGTAGAGATTGTTGAGTACAACGCGGGGATAGGCGTCGCGCTTGAGCTCAATGACGATGCGCATCCCGTCGCGATCACTCTCATCGCGCAGATCTGATATCCCCTCAAGGCGGTGCTCATTGACCATATCGGCAATCTTTTCGATCATGCCGGCCTTATTGGTCTGATAGGGCAGCTCAGTAATGATGATCGTTTCTCTGTCTGGGCGACCCCTGTTTTCCTGCGTTTCGATGCTGGCCACACCGCGCATCGTCACCGAGCCTCTGCCTGTTGTGTAGGCTTCTTGAATGCCCTTGTTGCCAATGATTTGAGCGCCAGTCGGAAAGTCTGGGCCAGGAATATATTGCATCAGCTCTAGGCTGGTGATCTCAGGATTTTCGATCAGGGCAATGGTGCCGTCGATCACTTCTCCGAGGTTGTGAGGCGGAATGTTTGTGGCCATCCCCACCGCAATGCCCGAAGAGCCGTTGATCAGCAGCTGCGGAATTCTCGCCGGTAGAACAACTGGCTCCTGCTGAGAGCCGTCGAAGTTATCGGCAAAGTCAACGGTTTCCGCCTCGATATCTTGCAGCAGGGCAGCTCCTGTCAGCGCCTGAAGCCGCGACTCTGTGTACCTCATGGCCGCTGGCGGATCATTGTCAATCGAGCCAAAGTTACCGTGCCCATTGATCAGCGGGTGGCGCATCGAAAAGTCTTGGGCCATCCGCACCAAGGCGTCGTATACCGCCGTATCTCCATGAGGGTGGTACTTACCGAGCACTTCACCGACCACGCGGGCGCACTTGCGAAAAGGGCGATCAGCCGTCAGTCCTAGCTCGTGCATAGCGTACAAAATTCGCCGATGTACAGGCTTGAGGCCATCCCTTGCATCTGGTAATGCTCGCCCTACAATTACGCTCATGGCGTATTCAAGATAGGATCGAGACATCTCATTGCGCAGATCTGTTGGGACAATGCGCTCTTGAGGACTACTCATGTAGAAAGCTCCAGAAAGGGGTGAGAAGGATAAAAAACAGCCGTGCTTAGATCACTATTCTTAAAATCATTATGAACCGTTTAATTTAAGAGGGTTGCTAAATTTAGGGCTGTCAATGGGTCTGTTGGCTGTTCTATTTGGCGATTCTAATGTTTGTTATTTTGTTCCAACGTTTGAGTTCGTTGTGTTTAAGAATGTTGCGTCTAAGGATGTTGCCAAAAATCTGAGCAAACAACTTGAATTAGGATTTAATTTTGGTCTGAGTTCTTATTACAATGACATTGTGCTGAGAACCTATAAAATAAGCTCGTAAAGTAAGCGCAAATACGTCTAATATTCTATCACGTTTTGCCTTTATTTTACGGTGCGCCTGAGCCTTAAATAAGCCCTTTACGACTGCTCGAAAACCCCTATGAACGCTCAGTTTCCCGTTTTCTACAGCGATCTCTTCGCAGGCCATGATACTGGTAGCGGGCATCCAGAAAATCCCGGTCGCCTAATGGCTGCGGTTGACTACTTGAAAAACTGCCAAAAATCCAGCGCTGAAACGGATCAATGGGCCAGCGAAATTCACTGGGTTGAGCCTTCAGATCGTGACGTATTGCCGCATGTCAATCGGGTTCACAATTCAAGCTATGTCCGGGCACTAGAGAGGCTTGCCGCTAGAGGGGGTGGCTATGTTGATAGCGATACGATTGTGTCGCCCAAAAGCTACGACTTGGCACTGCTAGCAGTCGCCGCCTGGCTAGATGGGATTGACTGGGTGTGGCAGCATAGATCACCTGCTTTTGCGCTGGTGCGCCCGCCGGGTCATCATGCTGAAAGCGATCGCGGTATGGGATTTTGCTTGCTGTCGAATGCGGCGATCGCCGCTCACTATGCCCTCACCTACCTGGGCGTCAAGCGCGTAGCCATTCTCGATTGGGATGTGCATCATGGCAACGGGACTCAGGCACTGGTCGCGGCCCATGCCAATATCGCCTATTGTTCTTTTCACCAGTCGCCAGCTTATCCAGGCACAGGCACGCCGGCTGAAAGAGGCGATTATCAAAACGTGTTGAACCTACCGCTGCCACCGGGTGCTCAGCTCGCTGACTACCAGCGCCTGTGGGCAGCGCAAGCATATCCCTTTTTAGCGGCGTTTGACGCTGAGGTGATGATTGTGAGCGCGGGGTATGATGCTAACCACGCCGATCCGCTGGCCGGTATTTCGCTGCAGCCCGCAGACTATGGTTGGTTTACTCAAGTGTGTCTACAGCTAAATTCAGCGCCTTTATTTGGCTTGGAGGGGGGCTACGATTATCCCTCTTTGTCTCGCTCGATTGCTGCAACGATTCGCGCTGCGACGGGCGTAAGGGCTTAGCCGTACTGATGATCTCCTAATATGGCGTTACAGAGGCAATAGAGATAAGCGCTATGTTTCAACTATTTCGCCGACTGCTAGGTGCTTTTGGGTGCACCCAAGATAGATCGGAACCTAATTCAGCGATCGCGATTCCTTCAGATGATTTTATGTTTGAGGGCGAGGCCGCTAGCAGAGGCGGTCTATCCTCGTCAGCAGAAGATTTATCTGCTTTACCTCAGCGTCCGGCAAATTTCTCGGCTGATCCTGTGCCTGCAAAAACGAACCCCGCCCCCTCTATCGAAGATCTCAAGCAAGTCCTGAATGTTTTGCGCGCTTATGTCGTGACCTTTGGTCGCCCTGAGGCTGATCTTGAGCTCAGAGCTGTGATTGGTGCGATTGTGGCAAATCTAGCGACGGTCCAGGTTGACAATCGTCAGCTAGAAGCATTTATAGATCAGGCGATCGCTGCTTTTAAAAGCTTGGGACTAGAGGCATCTTTAGTCGATGTGAGCGCCCAGCTACTAGCAGAGCAAGTGGCGGTGTGGCTACGCGAACAAGAGGTCACTATCAGCAATGTAGTGAGCGCTTACTTACAGCACTTTGCGCCGGATAATACAGTCTGGAATTCTGGTGAAGTGATTGGCCTAGCGCAGACGGTCGTGGCAACCTTGAACGATGGTTCGCTGAGTCGTTCCGGCGGACGCGTGCTGGTTGATCGAGTGATCAAGTCTTTTGATCTTGAGCAGGCACTCAGTCGTTGGGTGGCTCCAGAATGGGTGGCATTAGCCCAGCAGGTAGCCAGCTATGTCAGTACAGGAGACGTGCAGCTAGAGGTGCGCTCGATTGCCTGGGCCTATATTCAGCAGTTTCAGGCGATTTTGAGTCCGCAGCTGATCCAACAAATTATAAAGAGCGGACCGCTGAACGTTTCCCCAGAGGAGTTGCTGAGTGGCGATCTATTCGATTTTTCGCGCATGCTCTATTACAAATTTCAGCTGCTAGAGGCCGATCCGGTGGTGACCAAGTCTCACGCGGCGATCGCGGCAGATGTGCATCGGGCGATCGCCGACCTGCAGGCTAGACGAGAGCCGGCTCTAGATGTGAGCAAAGGAATCCAAACCGGCCCTCTAGAAGTGACCAGTTCATTGGACCGAACAGGCGATCGCCCCGAAAACTAGCCAATAACTAGTCAAAATCCAGCCCGCTAACTCAACTCGCCAACCCAACCCACCAAGCCCCTAGAGATTTAAGAATAATTCACTCTATAGTCTAGTCATAACGCCTGAAGGGTGTTAGATTGCTGCGATGTTAGGGCTATATGCGTAGCGGGAGCGACAGGTCCTGATGCGAGGCTCACAAACTGGGTTCCTAAGATAGCCCACGTTAGATGCAGTTGTGGTGTACAGTTTCCCCGTCGCCGCTTTAATGATTCCTTACAGGTTGAAACATGGCCTTTTTTGAAAACTTTACCTCAGTTATTCGAGATAAGTGGCTGGACTACTTTCGTGCCAACCGCACTTGGCTGGAAGTACAGATGTCCACAACGTCTGTGCGGACACCAGAAGGTGGCCGACGGCCATCGTCATTCTTAATTTTGGGCGTGGTCAATGCGCTAGAGCCGAAGCTTTCTAATCTCATGGTGCCGTTTTATCAGCTGAATTCTGATGAGGATGCGTTGATTGATGTACTGGGTCTTAATTTCGATCCCGAAGCGGTGCTAGATACTGGCGAGTTGGGTAAAACCATTGACGCGTCGCCCGAAGGCGATACCCCGCTGCTGGGCGAGCAGGCACTCAGCAACAGCGACGACGGCTGGCCCCCTACCAGCTAAAGCCAATGCGCTAAACCAATGCGCTAGCCAGACTATCTAGCTAGAGCCAATGCGCTAGATAGCATCGCTGATATAGTTTCATCACGGTTTCTCTCAATCCCGCGTGATACCATTGTCTGGCAATTCACGTACAGGCGGATTAATCATGGTGGAGCGTCCTATTAAGAAGAGTGAGCGCGAAGCTGCCAAACAGGCTGAGCCAGCAGCAGAGACTAACGCTGAATCAGCTGAGGCTAGGAACGTTCCTCGACCAGTTAAAAAGGGCGATCGCAAAGACGATAGCGGCGAAGATCGCAGCAGCGGCGATCGCACTCGCAGTAAAGGCAAGGGTAAAGGCAGAGGTAAGGGCCGCGGCAATGATGACGCTCCAAGAACACCGATGAACCCAGCGCTCGTGCGAGGCCCCAAACCCGTTGCAAAATCAGCGGAAGTTGAGGCTGCAGAAGAGAGCACTGCCGCTGATATTGAAGAGACCACTAGCGCTGATGAGCCGACGACGCCAGAAGTAGCCGCTGAAGCACAAGCTGAAATCACTGAGACACCTGCTGAAGCGGAAGCCGAAACACCCACTGAAGTCGAAACGCCTGCTGAAACATAAATCTAAAGACACAGATTTCAAGACACATAGATCTTAAGCGTAGGTTCTGATCGCTTATAGCCACAGTCTGGTAGGCCATACTGGTGAGGCCGCTACTTTGCTAGCGGCCTTTTTAGTCGGCTTGAGCGGTGCCATTATAGATAGTGTTACAG
>JBAUIB010000035.1:0-2226 GCA_049680585.1 Phormidesmis sp.
GGGCGGGACGGTGGGTCAGTTCTTTAAGCCCTTTGGCCTAACGGTGTCGGCGGCGGTGCTGGTTTCTCTGTTGGTGGCGCGAACGCTCTCGCCCGTATTGGCGGCTTACTGGTTACCCCCAAGGCGATCGCCGCCAGTGGCTGATTTAACCACTGAGCAGACAACTGAGCTAATAACAGAACAGGCCGCTTTGCCAGCCGGGTTAGAGCGGGGATACAGCCGCTTGCTTGCCTGGTCACTGTCTCACCGCTGGCAGGTAGTGGGGATTGCGATCGCTAGCTTCATCGCTGGGATCGCAATTATTCCGCTGATCCCTCAGGGCTTTATCCCGCAGCTTGATCGCGGTGAGTTTTATCTCAATTACACGGTGCCAGTGCCACAGGCGGCAGCGCCAGGGCAATCGCTTGATCCCAGCGCAGATCCCAGCACAATTGACCCCAGATCGCAGCTCTTACAACAAACACTGGTGGCAGCAGATGATTTAGAAGAAACAGTATTTGCGCTACCCGAAACGGATTCGGTGCTGACAACGGTAGGCGCTCAGGGACGAGTGAATCAGGGGAGCCTGTACATTAAGCTGAAGGATGGGCGCGATCGCGATACGGCGGCGGTTCAAGCCCAGCTTCGGCAAGACTTATCTGAACAGTCAGAAGTAAGGCAAAACGGCATCGTCACCAGTATTGAAGACATTCAGTTTGTCGATACGGGCGGCGAGAAGCCATTGCAGGTGGCGCTGCTCGGAGACGACTTGGCGACGCTGGATCGGGTTGCCGCTGAGGTAGAAACTGATGTAAAAGGACTCTCCGGCTTTGCCGATGTCCAGCGATCTGGCGCAGAGAACACCGCCGATAACATTGTTGAAATCAATCGTCAAAACGCTCAGCGGGTGGCCTATATCAGCGCCAACTTGAGCCAGAACAAAGCGCTAGGCGATGCCACCGATCAAGTGGTGGCGATCGCCCGCTCCATCATTCCACCCGAAATCCAGATAGACTTGGGCGGTGACTCGGCCCGCATTGGTGAAGTCCTCGGCAGCTTTGGCAGAACTCTGGCGCTAGCGGTGGTGTGCATGCTAGCAGTGTTGCTGATTCCCTTTGGGCGATTGTTAGAGCCAGCGGTAGTCGGGCTGTCGCTGCCGCTGTCGGTGGTTGGCGCGATGCTGGCTTTACTGGTCACGCAGAGTGATTTTGGCATGGTCTCAGTGCTGGGTCTGTTGTTTTTGCTGGGGCTGCTAGATAAAAACGCGCTGTTAATGATGGACTATGCTAACCAGCTACGCCGAGCTGGAATGAAGCGCACCGAGGCGATATTGAAGACGGGGTTGGTGCGGCTGAGGCCAATTTTGATGACGACGGCTTCGACTGTGCTGGGAATGATGCCGCTGGCCCTGGGCCTCGGCGCTGGCTCAGAGCTGCGTCAGCCCATGGCCGTAGCGATTATTGGCGGGCTGCTGACCTCCACTCTGCTGAGTTTGATTGTCGTACCTGTGCTCTATAGTCTGTTAGAAGACGGCTGGGAAAACCTCACCCAGCGATCGCCTTAAAGCCGATTCGACAATGTTGGGATCGCCTTAAGTCCATAAATTCTAATGTTCTATGGATCTGATTGTTTTTTTGGTTCGCTCTGCTTGGCAAGCGGTGAGTGTAGCGCTGGTCACTGGCTTTATTAGCGGCGGTTGTAGTGCGGGTTTGATTGCGCTGATTAGTGTCACTGTCGTGCAAAGAGCAACGCCGCCGGGTGGGTTGGCGATCGCCTTTATCGTCCTTGGCCTAGTCGCGCTGATCACCGCCGCACTCTCTCGCATTTTACTCGTGCGCTTTTCTCAGGCGGCGATATTTGGCCTGCAGATGCGCCTCAGCCGCCAGATCCTCGCCACTGAGCTAAAGCCCTTAGAAGACTTGGGATTGCCTCGACTGCTGGTGATTCTCACAGAAGATATTCAGGCCGTGGCCACTGCGGCGGGCGTGGTGCCGGTACTGGTGATCAACATCGCAAGCGCGGCGGGTTGTTTGATCTACATTTCCTGGCTGTCCTGGCAGGTGCTGATGCTGGTATTACTGCTAACGCTAGTGGCCTCTGTAAGCTGCTACTGGTTTTTGACGCGGGGGTGGAGCTGGCTCGCTGTAGCGAGAGAACACCAGGATCGGCTGTTTCAACACTTGCGATCGCTAATCGACGGCGTCAAAGAACTCAAGCTTCACTACTTCGGCAGGCAAGACTTTTTAC
>JBAUIB010000036.1:0-3290 GCA_049680585.1 Phormidesmis sp.
CCAGTCTGATCGTTGCCCAGGCCGTAGCTGATCGGATGGTGTCGTCGTAATCGTACGCAGGTAATTGAGCAAAGATGTTTTGCCCGAGCGCCGCATGCCAATAATCGCCGCATTTTGCAGCGGATGAGTCTTCAGCAGGTTGAAGAGCCGCTTCAGCACCCGCTGACGACCAAAAAAGTAGCGCGGATGCACAATGGGTGTGCCCGTAATGAAGGGCGAATTCTTTAGTTTCTTGGCCTCGCCTCGGTACCTTTCAATCTCTGATTGCTGTAGCAGTATGGGCATCAGATGCTGTTTGGTTGGAGCAGATACATTTTCTGGCATATCGACCAAGCTAATGTCACGACTGACTCCGGCTGATCCGGTGCTTTCCATTTGGATGGCGTTGCAGCCTAACCTATAGGCAAATTCGATATCGCGGCCTGCTCCTAGCGCGTCGTAAAAGCCAATGGAAAATGTGATCGCACTCCTATCCTCAATCGCCCTACGCATACCAATCACATAGGGCACATGCTGCACAATCGCCTTCGCCTGCACTTCGGAATAGCAGCCATTGAGCAACACGCACTGAATCTGGTCGGAAAACAGGCTAAATAAACTGCCTAGCGCGTCTCCACTCACCCGCTGAGCATTGCCGCTGACATCCTCAAACACCAGCCCTTCCTCGCCCTCGCCATGCCCAGAAAAATGAACGATCTGTGGCCTGACATCTAGCATGGCCCGCTGAATATCGCGCGGACGGACGGCTAAGCGCTGCTCTAGTGTGAAGCGATCGCGCTTTTGAGCCCGCTGCAATCCTTCGCCAATATCGCGTAGCTCTTGGTCGAGTCGGAGCGATCGCGTATTTTTGGGATTCGCGGCCAGAAATAGAATCGTCCGTGACGCGGCGGTGGGGGCGCTCATTATAAATAGATAGGAAAAATGGCATGTCGGTTCGGATGGGCCAATTATTGCCTAAAAGCACTGGTTTTGCTAATAGTCATGCCGCAGGCACTTTAGCTCTCCTCTTCTGGCCTCCCTATTTGGGCCTTCCTGAGTAGACCCTGAGCGCTGCCTGTGAAACTTACCCGGTGACTATTCAGCTACGCTCAGCGAGCCCTTAATGCACCCTAAGCTCGCAGCCCAACGCAGATGGCATTCTTAAATCAATGAAGCAAACACATTGATTCTCCAAGGAGACACCCGTTATGAAACGCCAATTCTTTTCTGCTCTCGCTTTAACAGCCGCCACGCTAGCAACGTCTGTTTCTCTTATTCCTGCTGCCACCGCTGCTGAACTCAAAGATACCAACAACATTCAGGCCACTCGCCTAGAGTTTCTCAACAATCAGACTAAAGCGGTTGACGATATCCAATCCACTCGCCTAGAGTTCTTAAACAATCAGACCAAGGCTGTGGACAATATCCAATCCACTCGCCTGGAGTTTCTCAACAACCAGACCAAAGCTGTAGATAATATCCAATCCACTCGCTTGGACTTTCTCAGCAATCAGACCAAGGCAGTAGATGACGTTCAGGCCACTCGTCTAGAGTTTTTGAACAACCAGAGCAAGTCTGTTGATGATATCCAATCCACTCGCCTGGAGTTTCTCAACAGCCAAAGCAAAGCCGTTGAAGATGTCCAAGCGACTCGCTTGGAGGGATTAGATGCTCGCTCCAAAAGCATCACTCGCTAACGGCTTGGTTTGAAACACTAAAGGCGCTTCGGGTCGGGGCAAGCGTTTAGCGGCCTCGACCTTTGCTGCCCGAGCAGACGGATGGTGGAAACGGCTGCACGTTTAGAAAATAAGCTTTATATTAAGTAAGTTAACATCGTCAATTCTTTTCAATGGCAGACAAGCAAAAAATCAGACAACACCTGGCTCAAAGCGCGACCATTTCTTTCGACAGTATTTCGAAGCCCACCAAGGGCGATGAGGCCAAAAAAATGCGCATGATGGAGCACGTAAAGAAGAGCTTGGGCCAGTCTTAGGCTGCGCAAGGCTTACAGAACCCCCTCAAGATAAAAAAGGCGACTTCTGGTAGATAAATTCTACGGGAGGTCGCCTTTCAGCTTTTGCGTGCCGGTCTTAGTAGATCCTTACTTATGCCCAGACTTCGTAGGCACCGTGCTGGCTTGGGATCGGGCTGCAAGCTCATCTGTCTTCGCGGCCATGACAAAGTCGTTGTGATGCAGCCCATCAATCGCGTGAGTCCACCAAGTGACGGTGACCTTGCCCCATTCTGTCAGCAAGGCGGGGTGGTGGCCTGCGGCTTCAGCGATCGCCCCCACCTGATTAGTAAACGCCAGTGCTTTTTTGAAGTTAGAAAATGAGTACTGACGCTGGAGCTGAGGCGTTTTGCCTGAGCGAATCACCTGCCACTCTGGCAACTGCTCATGCAGCCGCGCAATCTCGTCAGGCGTCGCAGGCGGCAGTGAGCCAGAGCAGGGAATGCATGTTTGCTGAGCGAGTGTTTCCGGCATCGCTATTCTCCCAACGTGATTTTGCAGCTATCTATCAACCTCTCCCAAAGAATCGCTTTAAAGGATTAGACGCAATCTGAGTGAAGGAGCGAGAGGTGCTGCGCTGAGCGGCCTGCACCGGATCGGCGTCTGTGAAAATTTTGGCCGCGCGATCGCTCAAATCGCTGCTGGGGTCTCGATTGCTATTAGAAACCAGCGTCGCCCCCTGTTCCCCCTGCTCGGGTTGAGCCTCAGCGAGAGCCGCCTGATACGCTTTGTTGAGGTTGGGGAGGGAGGCTGCGATCGCTGGTAACTCCACCACTCGGCCCTCTAGATTTTGGCCAATGGCGTGAAGCTGAGTTTGCAATCCGGATGGCAAGGATTCATCTTGCTGGGCGAGGGCGCTCACAAAAGCAGTGAGGCTTTTTTCTTGCTGAGAGTTAAAAGGCATCTTCTAAAAGTGCTCCGATAGGAATGACGGCAAACGACACACCATAGAAACACTGAGCGCCTGCCCTTCCTCTAATGGTATGAAACTCCGTATGCTTTGAGCTGAAAGAGCCGCAAGATCCTTCTTTAGATAGAACACCCATCGCACCTTTTGAGATGATTCGTGAGCACTTCAGAGTGCCCGTGAATAAAGCTGTGGCAAAGCTGAAAAAGTGTTCTTTTAAGAAAGCTAGAAGATGCTGGGAAGCTAGGGGCGATCGCCCTAAATCAACAAATTAAGTTGATATATTGTCCTAGACACAGAACGTAGAAGCGCTATGGCACAAAAAACAATTGAAGTGGAAGTGGAAGCCTCCAGCATTCGCATCAATTTTCCAAAATTCACGATCGCGACATT
>JBAUIB010000037.1:0-2067 GCA_049680585.1 Phormidesmis sp.
ATCTAGTCATTTACGCGCTAGCCATAAGTTAGCTAGTAAGTCAGCCTCTCCTAGCCCTTAACGTAGCCTTTCGCCCTGTCTAATAGGGCTATAGAGCAGCGCACAAGCGTTCTACCACTCGCGAAAGAACAATCGTAACAACAACTTACTTGTTTCTATTACTCAGGCGACTGTCATGACTGCTACCAGTTCTAGCGACCTTCCCAATTCTTTCTTAGTCGATGAATCGCTTACTATACAGGCCCCTATCGGTCAGAGCAAACGTCATCTCACTGACAGACTGAATACGCTTCCCAATATCTATTTTTCAGAGATTGACCAAGCGTTCTTAGTGTGGGGCGCTTTAACGTTAGTTATCTTTTCGTTGGGGCAGTTCTCTACGCTGAGCTGGGCCATGCAAGCCATCCTAGATGCCGCCCTCACGGGTGTCAGCATCGCCACTACCTCAGGGCTTACGTGGGCGATCGCGAGCATTGCAAAGCTTCGCTGGGTGGTTTTGCTTTGGGCCGGACTGATGAGCCTGGGAACTATTGCCACACTCTACGGGATTTTTTACGGCAGTGCTCTAATTTTGTCGAATCTCTGTGTGCTGTGGCTGAGTCTATGTGCAGTGGGCTATGGGGCTATGGCGAGTGGGATGCACTCTTGTTGCTTTACGGTGGCTTGTCTGGTGCATTTGGGTGCGATTGCAGCGCTCAGCTATACCTCAAGTTACCAGTTTTTCGACAGTGGCCTGGTTATGGCTTTAACACTGTTCTTTTTCTCAGTTGTCCCGTGGGACATGCATATCCCTTCTGAAAATTATGGCTAACCAGTCAATACGGACGAGGCATCTCCCCTTTTTTCATACTTCTCAAAGGGAGTCTACTCTTCAGTTGTTGATATCAAGGACCTTAAGCGATCGCTAATGTTCTTTTTGCAGTTATCGCTCTTCAATGACTTTAGCAGGAGAAAAATTAGAATAGTAAAACTGATTTGGACGATTGTGAGTCAGAGAAGTGTGGGAATCCTTGTCTAGGATAGCGAAACCTATGACTCACAATGGGTTGTCCTTTCTGCGATTCTCCGCAGGAAAGGCTACGCCAACGCCCAAAATCCCATAAGCATGGTAAGACCAGCAAAGGCAGTCAGCGATTTCGCTGTGCGGCTTGCCGAAGCACGTTCACCGAAACTATCGATACCTTGTACTATCGTCGTCAAGTGACCCCAGCGCAAGTGGAGATGATTCTACAAGCTCATGCTGAAGGTATTGAGGCACAACCCGGCTGCTGTACAGGCTGCGGTATTTTGGCTTTCTGGTAGTGCTACGCTCCTGGCCGATATGATTCATAACCTCGGGGATACAATGACACAAGTTAGCCACAAGTCAGCCTTTCGTAGCCTTTAACGTAGACCTTTAGGCTGTGTAATAGAAACAAGCAAACGCAGCAAACGAGCGTTCTGCTGTTACTCAGTCGTAACACAAATCAACGTTTTCTCTCACTAAAAATAGTCGTAAAAACAGTCCTGATTTTCCATCAGGAGTATTAGATTGCGTCTTTTTTTGAGAGTGTTTTTCGGCCCTCTAAAAACTAAAGGAAATCCAAAGATGAACAGCTTCCAAACTTTTCTTGTAAACCAAATCGTAGGTAACTTGTTTAAAAACGCCCCTAAGATCGATAATCTCGGTGATATTTTGATTGGCGATGAGGGGGATGACAATCTCCAAGGAGGCGATAAAGACGACATCTTCCTGGCGAGAAGTGGTAACGATACTGTCTTAGGGGGTGGTGGCACCGATGTCGTTTTTGCTGGGAGTGGCGACGATATTGTGATTGGTCAAACCGGCGATGATGTCGCCTTTTTAGGGAAAGGTGATGACCGCTTCATCTGGAACAACGGCGACGGCAGTGACTTTATTAATGGTGGCGCAGGCTTTGATATCACTGAAGTGAACGGTGCTGACGGTGCTGGTGATGAGTTTGACTTGCGTCAAGTTGATGGCCAGGCCATCTTCAATCGACTCAATCTGGGTTTGTTTACCCTGACTAATGAAGAGATTGAGCAGTTTGAGATTAATGGCCAGGG
>JBAUIB010000038.1:0-3296 GCA_049680585.1 Phormidesmis sp.
CGTGCAGGGCTTGAATGGCGTCTAAATATTCTTGGCGCGTGCCGTACTTGGTGCGAACTGTGCCTTTTTGATCGAATTCTCCCAAGTCGTACATATCGTAGACGGCATAGCCGACGTCGTAGGTTCCAGACATCCCTTTGTAGGCAGGAGGAAGCCACAGAGCGGTAAATCCTGCATCGGCTAACTCTTTTGATTTTTGTTTTGCCTGATTCCACAGCGTACCGTCGTTGTCAACGTACCAGTGGAAATACTGCATCATGGTGCCGTTAGTTTTAGTCATTAAGGCAACCTCTTTTTGGGGTTTCATTTAGAATTGAGCAGGGAGAGTTCGAGAAGATTGTGGGTGCGAGTTGTCGCCAATGGGAGAAATGTTTTTTTAGAACATCTTCTACGGTTTTAGGTCGTTGCTTTGATGTCAACGTTGACCCATTATCGAATGACTGACTCACTGGCTCCCACTTGGGTCTCGAGAGTTTCCCCGCTATCAGTTTACACTAGAACTTTTGCATAAATCTTTTGTGGTATAATAAAGGGTTATTTTAATTTCAGGTTTTGGCAATTCAAATAGTAAAAGTCTGTAAGCTGTTTGGCTCTCCAAAACTTCACTGCTAATTAAATTAAAGTCCTAACCGTAAATTGTCAAATCTTTAATCATATCACAAAAGACTTTTGCAAACGTTCTCCCCTTTATTTGCAGAGAATGGGGTCTCAAAATCGCCTTGTTTGCAGTTTTATCGCTAGATGTTTGCAGTTCGCTACAATTAGTTATCCCTCCAAATCTTTAAAGCATTTACGCCATCGTCCTTTATAAAGATGAGTTAGCTCTTCTCCTTTTTCTATATCTCTAATAGCAACTACTTCAATTGTATCCTTCTCAAAGTTTTTTGTTACTTTCGTATTTGGACTCTCGCTGTGGTTGTAAAACGTGAGACATCCTGAGGCTATTACCCATATCGTGTTGTCTTCATTCCATGAGAACACATACTGATTATCATTGGGATCTACTGCCACCCGCCGGACTAGCCCCTTCTCGACTAATTCATCCTCTCTGATATCGACAGCGGCAAATGCTCCAACTCCATACTTACACTCTTTAACTACTACTTTGCTACAGTCAACTAGATTCATCACTCACCTCTCCTAATGAAGGTTGTAGTCCTACGCATAAAATAAAAAGTCGATATTCTCCCGCCTACAGCAACTTCTCTGACCGACGGGAGGATATCCTACAGCATCGTTTGACGCTGGTTTTTATTTAACTGCTAGTCTCTTGGAGTAGAGTGAGTGACTTGTAATAACCTCCAAGATGTTGTTCATGATCTTGGATTGCACGAACCACAATGGGATTATCCGGCTCGCTGATTTCAAACACGGCTTTTTCCGCGTAGTCACCGTGTTCGTCTTCTACGGCACAATGCGCGTCAAGATATCGTGCAGAAATCTTTAACTTTTGCCAGCCTTGACGCATAAGGTCAAACTCTGTAATTGACAAATGCTCTACAGCCCAGTGATATGCAACATTGTAGATGGCCTTCTCATTGGGCGAGTAACCCTCAGCATCCAAGGCCTGACACATAATCTTTGCCCATCGTACGGAGCATTGTAGCCAAGGGTTTGAAGACTCTTCTGGATACATCTCTGGTATATCCTGTCCCACAAGCTCCCTATAGAAATTTGCGTACAATTCCCTATGAGTTTGGTAAAGAGGTCTGTTGGCCTCAATTCCATACTCCGAACAAAAGGGCTGTAACAGATACTGCATTGTCTTATATCGAATGGAATATGCAGTATCACCGAACGTATTTTGGAGATTAAATGCCATCTTTGAGAACATCAAGTCATAATGCTCAAAGTTGTATCCTATGCCAATCAGTAAATCCCCATAAACATTAGCTGGAATATTCTGAAGAACACCTAAATAAAAATCTTTCAAGGGTTGGATCGAGGAATTCTTCAAATGTCGCAACAACAGTTCCTTTCTCGAACTGCGATCGACGACAGTCTGTGAACTAGCTAATTGAACCATTACTAGCTTAAACTAACCAATAATACAACAGATGGGGGTAACTGGAGTTTAGACCTGTTCCCGGTGCGAAACACAAAAGCCTTGTTGATTAAAGCACAAAAGATTTATCTATGCAAGAGTTCTACTCTATCAGGACAATCGCCGAGCCGCCATATATGGAGGCTCGGCGATTGTCCTGTTGAAGAAACCGGGCTTCTGACTAGACTAGCGGAAAACTCTAGGCTGGGAAAAACTAACCGACATTGACTTTAATGATTTTATTTTTTTCTTCCTCAGCTTTCGGGAGTGACATCTTCAAAACACCGTCTTTGTATTCAGCTTCGACTTGAGTGTTTTCGATGCGGGCGGGTAAAGGAATAACCCGTTGGAATTTCCCGTAGCGGAATTCCGTGCGTGTCATCCCGTTTTCTTCCGTGTGGGTTTCGGACTTGCGTTCGCCACTAATGGAGACCGAGTCCGCCGTGACTTGAACGTCGAGATCTTTCGCGTCTATCCCGGGAATTTCTAATTTCAGGTGAATCGCTTCTGGGGTTTCGCTGAGTTCTGCTGCCGGAACAAAAGCGGTTTCCAAGCGTTCCAAGTCTGCGGGAACGATCGCCCGATCGAACAAACGATTCATTTCCCGTTGTAGGCTGTCAATTTCCCGGAAAGGTTGCCAACGAATGAGTGTCATACTATGACCTCCTTTGAACTGACTTTTAAGTTGTTTGAGGCGGTGCGATTTGCCTCTTTCCTATTCTTAGGATAGTTCCGATATCAGATCGTGTACATTCGGGAGTAACGACCTTCTTGTTCGTATTTTCCACACCTGCTTAACCCCGGCGATCGATACAAATGATTTTGAGACGTCGATCGCCCACCCCTTGGGTCTGTTTTCTCCTGCTAAAATTATCACCTTAAACATCGCAACCGATCGCTAGATTAATCTAACCTTGTTATGGGGAATCTTGCCAAATATAATCGGCGACGGGTGGCGTTTTTGACAACTCTTCCTCGTCAATTTCTCCAAATAGAACGGAACGCTGTACTGCATCGCTGCCTACTCGTCGGGCAACGCGGCTGGGAATACCGTAGCCGTAGACGACGTGTCCCTGTCCCACAATTGTCACAATGCGAGTGTCGGGGTTGGCTTGATGGAATTGGGCGATCGATTCTGCCATGGTTTCATCCCAGAGAACCTGGGCGGTGAAAAAGCGATCGAATCCCGTACTGTTGCCATGTCCGGCGCTGGCGTGGGCTTCATACACCTCTTGCACCATTTGACGGTAAT
>JBAUIB010000039.1:0-1705 GCA_049680585.1 Phormidesmis sp.
GTCTATAAATGGCTGCTGCAAAGGACTCGACCGGCAGTTGCTCAGAACACCTTGCAGGCAATGAACGACAGCCTCCACATCCTAACAATGGATTCAGAAGCCTTCAGCCAACTGCAAACCGCTGTGGCTCAACTGCCGCAATGGCAAGGTTCGCTTGAAGATGCCACTGTGATGCTGACAGCGCTTCAATATCGCTGTCCTGTATGGACGTACAACTTTCGCGACTTCAGTATCTTTAGCGCTTTAGAGTTTTGGAATCCTGAGTCCATTTGATCACGTTCTAGGGCAATCATACCCTTTTAACCCCAAATAATTACCATTAGACTGGGTTAGATAGGCGCGATCATGCTCAGGCTGTGATCGCTTTCACTGGTTTCAGATACGGATAATTGCCTTTATCTGACTTACACAAAAACTTATGCTAAAGCTGCTACTACTCAAAGGCTATAGTATGGCTGGCTACCTAGCGGTTCAGGAGTATTCATCATGACACTTTCGATGTACCAGGCTTCAGTGTTGCCATTGAAGCGATCGCTCAATAACTTAGTCGCGATTCTCGAAAAAGGTGCTGACCACGCAGAAGCCAAAAATATTGACCCGGCGGTCTTGCTCAACAGCCGACTGTACCCCGATATGTTCCCTCTGTCTCGGCAGGTTCAGATTGCTTCAGATATCGCCAGACGCGGTATTGCCAGACTTGCAGGCATAGACGCCGCTTCGGCAGAAGACACCGAGACTACGTTTCCTGAATTAATTGATCGGCTAAAACAGAGTATTGCTTACCTAGAGAAGTTCTCTGCTGAGCAAATTGATGGCTCGGAAGAGAAAGAGGTCGAGCTGCCTATCGGCGATGGGAAAAGCATGACGCTGAAGGGATGGCCTTTTCTGGCATTTTTTGTCATGCCGAACGTTTACTTCCATGTAACGACAGCTTACGACATCCTCAGACACAATGGTGTAGAGGTGGGGAAACGGGATTTTCTGGGTCAGCCATAAGGACAATTTCTTAAGGTTATTTCTGTTGAGACCTCCTGTCCTCAATGCTTTCAGTCAATCATTGATTGAGCCCTGAGCTAATCTAAATTTCAAGACGAGTCTCATGGCCGCTCAATGGGCTGGGCTAGACTTGGCCTAAAATAGCCTCCGACACTAGGGCTCAAACGGCGAAAATGTGTGAGTCTCATAGCCTATCCATCACTGAGCTAAAAATGGCTATAAGTCAGTTTCGTCAACTGCTTCAGGGCATCAAAAATTGCAGCCTAGTTGCGTCTCTGCGGCAACCATCCTCTCGTGAGTCTCGATTGTCTCGGCGTGGAATATACCATTTCGGGGGGTTATGCAGATAACCCCATAATGTTGCCATAGACCAATCGTCAGAACTCAAGAATACTCATGAAAGAACTACCATCAACGAACCGTTCTTTACTACTTCGTACAGACTTTACCGATGACCAAGCATGGAACCGCCTGTGCGATGCAATTCGAGAACCGAGTGAGGAAGGTTTTTTAGCATCTTTTGATTACATAAGCGATTTTTCCTACGAAGGACTGACAATAGAAAACCTAACGGATGCCGTGATCAATGATAAACAGCAGCATTATTTTATCTGCGTTGCCGATCACATCACACTCACTGACCCAGAACAACCAATCCTTGTCGTAGATTTCTATAGCCAACCTGGGCGAACATTTCGAGTCATACCCA
>JBAUIB010000040.1:0-8320 GCA_049680585.1 Phormidesmis sp.
GATCTATACGCATGGCAATGAAAGATGGCGATCTAGCCCCTAGCGACATCAGCTATATCAATGCCCATGGGACCAGCACCCCGGTCAATGACCCCAACGAAACAGCCGCGATCAAGACTGTTTTAGGTGAGCATGCTTATAAAATCGCGGTTAGCTCGACGAAGAGCATGACCGGCCATTTGCTCGGCGGCTCGGGTGGGATTGAAGGGGTAGCAGCAGTGATGGCGATCGCCAACGATAAAGTGCCCCCTACAATCAATCTGGTCAATCCCGATCCGGCCTGTGATCTTGACTATGTTGCTAACAAAAGCCGCGAGCAGACGGTCGATGTAGCCCTATCGAATTCTTTTGGCTTTGGCGGTCACAATGTTACGTTGGCCTTTAGGAAGTACGTTTAAAGCAGATCACATCAGAACGTCACCCGATCTCAAAGTTAGGCCCCACTTGGGAGATTGTGTTAACCACAACCGCCTATGAGTAACTGACTTGGCATAATCAACATAGACTCCGTGACGGATGCTATCAAGTTCAATAGGGATAAAATGGCCTAAACGAAGTAGCTTAAATATTTGTTTAGGTTCACCAGTTTTCTCGATTTCCCCCGTTCATCTCCTCTGTTCACACAATAAATAGATTAAGAAAGGCTATGGCTGTCGCAACTCAATCGCTTGAAACGCTGTGTATAAATTCCATTAGATTTTTGGCTATTGATGCTGTTAACAAAGCGAAGTCCGGACATCCCGGCCTACCGATGGGCGCAGCACCGATGTCATTTGTCCTATGGGACAAGTTCATCCGCCACAATCCTAAGAATCCTAAGTGGTTTAATCGCGATCGCTTTGTCCTTTCCGCAGGCCACGGCTGCATGTTGCAGTACGCCATGCTGTATTTGACGGGCTACGACAGTGTGAGCATTGAGGATATCAAACAGTTCCGTCAGTGGGGTTCGACCACCCCTGGCCACCCTGAGAACTTTGAGACGGCTGGAATTGAAGTGACAACGGGTCCCCTTGGTCAAGGCGTCTGCAATGCGGTTGGTTTGGCCATGGCTGAAGCGCACCTAGCCGCTAAATTTAACAAGCCTGACTGCACGGTGGTCGATCACTACACCTACACCATCATGGGCGACGGCTGTAATATGGAGGGCATTTCGGGTGAGGCTTGCTCTTTGGCTGGCCACTTGGGTCTGGGTAAGCTGATCGCACTTTACGATGACAACCACATTTCGATTGACGGCTCGACTGATATTGCCTTTACCGAAGATGTCAGTAAGCGCTTTGAAGCCTATGGCTGGCACGTGCTGCATGTAGAAGATGGCAATAGTGATTTAGAGGGAATTGAGAAAGCGATCGCCGAAGCCAAAAAAGTCACCGACAAGCCCACCATGATCAAGGTGACGACCACCATTGGCTATGGTTCGCCGAACCGTGCGGGAACTGGCGGTATTCACGGCGCAATGCTCGGCGATGAAGAGACGATTGCCACCCGCGAAAATCTTGATTGGAAGTATGACTTTTTTGAAATTCCTGAAGATGCGCTCAGCCGCTATCGTCAGGCGATTGATAAAGGTGCTAGCGCTGAGGCTGAGTGGGAAGAGACGCTCGCGACGTACCGCACCCAATACGCCGAGGAAGCTGCCGAGTTTGAGCGCATGATCTCTGGCAAATTGCCCGATGGCTGGGAAGATGCACTGCCAACCTACACACCCGACGACAAAGCGCTCGCGACCCGCAAGAACTCTGAAAAAACGCTAAATGCGTTGGCGCCTGTCATTCCTGAGCTGATCGGCGGTTCTGCTGATCTGACGCACTCCAACCTAACCGAGCTAGAAATTTCTGGTGAGTACCAGAAAGGCGCTTACGAAAATCGCAATATTCACTTCGGTGTACGAGAGCATGGCATGGGCGCAATCTGTAACGGCATTGCCCTTCACGGCGGTGGTCTGATTCCTTACTGCGCCACCTTCTTGGTCTTCACCGACTACATGCGCGGGGCCATTCGCCTCTCGGCGCTATCGGAAGCCGGTGTGGTCTACGTCATGACTCACGACTCCATCGGATTAGGGGAAGACGGTCCCACTCACCAGCCGGTAGAAACAGTTGCCTCTTTGCGGGCCATTCCGAACCTGTACGTCATCCGTCCTGCCGACGGCAACGAAACTTCGGGTGCGTACAAAATCGCCATTCAAAAGCGCAATGCCCCCACGCTGATGTGCTTCTCGCGCCAGGGCTTGCGCAATCTTCCCGGATCTTCTATCGATGCAGTTGCCAAAGGCGCTTACATCATGTCTGATAATTCAGACGGCACACCGGATCTGATCATGATCGCGACCGGCAGTGAAGTGCAGCTTTGCGAAGATGCCGCTGAAAAGCTGCGTGGTGGTGGCACAAAAGTTCGTGTGGTCTCCATGCCTTGCTGGAAGCTGTACGAAGAGCAAGATGCCGCTTACAAAGAGTCTGTCTTGCCCAAGGCAGTGAAAAAGCGCCTAGTAGTAGAGGCGATGAGCAGCTTTGGCTGGGCTAAGTACTATGGCGACGAAGGCGATATGATCAGCGTCGATACATTTGGCGCATCTGCGCCGGGTGGCGTTGTAATGGAGAAGTTTGGCTACACCATTGACAACGTTGTCTCTCGTGCCAAGGCGCTGCTGAGCTAAGCGCTCACGGGTCAATAACTTGCCGATCACAACTTCATAAGCGAGCAGGATACAAGCAAGCAGGAGATTAGATAATATTCTCCTGCTTTTTTGGTTGCGCTGATCCGCCTCTTAACACTGTCGATAATCTCACGCCTTAATCCAGGAGCGGATCGCCTGCGCTTTTGTTTTGTAGAACGCTGTAAATGTCTATTTCTAGCGAGATTTGATAGATGTCGCGCTTGGAGAGAGGGGTGCGCTGGGCGAGTTGCCGACTAGCTTCGGTACGCGAAAGCCCTTGGGCAATCAGATTCTTGAGTTCGGTGATGATTTCGGACTCTGAGAGGGTAGAGAGAGAAGGGGGGGTAGGCGCGATCGCCACCGTAAACTCGCCTCTGGGCGCAGTCTGCTGATAGTGTGCGATCGCCTCGCCCAGCGTCCCTCGCCAAAATTCTTCGTAGCGCTTCGTCAGCTCTCTTGCCAATGTCACAGCGCGATCTGCGCCCAGTATGTCTGCTAAATCTGCTAGCGTTTTGATCAGGCGGTGTGGGCTTTCATACAGTACTGTGGTTCTCAGCTCGGTTTTGAGCGCCTCTAAACGGGCTTTGCGAGCTTTTCCCTTAACGGGCAAAAAGCCTTCGAAAACAAAGCGATCGCTCGGCAACCCTGCTGCGGCAATCGCTGTAATCACCGCTGAGGGTCCCGGAATAGGAACGACCGTGAGCTGATTAGCCACACAGGCGCAAACGAGTTCATAGCCAGGGTCAGAAATGCCGGGCATACCCGCATCGCTGACTAGGGCGATCGCCTCCCCGGCTTGCAAGCGAGCGATTAGCTGCGGAATTCGCTGCTGTCGGTTGTGCTCGTGATAGCTCACTTGCGGGGTTGTCACTTGAAAATGGTGCAGCAGCTTGCCTGTATGGCGAGTATCTTCAGCGGCGATCACGGAGACAGTCTTCAAAACGCGCAGTGCCCGAAACGTGATGTCTTCCAAATTGCCAATCGGTGTGCCCACCAGATACAGCGTGCCTGGCTGAACCGCACTGGCTTGAGACGCACGGGCTTGAGACGCACGGGTATTTAGCTCAGAATCGCTCACGTCAAAACTCTATAAAGAAAAGACCTCTCTTAAAAGAGAAAGCTCAGGTTTATAGTAAGGCAGCGTGCCGTCAGTCGTGATCAAACTCCAAAGGCAACCTCGAACATGACCTCAAAACATGGACTATTCGTTGGCCTGACAACATTTGACTGCATTTATCAGGCTACTCATCCGCCCGCCCCCAATGAAAAAATAGTCGCGGCCAAAAGCTTATTAGTTGCAGGTGGCCCAGCGACGAATGCAGCCGTTGCCTTTGCTCAGCTAGGGGGTTCTAGCGCACAATATGCCACCCTGGTTTCTGTGCTCGGAGAGCATCCACTCACGACTGTGCTCCGTGAAGACTTACAGGAACAGGGGGTAACGCTGGTCGATTTGGAGCCCACAAAACTTTTGCCGCCACCGATATCTTCGATTGTCGTCACCGATTCGAGCGGCGATCGCGCCGTCGTCTCTACCAACGCAGCCCAGATGCAGGCAAAAGCAAATCAAGTTTCTATCGATATTCTAGACGGGGTCAGTATTGTCTTAATTGACGGTCACCAAATGGCAGTGGGCGCTCAAATCGCGCACTGGGCCAAAGCAAAGCAGATTCCGGTGATCGTCGATGCGGGTAGCTGGAAGCCTAATTTCGACACGGTACTGGCGCTAGCTGATGTTGTTGTGGCCTCGGCCAGCTTTTTTCCACCGGCTTGCAGCACGCCTGAGCAGGTCTTTGCCTATCTGACCTCGCTTGGCGTACCGCAGATGGCGATTACTCAAGGAGCTGCACCGATTCTGTATAGGGAAGGAAACACCGAGAAGACACACTATAAAATTGAGGTGCCGCAGGTTCGCGCCGTCGATACACTGGGCGCGGGAGACATTTTTCACGGAGCTTTCTGTCATTTTTATCAGAGCCATCTTTTCGAGGAGTCACTGCTAAAGGCAAGTCGGAGTGCTTCGTTTGCCTGCCAATACTGGGGCACTCGCGACTGGACGAAGATTTATCGCATGAGCGATGAAACCGAAACCGACGAAGCAGAAGATGAAGCATCTGAAAACTAGCGGCTTTCCTGGTTGGCAGACTGCTGGGGTGTATTAGGATGCTATCGCGGTTTGATAGCAGCCAGTCTATCGAGGGATCCGTCGGAGGGTGGCAAGCCCTATCACAGGACCGCCGTTTGCAGTTAGTTAGAAGCCAAAGCTTATGCCTTTTGAGAAAGAAAAAGAAGTCGCGATCGCCGCTGCCACTGCCGCTGCCACCATTTGCGAGCAGGTTCGCAAGACGATGGTGCCTGAAGCGATTGAAAAGAAAGATCGATCACCCGTTACGGTAGCGGACTTCGGCGCTCAGGCCGTCGTCTGCAAAGCCCTCGCCGAATCATTTCCAAACGATCCGGTAGTCGGAGAAGAAGACGCTGGCGAGCTCAAAACACCTGAGATGGCTGAGCGCCTACAGCAGGTGACTGACTACGTTAAGCAAGTAGCCCCCGAGGCCACCCCTGAGACGGTTACCCAGTGGATAGATCACGGCAACGGCGATGTCGCCGCGCGTTACTGGACGCTCGATCCGATTGATGGAACCAAAGGCTTTTTGCGCAAAGACCAGTACGCGGTAGCGCTGGCAATGGTTGAAAACGGTGACATTAAGGTGGGCGTATTGGCCTGCCCGGCGCTGACGATTGGTGAGACAACCGGCATTCTGTTCGTCGCGGTGCGTGGTGAAGGGACAACCATGCAGGCTATTGATGGCGGGACTCCAGCACCGATTCAGGTAGCGAGCTCAGATGATGCAGAGCACTTCCGCTTCGTTGAAAGTGTGGAATCGGGTCATGGCGATCAGTCGTTGCAAAGTGCGATCGCTCAGGCCGCTGGCATTACCGCCGACTCTATGCGGATGGATTCTCAAGCCAAATATGCGGCTGTCGCCTCAGGTCAGGCTGTTCTATACCTGCGCCTGCCCTCACCCAAGTCACCTGACTACCGCGAGAAGATTTGGGACCATGCGGCGGGTGTGATCGTCGTTGAAGAAGCGGGTGGACGAGTCACCGATATGACTGGCAAGCCCTTGGACTTTTCTAAAGCAGCCAAACTGGTCGATAATCGCGGCGTGATCGTCAGCAATGGCGAGATTCACAACAGCGTGCTTTCGGCACTTAAGCAAGCGGCATAGCTGCTCTCTTTCGACTCTCTTTTGCCTAGGCTTTGACAGCGGCAGGCTTGTTTTTTGGGCGCTGAGAGCCAGTTTCCGGACCGTTGAGGGCAGTTTTGCCCAGTCCAGGCAACAGCCGCCGCGCCATCGCTGGGCTCTCTTCTAAAAGATAGTCAAGAAACGTCTGGGCGACGACTGAGAGCCGCTTGCCTGCTAAGCTAGCCACGTACCAATGCCGCTCAATCGGAAAGCCCTGCATATCTAAAATGGCGAATTCGCCCGTAGTCCCTTCAGAAATGATTGTGTGCTGCGAAAGAACAGAGATGCCAAGGCCGCCAGCGATCGCCTGCTTAATAGCCTCATTGCTCCCTAGCTCTAAGCTCACCTTCACCTGAATATCGTTTTCATCGAATAGCTTTTCCACCGCCCTGCGCGTCCCTGAACCCGGTTCCCGCATAATAAAGGGCTCATTGTTGAGCGCTTCAATCGGAATATTGCTCTTACGCGCGAGTGGATGGTTTGTCGGGGCCAGAACAATCAGCGGATTTTCTAGAAATGGGTGGATTTTGAGATCAGGCTGTTCAGGCGATTGGCTAATGATGTATAGCTCATCTTCGTTGGCGCTCATACTCTCTTGCAGGCGCTGGTGGTTCGTCACCTTCAGCGAAATATCGATGCCGGGATAGCGCTTACAAAAAGGCCCGAGCAATCGAGGAACAAAGTATTTGGCCGTTGTGATCACCGCTAGTTTGAGCTGCCCCTGCTTCATGCCTTTGAGATCGGCCACTGACATTTCAAACTGCTCTAGCCCCTGGAAAATTTCCTGACAGGTTGCCAGCAGCTTTTGTCCGGCTTCGGTTAAATACAGACGCTTACCAATTTGCTCAAATAGAGGCAGGCCAACCGCTTTTGTCAGCTGCTTAACCTGAATCGAAACCGTAGGCTGGGTAAGGTAAAGCTCCTCAGCCGCACGGGTAAAGCTGCCATGTCGGGCAGTCGCTTCAAAAACTTTGAGCTGGTGGAGCGTTGCGTGAATCACGAGCTTCAATACCTCTGCGACAATTCAGAAAAAACAGTTTAGAAAATCTATAGCCTTAACCAGTCAGCCTCGATTATAGAATTAAGTCTATCAAAGAATGAAAGTAATGCGGAGTTTTTCTATGGAAAAACCTCAACCTATTTGCCTGTCTATGTTCCTCCCACCTGTTGTAAAAAATCCCAGACACAAGGCAAATAGGAATCAGATGACAGGTTGGCAGCTCAGCCCAGGTAGTATCTTGAGAGAAAAATCCTCCTGTCCTGGCGCGATTGTTAGCAATGCCAATTTATTTCTTTTGGGGTAGCGATGAGTTTCGCCTCAAAAAAGCGGTGGTCGCGCTGCGCGATCGCACCCTTGATCCCAACTGGACGAGCTTCAACTACGACCGCATTGCCCCTGATGTCACAGACGGGCCAATGCAGGCACTCAATCAGGCAATGACATCCCCCTTCGGTGCTGGCCAGCGCTTTGTATGGCTGGTCGAGACGACGTTGGGCCAGCGCTGCTCAGAAGAGGTGAGGGTGGAGATGGCTCGAACGCTGCCACGGGTGCCAGAGTCCACGGTGCTACTATTGACAAGCGCAAATAAACCCGATGGTCGGCTGAAGTCTACTAAGCTGATCAAAAAGCATGCTGAAATGCGCGAGTTCGAGGCAATCGCCCCCTGGCAGAGCGATCAGATTCTTGAGCAAATCAAGCGCGTTGCCACAGAAATGCACCTGAGGCTGAAGCCACAGTCTGCCGAACTCTTAGCTGAAGCTGTCGGCGGCGATACGCGCAGACTTTACAACGAACTAGAGAAACTTAGCCTCTATTGGAGCGCTCAAGGCAAAGTAAAAACCGATCCCTTGCCGCCTGAGGTGATTACCCAGCTAGTGACGGTCAGTACGCAAACCAGCTTTCAGCTGTCTGAAGCGCTAATTGCGGGCAGGGCAGAGCAGGCCCTCGGCTTAGTTAGCGATCTATTAGCCAACAATGAGCCGGCCCTGCGAGTGGTCGCCACGCTAGTCGGTCAATTTCGCCGATGGCTGTGGGTGAGCTTGCTAGCCGCCGAAGGCGAGCGAGATGTGCGAGCGATCGCCAAAGCTGCCGAAATCAACAACCCCAAACGCGTATATATTTTGCAAAAGCAGATCCGTGGCTGCTCACCCACTCAGCTACACAAAGCCCTTTGCCTACTGCTCGATCTCGAATTCAAGCTCAAACGAGGGGCACCCGACGAAATTACCCTGCACAGCAAAATGATTGAAATTGCAAGCTGTTTTTGAGCGAATCAGATTTGAGCAAGTCAAATCAGTCTTTACTATTGGCCCTGCCTATATCCTATATATAGATAAAAAATCGTCAGCCAAAAGAATCGTCATGCTTTCTACCCCCCCGCCTCCCCGTCGCACCTGGATAGCGATCGCCCTCTGC
>JBAUIB010000041.1:0-9995 GCA_049680585.1 Phormidesmis sp.
CCGCGCTGTCGCGGCTGTTTTGCTTGTAGCAGGTGCCGACTTGCGATCGCTCGTCATTGCTAAAGAGCGGAAAGCTCACAGCACCCGGAATATGACCTTGGGCGTATTCACCTGGACTGCGCACATCTAAAATTGGGCCAGGCGCTGCTAAGAATTCGTCGATGGAAAGCTGAGGGGTTGCAGACGCTGGAGACACAGGCGTTTTTAGAGCTGCCGGTTGGACAGGTTGCGTAGAGGGTTGTTGGATATCGCTATTTGATCGCTATTTGATTGTAAGGGGTTGGGTGGCGGGTAGGCGATCGCTCGCCAGCAGCGTAACGGTGCCAACACACCGACTGTTCGAATAGCCCAAGCGCCTTAGCGCCGTCAGACAAGCTTCGCTCTGCTCGGATGGCAGGCTCGCGAGCAGCCCACCAGCGGTTTGCGGGTCGAAGAGAAGTTGGAACAAAGGGGTTGTGGTATGCGTGACGTGGGCTTGCACGGCGGGCATTGCGCTTTGTCGGTTGCGCTCATGCAGCGAGCTGACAATGCCATTTTTCAGCGTAGTGCTAACGCCTGGCAGCGGTGCAATAGCATTCAAGTAAAGATCGACACTGACGTTAGAAGCCGCGATCATCTCTAACAAATGACCTGCTAAGCCAAAGCCTGTGACATCGGTGCAGGCAGTCGCGCCATGCTGCCTAAGGCAGTCCGCCGCCGCGCGATTGGACTGCAGCATACTGTCGATGGCGGCTTCTATCCAGCGACCCTTTGCCTGACGCTGCTGATCGGCGGCGAATAAGCTACCCGTCCCCAGTGCTTTGGTCAGAATCAGGGATTGGCCCGGCTGCATCCCGCTTTTGCGCCAGATGTGGTCGGCCTCTATCCAGCCATTACACGAGATCCCCATAGAAAGCGCTGGGCCTTCGGTAGTATGTCCGCCGACTAAGAATGTTTTTGACTCAGCGAGGGCAACGCTTGCACCTGAAAGTAGCTGATAAAGGCGCTCTTCTTGAATGGCGTCGGTACCGTAAGGAATGGTGGCCAGGGCCAGAACGCTGTGACTGGTTGCCCCCATTGCAAAGAGATCGCTTAGGCAATGATTCACACAAATCTGGCCGAAGATAAACGGATCGTCCACCAGCGCAGTGAAGTAATCGAGGCTATGGACAGCGAGTTTCCCGGCTGGAACTTTGATAATGGCGGCATCATCGGGCTCGTTTAATCCAGCGTAGATATGATCTCGGTAGGGCCAGTCGTCATGATGACTGGCCTCATAACTCGCTTCATGACCGGCATCAGTGCGGATTCTGTTGAGGGCGCGGGTGAGAACAGGCTGGCTGACTTTGGAGCCGCAGCCTGCGCAGTGCATAGAAGGGGGCGCAACCGAAGAAGGCGAGGAGAACGCAGTCGGAGGCATGGCCGGAAAGTCTGAAAAAAGGGCCATGAAGGTTTGATCGATGTGGTTTTTCCACTGGCGGCACCATCTTGCGTGGACAGCAAACGGTCCCCACGAGGCGATCGCGGTTTCGGTATCGGTGTCGATAATGTTGAGGTAGCGGCGTTGGGGCGTGAACGGTTTGAGGGGTTGGCCAGTGACGTATCGCTTCAGGTTTTTGTAGAGCGGCGGGCCTTGGCGAACGGCGAAAACGCCTGCTTTGGGACGCGGGTGGTTGACCATTGTGGCGACATCGCCCGCGGCGAAAATGTTCGCATGGGAGCGGGTTTGGAGGGTGTCTTCTACCGCCAGAAAGCCGTCGTCTGTTAGGGCGAGGCCGCTATCTGCGAGCCAGGTAGGCGCCGAGGCATTGGTGACCCAAAAGGTGCGATCGCATTTCACCACCAGACCCGATTCGCAGCGCACCGCACCAGCGCTGACTTCGCAAACACTTTCTCGCGTGTGGACAAAAATCTGCCGCGCTTTGCACAGCCGCTCAACTTTGCGCTGAGTCAGCCAGTTGCGCCCTTTGGCCAAGTGTGGACCGCGCTGAAAAATATGGATAGCGACTTGTTGGCTCGGATTTTTGCCGAGGGATTTCATCAGCTCACAGAGCCGGGCCTGCATGGCGAAGGCCATTTCGACGCCGCCGACACCACCGCCGACGATGCTGAGCGTGGCAACGGTATGGGAATTTTCAGCTAAGGCTTGTTCGAGCGTTTCTAGATAGTTCGCCCAGGCTCGCAGCAGCGCTGGCACGGGCTTGGCAGGAATGGCATGTTCGGCAGCGCCTGGAATGTGCGATTTTGTCGGGGTGCTGCCAATATCTATCGAAAGGACGTCGTAGGCAATAGGGGGATGATGGCGGCAGAGAACTTTTTGGCGATCGCTATCGAGCCCAATCATCTCATCCATCATCAGCCGACAGCCTGCAAAGCGAGTCAGTGGCCGCAGATCAATATGAGCGGTGTCAAAGTCGTAAAGGCCCGCAATATGGCAGGGCAACATGCCGGAATAAGGCGTGTCGGCCAGATTTGTAATCAGCGTCAGGCGAATATCGGCGGGCCAGGGCTTCATCCCCATCTGGCGCAGCACGAGAGCATGGCTATGGCCACCGCCGACTAGGACGAGATCTTTGGCAATGGGGACGCTGGGCTGCATTTGGGATGGCGCAGAGGTTGCCGCAAGGAGGAACGCTCTCTACTGTAGCGAGAATGCGGCCGCTCGCGAGGAATAAAGCTCGCTGCATTCTGACGATGACTTTAACGGGCTTGCTGAAGGGCTAGCAGGCGGTTTTTGGCGATCGTTGCCGACGACAGCCGCTGATCTGACGACCGCCGGTTTGCCAATCGGCGAGGGGGTAGCTGACTAGCTGGCGGTCTATTATCGTTGCTGTCTTCTGCGGTAGCCAAGTTCACGGATTTATCCGTAGCCGCCTTGGTAGTGGTCTCAGCGTTCTGTTTTGGAGATGGGCTGAGGTGCGGCTCTGTCAGCTCATTGGGCAGGACAGTCGTGGTCCGCTCAGCTACTGTGCTGTGGGCAAATGAGTCCAGCAGCGGGCTGCCAGTAGACGATACAACGGTAGCATCGCTGTTGGCTGGAATGATGGAGTGGGCGGTGAAGGGGACAGTGGTAAAGGGATCGGCGTCGTCAGGGCCCGTTTGTGGTCTGATAGACGGAAGCATAACGTACTCAAGATGGCGGGTTGTGTTGTCAGGATTTAGCCCGGTCGTCAAGGTAGTGCACTTATCTTTAATAATAGACGCTTCTTTCTTACTTTTTCCGCTACATTCTTTAGCCTTTCTCCGTAAAATTGCCTAAATTGCTGATGGCACTGATAGTTTGGGCAATTGCCGTCGCTAAGCAAAAGGCCCGAAGCGATAACCTTTGCCATACACCGTATGAATCAGCCGAGCTTGATCAGGCTGCTCAATTTTTTTTCGCAGCAGACGCATTTGGGCGGCGAGGGTATTGCTGTTGGGTGTTGCATCTTGCCCCCAGACGGCGGTGTAGATTTGGCTATGGGTGAGTAGCTGGTGAGGCGATCGCATCAAATACGCCAGTAGCTGCACTTCTTTATCTGATAGCTCTATCGTCACCTCTCCCCGGCTAGCGAGCTGATTTTCGATATTGAGCGTCAAGTCAGCCAAGTGGAGGATAGTCTCGGCAGTGGTGGCTGGCTCATGGTTAAGATGGCTGGCTTCGAGCGTGGGCGGACGACGCAGGAGGGCCCGGACGCGGGCGAGCAGTTCACGCAGCTCGAAGGGCTTAACCAGATAGTCGTCTGCGCCAGCATCAAGGCCATCGACGCGGTCGTCGAGCGTGTCTTTGGCGGTCAAAAAAAGGACAGGGGTGGTTTGCCCTTGGGCGCGTACCTGCCGGCAAATATCTAGACCGCTTTTGCCGGGGAGCATCCAGTCGAGAATGAGCAGATCGTAGTGACTGCCAGTTGCCATATCGCAGCCAGTCACGCCATCGCTGGCAACATCTATGCTGTAGCCCTGACGTTGGAGAAGGCGACTGAGCGGATCAGTGAGTTCTACTTCGTCATCGACCAGGAGGATGCGCATGACCGAACAGTTGCAAGGGGCTAAGACATTATAGCTTCCTAGAGGGTTTAGACTGAAAGAAAAGCACGTTGAGGATGTAGAAATGGGCGCGACAGACCGCTTGAAAATTGGTGAGGTGGCAAAGCAGACGGGCGTGGCGGTGGGTGCCTTGCGCTATTACGAGGATCTCGGATTGCTAGCGTCTGAGCGCGGACAAAACGGATATCGTTACTATCCGCCGTCAGCCGTGCATCAGGTGCAGTTCATTAAGAAAGCGCAGGCGCTAGGGTTTTCTCTCGAAGAGATTGGTGAGGTGCTGACGGTTCATCACCAGGGAGATATTCCTTGCGCGCTGGTGCAGTCGCTACTGCAAGAGAAAATTGAGCATTTGGACGCCCAAATTCAGCAGATGATAGCGTTTAAAGGCAGTCTAGAGCGCTACCGCGACAGTTGGACGAACGTCCCGCATCGGCTTGACCCGGCTGATATTTGCCCCCTGATAGAGACCGTGGCTTTATGAGAGCTGCCTGGGCGTGGGCTGTGCGCTCTGCCGATTGCGTAAATTAAAATAAAGCGCTGTCAGCATCGTGTGCCAAAGCGGTGTGGTGATCACACTGCCTGCGAGTGAACCGAGGACACTGATGCCAGCGCCTGCCAATACTGGCACCATATCGGCTAAGGCAAGAGGAGCTGTTCCGGGTGCTGGCACAGAAGAAAGCGAAAATAGCCGGTAGACGATGATCTGGCTAGCCACATACAGGATGAACGTAATCGGCACGGCAATAAAGTAGACCGTAATGGCGACTAGCAGCGATCGCATCACACTGCCTTTCGTCAGCCGCCAAGAGCGGCCAATCGCCTTAGTCGCACTAGACTCAGGCTCAATGGCCAAGGGCTGATCTGCCAGCATCATTCTCAACGCTAGCCATATAAAGCAGAAAATACTCGCAATCATACCCCCGACGGCTAGCAAGGCGACGACTGTAGGGAGAGTTGAGCTAGTTTCAGCCTCACCGATCACAACGACTATAAACACCACTGCGAAAAACAAGAGAAGAATATAGACTGCCATAAAGATCAGCCCTCTCAGTACGTTCTGCCATAGCAGAGAATACTTGCGAGAAAGCGTAAAGCGCAGCGTATCAGGCGCTGTTTCATGCCCCTCACTCAGCGTCTGGTAGGCTAACCGGGAAATACCTGCTGTGAGTCCCAAAAACTGAGCAAAGCTCAATATAAATAAAACAACGGCGCTGGGCACTAGCAGCGCCAACACCCCCCGATATGCTGAGACGGATTCAGCGCCTTGAGCAAACAGCGCTCCTATGAGAGAAATCAGCATCAACGGCACAAACATCCACAGATTGGCTTTTAGAGCGATCGCAGCGTACTGTGAAAAGTGAGATCGATACAGCCGCCATCCAGTTGCTAAAACATCCCCAACAGCTACGGGTCGATTAGACTTGGGTGGCCCGTTGAGTGGTGGGCCATTGAACGGCTCCTTGGGCGGTTCAGAAGAAGAATCGATTGTCATCAAAAATAGTTCCTTATTTGTTTTGGCCAACTTCTTTTACAAGCTGCTCAAAGCGTGCAACAGATTTTTCAACAATCATCAGGCTATCGTGCCAGAACTGAGGCTGTCGCAGGTCTTTTTGTAAATGTTGCTGAACCAATGCTTCGGCTGTCAGGGTGCCCGTATCGCGCAGTAGAGCGGTGTAGCGCTGGTTAAACTGACTGCCGTATTCGCTTTGCTGAGCGTAAATTCCTAGGCTAAAGAGATAGCCAAAAAGATAGGGATAGTTATAGAAACCCAGACTAGAGATAGAAAAGTGCAGCTTGCTTGCCCAGAAGAGATCGTCATATTCGCTGAGGCTATCTTCAAACCATAATTGCCAGCTATCGTTCATCATCTCGCATAGCTGAGCGGGCCTGAGCGCGGCTACTTTACGCGCTTCGACCAGCCGCTTTTCAAACTCGAAGCGAGCCGGAATGTTGAGCAAGAAAATGGCGGCAGCGCTCGCATCTTCCCAAGCAATTTCGAGTTGCTGAGCCGGTGTAGCAGCTTGCTGCATGAGGGCGTCGCGGACCAGCGTTTCAGCGAAAATGCTGGCGGTCTCTGCTAGGGTCATTGGGTAGCGGCTCTCAATGGCCGAGAGATCGCGCATCATCCAGTTATGCCAGGCGTGACCCAGCTCATGGGCAAGCGTAATCACATTGGTCATAGTGCCTTCGTAGGTCAGAAAAATGCGCGGCTCGCGGGGGTTAGAAAACTTGGTGCAGTAAGCGCCAGTGGCTCGGTTGGGCGTCGGCTGACCGTCTATCCAGCCTTTTTCGGCCATCATCGTGGCAAATGCGCCCATTTCAGGTGTGAGCTGGTTAAAGGCATCGGCAATCAGGGCGATCGCATCGTCAAAGCTAATCACTCCAACCTCACCTGCCGCCGGAGCCGGGGCCATCACATCCCACGGATTCATCTGCGACTGACCCAGGGCTGTTGCCATCGCCGCTAGGGCCCGGTGCCCGATGTCTCGATTTTGATAAGTGGTCTCCATCAGCGCCTCTAAGGTCTCTCTTTCGATCCGACTTTGATGGCAGCTTTTGTCGAGATAGTGAAGCGGCTGAGGATTGGCCCTTTTTTGGGTTTCTTCTAAACGCCAGCCGTTAATGGCATTGAGGCCAGCAGCAACGGTTGATTGATGCAGGCTCCAGGCTTGGCGAATGCCGTCCCAGGCCGCTTGGCGGGTCGCTGCATTGGCAGAGCTGAGTAGGTTGGCAGCTTTCGCCAGGCCCACAGAGTCACCTTCAATCTCGCATTGGAGCGTGCCGGCTAGCTCGGTGTAAAGGTTTCCCCAGGCGTGGAGGCCGTTGGTGGCCAGGCCGGTAATCAGCTTTTCTTCTGCAACGCTGAGCAGCTGGTCTTTGAGCTTGCGGCGGTGATGAAGGGAAAAGGTGAGTTCGGCCAAGGCCGGATCGCTCAGCAGGGCCGTGATGAAGCGATCGCTCGCGCGTAGCAAAAAGACATCTAACGGTGTCGTGGCTTCTGATAAGTCGGCGCTGAGCTTTTGCAGAATCGGCTTTTGCGTATTGGCGCTAGGGTCTTGGGTGTCGGTGCTAAGCGCGGTGTAGATGTAGGTGCTGACGTTGCTCAGGCGCTCTACCACCGCCTGGCGACGCAGATGAATGGCTCGAATTTGCTCAATCAGCTGTGAGAACTCTGAGTCATCCTTTTCACCGAGGATCTCGGCGGTGGCGATCGCCGCTGTAAAGGGCAAGCAGGCTGTCGAGAGTTCAGCGATATCGAGGCTGAGGGTGTCTATAGCGGCTGGAATGCGAGGGTCGTCGGTGCTGGTGAAGAAGTGGCTGTTGTCCCAGGTGTGACGGCGGGTGAGGGAGGCGGTCGTGGGAAGAGTGGCTGTCATGAGGAGAAGCGGCAAAGGGGAACTGGAACAGGATAGCTTGTCTATTGCAGAGGCCAGGATACACAATAGAATCGGCAAACGCGTCGAGAGATTATGGGCGCAGCGTCCATTCGAGCGATATTCTCAGGCGATATTCATGAGTAGTTTAATCGGCAAGCACCTGCAAGGCGGAAAGTACAAGCTGGAGGCATTGTTAGGTCGAGGTGGGTTCGGCCTGACGTTTCGGGCGCATCAGACTTATCTCGATCAGGTGGTGGTGATCAAAACGCTGCATGAGTCGCTTTGGAGTGCCCCTAACCTTAGCGATTTGCAGCGGCAGTTTCAAGATGAGGCCAGGCGCTTGGCGCTGTGCAGCCATCCGAATGTGGTGCGGGTGAGCGACTTTTTTATAGAGGACAATCTGCCCTACATGGTGATGGACTATATTCCAGGGCGATCGCTCGCCGATATAGTCTTACCCGATAGCCCGCTGGCTGAAGCAGCTGCGGTGGACTACATTCAACAAATCGGCCAGGCGTTGCAGGCCGTTCACAGTAAGGGCTTGCTGCACCGAGATGTGAAGCCACAAAATATTATGATCCATGAGCTGACGGGGGAAGCGGTGCTGATTGACTTTGGCATCGCTCGTGAGCTGAGTCAAAACCCAATGCAGACGCATACCAGCATTGTTTCAGAAGGGTATGCGCCGATTGAGCAGTATTTGCCCAAGGCGCAGCGTTCGGCCGCAACTGATATTTATGGGCTCGCAGCGACGCTCTACACGCTGCTGAGCGCTGAAGTACCGGTTGCGGCAGTGCTGCGCGATCGCAATCCGCTCACGCCGATCCAGCAGCTACGCTCTGATGTGAGCACCCCCGTCGCTCAGGCCATTGAGCACGGAATGGCTGTGGAGCTCAAAGATCGACCTCAGGCAGTCGGCCCTTGGATTACGTCGCTGAGCGGACAAAAGGGAACTGGCTTTTTTAGTCGGACCCGCCAGCCGAGCGCGCCTACGCCTGCCAGCTTTTCAGAATTTCCGACTCAGGTAGTGGCACCGGGTTATCAGTCGGCAGCTCGCCCAAGTAATCGCATAGACAATCGCACAAACAATCGTTCAGCCGCCGCCACGAATCAGAAAACGGTGGCGATGCCGATTCCGGCTGACTATGGAGAGCCCGCGACAGCTGGGTCTCGCCCTCAGCCGCAAGCTCAAAAACGAGGCTGTGGCTGTGCCTCTACGCTGATGATAGCGACAGTGGCGATCGCAGGTATTTTTGTAGGCGGTGGCTTTTGGCTCTATCAGCAAATGACAGACGGCCCAGCGGACTTGCCAGAGATTTCTGCCCCCGAGGTAGAGCCGCTGCCGCCTGAGCCCGCTCCCCTGGAAGACAGCTCGCTTAGCGAAGACGAAAATGCGGACGAAGATGCTGCCGCAGAGCTAGAAGCGCAAGAAAGCGAAGCGGAGGAAATAGCTGAGCCAGAAGAATCAGAACCAGATGACCCGTTGCCAGACACTGGCGATGCGCAGCCGCCGTTAATCCTAGAAGATAATGGTAATCCCGCTGACGCACAGCCGGGTGATACAGGTGAGATAGTGCCCGTGCCAGGATTTCCGCCAGGCGCGTCAGAAGATGAAATTCAAGGACGCTTGGGCAGACCCACAGAAGAAGCGGCGACAAAAGGCTTTTATACAGCGACTTACAATCTGGTGCCGAACCGGATCACGCTGGGCTATGTCTATGAAGAAGGCTCAATCCAGGTCAAGCAGTCTGAAGCGGCTTTCTCGCCTTCGATAGATCGCCTAGTCATGCGGACGACGCTCTTAGGCATGCTCGACGGGCGATCTTCCAAAAAAATTGAGGATGGGCTCGAAGATGTGAGAAGGGGAGAGCGCGATCGCTTCGACTTTAAGCGAAAAGGCTTCTCTGGTGCGATAGAGCGCAACTCGAATGGTTACATACACATGTATGTTCAGAACTAAGACAGGCTTCTGTAAGCTCAGCGCTAAGAGAGATAGCCTTGGGGCGAAGATTTCTAAAAGATGCATGCTATACACTGATGGATTACTAACCATTTTTGCACGGGGTCTCTTTTTAAGATGGCGAAAGTTCAGCAGTGGCATGCTCTCGGTATTGATGAGGCTGTAGCAGCGCTGAGTGCGAGTGCTGAGGGGCTATCGCCGCAAGAGGCTGAGCGCCGACTGGCCGAGCACGGGACCAACGAACTCATCGAAACGGGCGGGCGCAGTCGCTGGCAGATCTTGCTCGATCAGTTTGCGGATGTGATGCTGCTGATGTTGATCGGGGTCGCGCTGGTTGCAGCCGTGCTGGATATTCGCGCTGGTAAGTTTCCGAAAGATGCGATCGCCATTGCTGCCATTGTCTTGATCAATGCTGCGCTGGGCTACTGTCAAGAAAGCCGCGCTGAGCAGGCACTGGCTGGACTCAAGCAGCTCTCAGCGCCGAATGTACGCGCCCTTAGAGAAAAGCAGGTTCGTCAGCTACCGGCAAAAGAGCTAGTGCCTGGAGATATTGTTCTGCTAGAAGCAGGCGAGCAGATTGCCGCCGATGGCCGTCTGCTAGAAACAGCCGTTCTACAGGTGAGAGAGTCGGCGCTAACTGGGGAGGCTACAGC
>JBAUIB010000042.1:0-36899 GCA_049680585.1 Phormidesmis sp.
GGTTTTTAGCAGGGCAATGACAGCGACTATCCCAATTAGGCTCAAGCCCAGCACGCTCACGCTCAGTACCCCGCTGGTATTAATACTCTGGGTTTCTGGCTGGGTTTCTGTCTGGGTTTCTAAGTAAATGGGCCTTTCAATGGCCGCCTTTTCATTGGCGGATGTGTCAGCAGTCAAATTCTAACCCGCGTAAAAAATTTGCTCACTCATAGTTTATAGTTCCTGTTCTATTTGCTCAGCTTGTCTCAAATGCGCTTGGGCAGAGACAACCCACAGTCGATTTTGGCTGCGACCGACCACCAGAATGGGATCGCCGGGCTGAAAGGACTTTTGCTCGTCAGTTTGAGCGACTAAATGCAGGGTGCTACCCCCGACTTCTAAAAACACTTTGCCTTTACTCGTCGCATCAAACGGCAACTCCACCACGCCGACAAGCCCCGCAAAGTCCTCATTGCGCATCAGGCTATCAACCTGACGATGCTTTAGCCTGCGTAAAATGCTCACCAGTATGCCACCGCACAATAGCCCCATCGCCAGGGCAATGGCAAAAACCGATAGATCCGATAGGCCGGGCTCTACAATGCCGATGACTAAACCTGTCAGGCCAAAAAAACAGCCGCCAAATGTCCAGAACTTGAAGCTAGTCAGAATCGATAGCCAAGCGGGCAGTTGCTTGCGCTTTTGGGTGGGCGATCGCATCAAATCGACATCGGTATCGATCTGCAAGTCTGCCGGTGTATCCGCATCGATATCGGCGTCTACATCGGCATCAAAATCGGCGTCTAGATCTAGATCGGCGTCAGCATCGACATCAAAATCGGCGTCGCCGAGCAGATCGCCGCTGCCAATCATCGAGAGAGCGACAAAAGCGCCGCCAATACTGAAGCAAAACCAATAGAGTGACTGCACAGCGATTGCTCTTAACCTAGACGACCACAAAAATTGGGAAAACCAACTCTATCGTGTATGTAAATACCCGTAATGTCGGCCTGATTCCTGAAAATCTTCATAAGAAAAGGGAATACCCTTGCCAGAGCATTCCCTTTCTGATCAATCAAATTAAATGGGTCGTTAGCTAGGGAGTCGTCAGCTAGGGAGTCGTCAGCCTGGCTTGGCTTCGGGCATCAGGCACTTGTCAGAGTCACAGCCGGCTGGGCCAGCTTCTAGCAGTTCACCCGCATCATGCTTCTCTAGCGCGGCATGGAAGTTTTCGGTGGTTCGGCGCGATCGCACTTCACCTAGCATTTCCTCATAGCGTTCTTTGCTAATCGGCTCAAACGGCAGTCGAGGGAAGGTCTGCATATCGTCAAAGCGAGCCAGCAGCGCCGCTGAAATGTAGCCCTCATCCGTCTCAATCGCCTGATAAATGCGATCAGCTAGCGGCTCGACTTCATGCTCACGTAGCTCTACGGTGGCAGAGGTATTGTGCGCCGTATAGTGCTTCTGAACCTGCATATAAAAGTCAAACTGCGCCAGCGCCGAGAAGTTTTCAATCGCGACTTCATCTGCCCCCGGCAAATTCGCCCAGTCTACTTCTACCGGCAGCTCCACCAGCCATTCTGTGCAGCGCGGGTCGAACGGATCGTTGAGCAGATTGCCGTTTTCGTCTTTATCGGACTGAGACGGAATCACCGAGTAGCCATAGGCAATACAGGCCAGCGCCACCGGATCGTCCTTGCGAAAGGTAATGCGGCGAATAAAGCGCTGCGCCTTAGGCGGATGCCAGCCGGAAGATGCGCCCGTTAGCAGGCTTTTGGTGCCTGCTGGCTGTACCGTTGTGCAGCGATTGGGGCGACGGATATGGTGGCGATCACAATACTCCCAAACGGTTTCGTGCACGATTTGCTTCCACCGGCTCAGGTAAGCTTCTTCCTTCGCTTTAAAGGCTAATCCCGTCATCGTATCGGGACGCCCTTGCTCGAACCACTGCAGCCATTCCACGCCAAAGGCTTTGACACAGAAGTCGAAAAAGCCGGTAAAGGAAACGCCGACAATCGGATCTTCCTCGCGTGAGCGCTGGTAGCGAGGTTCTTGGAACTGGTGATTTAAAAGGGCAGCAACAGCGATCGCGCCCGCTTTGAAAGCCTCCTCCTGTGTCTGTTCATCCTTCGGATTCAGCTGATTTAGGTGGATTTCAGCCAAATTACAGTGAAAATCCTGCCCAACTATCTCACCGCATGGATTTAGACCGTAACGCCCCTTTCCTTGGGCTCTTCTCTCCGCTTCTCCGGCCCATTGAATCGCGCCTTCCCCTGACTGAAATTGCTTTTGTACAGCAATCAGCACCTCTGCTTTTGAAGGCTTCTCGTGGAATACCCGCGTATGGTTCGCCATGCGCAGAGCATCACGCGTTGGGTCAATTCGCCAGTTACCGTTTTCGTCTTGCTGCCAAAGGTTTTCTTTCGCGCCCGTAGCCACATCATCGTGACTGTCGAACTGACGCATGCCCGCACTGCGCCTAATATTTCCTGCCACCACACAAGCAGCCGCTTCGTCAATTAGCAAGCAGCACTCGATAGAGTTGAGCTGACGGCCGATGGCATTGTTCAAAATGTTGGCGCAGCGCTCGTACAGCTCAGGTAGTTTTACCGGGTTGGCCATACCGCCAAAGCCTTTGAGCTGTTCACCAGCCGGGCGAATGTCACTAAGATCCACAATGGCTTCGACTGCACCATCAAATCGCTCATCGGTCGAAAGCTCTAGCAGCGTTTGGTAGGACTTTACCCAGCCCTGGCGACTGTCGCCTGCAATAATCTCGACGCGATTATTGCAGGCATCTACTTTAATTTCGGCTTCTTCGCGGCGATCGCTAGCGGGCGTAGTGCCGACCCCACCGCGCATAGTGACGCTGATCTGGTTGCGAATAGCGGGCAGCTGGTTGATATACTTCGGCTCTAGCACTGCGCCCGTGCCGCAACCCATCATTGCCAAATCCATCATCAGGCCAAAAGCGCGCCAGTCCACTACATTCGTACTGGTGCAGTTGTAGGCTCCCGAGAAGTTCTGAGGATTTTTGCTCCAGTCGGTGCCGCCGACCCATAGCCAGCGGCCTGAGGGCATGGCTTTGAGGTTGCGCTGCATTTTAGCGACCAGAGCGCGCTCTTCGTCGGTAAGTTTGCCGAGTTCTACTAGGCCGGTTAGGGTGCGATCGCACACCTCTTCCCAAGTTTCTCGTCGCCCCCCGTCATACCGGCGGCTGTAGGTGCGATAAAACACCGGATAGGCCGCAGGTGCCGTTTCCGGGAAAGGGCTTTTTGACCGGGTACGTTCGAGTTCTTGAACCATAGGAAGAAAATGGAATATGTAGGTTTTCTACCGATGTAGTGTCTGAAGGCACGAATATGGCCGAGTGAACCCTACATGTAGTTTCATAGTGATAAAGCCTAGCACTTTAGTTTTAATATTTCTAGGTGTGTCACGATTTGTGACTACCGCAATCAAGCCTGCTTGATCAGCAGGGGGTAGTCACAAACGAGTCAGGATGTTTCTATCGATGAGAGGATATGAGAACGCTTTGCTCTTGAGTAGCGTTCGGTGGCTGCATGGCTAAGATTGCAAAATCTACGCCTGAAATACCATGTTATCCATCTGAAGGTTGCCGCTGTAGGTAGCCTGTAGCGTATAGGCATTATCTGTAATCAGCGCGCCATCTACCGTCAAGTTACCGTCGTTATCCACCTCGAAGATAGTATTCTCAACAGATTTATCCCCGCTAAACGTGCCGCCAAAAATGCTGACATTTGCCTTCTTACCAACAACATGAACATGAGTCTGCGCGCCAATGCCGCCCTTACTCATCGGCTCATCACTGAAGATATCGTACATAGTGGTCGAGCCCCAAATACGGAAGTTGCGTTTGTTGTCAGCCGCACCCGCGCGAATTAACACCGTATTATCTGATTTGAGATCATAGCCACCATCGCTGCTACCAGCCGCATAGGTATCTTCGTAAGTAATGTTGTAGGTATTGTCTTCAGCAACAAATCCATCCCCATTCCAATAGTCAGAGTCTCCTGCGGTTTGGAGCGCGTTGTTCATCGTCACCCGCCGATGCATAACATTGTTGACGCTGCCGTCTAAGTGGATGCCCACTGCAAAGTTGTCGCCATCTTGCCCTTGCGAGTCTCCAATCACATCTTCAATTAGGACATCATGAGTGTTGTACTGGAGTCGGATAGCCCCTTTTGAGAAGCCATTAATACCAATATCTCGAATGGTGAGATCGCTGATAGAGGCGTCCTTTGCGCCGCTAGAAGCAAAGTTTTCAACAAATCGACGGACGTTGTTGGCCTGCATGTCTTCTAGCGTGATACCCGTGAGGTTACCGCCTAGTCGAAACGCGCCGTTGCCAACGTTCTTAAAGTCAATATTGCTGAAGTGCAGGTAGTTAGCGCCATTGAGCAATCGAAAAATTTCGTTGCCGTCAGCTGCACCGGGTGTCCAGCCTTCGGCGCGATTGCCCACAAATAAAGGCGTGTCGTTCCCACCCCCTTGAGAAGCCACCCCGCGAATATAAACGGGCGCGGCCGCCGTCCCCCCACTGTAGAGACCCACCTGGCTAGACAGGTTGTAGCTACCTAAGTCACCCGCAATCCAGACTTCGTCTCCGGGCGCAGATTGGGCAACCAGGCTCTCTAAGCCAAAGATGTTAGCAGCTTGTTCCCAGCTTGAGCCATCGCCTGCGCCATTTGGCGTAATGTAGCGAACGGTGGCCCCACTGGTAAGGGCGGCGGGGCCGAGCGGCAGGCTTTGTATAGGGGACTCAGTGGGTGCTTCAGTCGCGATCGCAGCTTCATCTGTGGCAATACTCTGAGCAAGCACCTCTAACCCTGATAGCTTAGCGTGATCGGCGATCGCATTGAGGTGAATATCCAGCATCCCATCGGTGACCACAATGCTCTGAAAGTCCTGCTGCAAGGCTTGATTTTGGCCTACGCTGGCATGGATATCTAACAGCGTACTTAAAGTATTATCTTCAATCGCAACATCAAAAAGACGCTGCTCGTTCCCTGCCCAAAATATCTCAGCAAAATGCAGATTGACATCGTAGGTGCCATTCGCCACAGGAATGTGATAGCTCAGCGTCTTGGCGTAACGCTCGCTTTGATAGAGCGTGTCGTTGAGCGTGCCTGCTATCTCACTGCTAGTTGTGGCGAGGCTACTAGCGTTGCCAACAGCAGGATTGCCTTGAAAGAACTGATCGCTTAGCCAAGTCTGACCCAATGCATCTGCATAGTTTGCACCTCCGGCATTGATCCGGACAGCCTCAGGTAGGTCCGTAGACTGCGGACTGACCTGATCGCTTTCAATTAGCCCACCAGCCATTCCCTCACTAACAAAATCTGTATTGTCGCCGCCTGTGAGATCTGTTCCTGTTGGGTCTTTAGTAACGGCCACAGATTCTTGTTCATTCCACGAAAGTTCGTCTATTAGCGGATCAGATGCGAACTCGCTAATCTCTGAGTCGGGCCTTAGATTAGGCACACTGCTCTGTGCTCCGACTTTATTAACAGTTGGCCCACCCAAAAGAGGATCTACAAATAAAAGATCGGATTGTTGTGTAAGAGGGTCTGTGCCTTGAGAACTGTTAGCATCGCTACCAAGCGTACTTAGAGCATCAAAACTATCTACAAGAACCACTGGGTTGTCTCCACTGTAAAAGCTAAAATAGGTAGGCTGATTTCCCTGACAGATATCGTCATACGAGAGACAATCTGCTAGGAACCTAGAGATATTGAAAGATGTTTATAGGGATAAAGAATTCAGCTAAAATCCTGTTGTTTTAAAATTTTCAGGCAGCGCGAAATGGTCCTAAAAATGGAAACTTGAGATGACTTTAGACAAAATATCTATTCACTTGAAAGGATTGGGCGGCAAAGCAATGGGTAGTGGATGAAACAAGAGGAACGCTATCAAGTGACGACCGCTTTTAGGAAAAAATGCGTCTTTTTCAATACGTTTAACAGGAATGAGCAGTTTGGGCATGTGCGGCAAGGCGACCTCATGGCGCCTGGGCCATATGACTGGCGGTATGAAGAATCGTTAAATCCTTACGCGACAACGACAATGTAGCACGCTAATGCCTTAGCGAATCAATACATTTAGCGGTCCCAGCTCTGCTTTCTAAGCTCAATATGTTCTTTTTGAACCAGGATTAGAAGGTGGAAAATACTTAACTCTTAAACCGAGCTTTACATGCCTGTCAGCATTTATGCGACCAGCAATAGTACTTGTTTGTAAAGCTATCAGGTTCGCTCCGTTTTTTAGAGAGCCACACCGTTCATGCGCAGCTTAGAGTGACCGTTCAGCAGGCGTTTAACCTTTCCTTTAAGGTTTGAACGAATGTAAAATAGTGATAAAGCGGGCGTGATTTTACGCAAGGTCTATTTTGATCATTGGCCGATCCGCACCGTACTCAATGACCTGCCTAGACAGAGGTATGTGATCTTTTTTACATTGAAAGAAATCAGTCTTGCGGATGCCTAAGTACGATGAAATGGTTCGACAAGGCAAAAATAAGTCAGTAGTTTTACGGTGTTTTTCCGGTGTTATAGAAAACTGATTTTGTGTGGTAAGACCTATAAGGGAAGTCAATCATGAAAACATCTAGAAGAATCAGCCTATACAGCCGTCCAGAATCGCGGGAGCGGCCAGTAGCCAGCCATTAGCAACCGGATTGAAAACACAGTGGTGCAGGCCACTGACAACAAAAGGGCTAAGTAGAGAGAGTTTTGTAGAAAATGGCTACATTTACGCCAGTTGCGACCGGCGACGGGTCGAGCACGTTTTATTCAGAGACGTTCAAAGAATGGTTTCACAGTCGTCAGGGGGCTTGCAACGAAGCTCAAAAGACGTATGTAGAAACCGTACATTTAGCTCGACGTATCGAAAATCTTGTCGAGAGCAGCGCTAAAGAAAACGAAACAAGACAAAACAGGTCTGAAAGAGAGAAACTGACTACAGATAGCCCCAAACAAGACAAAACGCTGAGAATTTTGGATGTCTGCTATGGACTTGGCTATAATACAGCCGCTGCACTGGACACAATTTGGCCGGTGCTGGGCCGAGCGACTGCAGCCTACCGGATCGAAATCAAGGCGCTGGAGATTGATATATCGGTGGCCAGAAGTGCGATCGCTCAAGCGCTGACTGATCGCTACGCGGGAGAGACGCAACCGGTGCTGAAAGCCTTGGCAAGGGATCTCATCTACGAACAAGGCCCCCTTCGCGCTCAACTACTCTTAGGCGACGCTCGTCAGCAAATTCAGCCTTTAGTGTCCGAAGGCTGGCAGGCGGACGTGATTTTTCTCGATCCGTTTTCACCGCCTCACTGCCCGCAGCTTTGGACGGTTGAGTTTTTGGCTCTAGTGGCTCAGTGCCTCAATCCCAATGGGGGAGAGCTAGTCACCTATTCTTGCGCGGCAGCGGTACGCTCAGCGCTGCAGCTCGTGGGCCTGACGATTGGCTCTACCCCAGCAGGTGGACGTCGGTGGCCGGGGACGATTGCTTGCGATAGGTCTGTCTATGACAGTTTGCCAGCGGCCCAGGGAAAACTGCCTGACCTATCTCAGCAAGAGCAGGAACACTTGCAGACACGGGCGGCTGTTCCGTATCGCGATCCAAGCTTGACGGCAACGGCTGAAGAGATTTTGAAGCAGCGATCGCACGCCCAAGCGATTTCTCCACTAATGCCCACAGGGCCTTGGAGACGCCGCTGGATGACAGCTCGATGACAGCGATGCGGTAGATAATAAAGCGTTGTCTGTTTTTGGGTCTCTGTTATGGAGAAGTCTGCTTACCTGGTCGATGTTCAATGGTTATCGCAGCATTTGGGCGATTCGACGGTTGTAACTGTCGATGCTCGGTTCTCCCTTTCCCAGCCTGAGCTAGGCCGTGAACAGTACCAGGCAGGCCATATCCCCGGTGCGTACTATCTCGATCTCAACCGGGATCTTTCTGGTCCTGTTGAATCCCATGGTGGACGTCATCCCCTACCAGAGTGGAAAACGTTCACCGGCAAAATTAATCAGATGGGCGTTTTCTCTGAGCCCCCGCACGGGCCTACCCAAGTGATTATCTACGACGATTCGCGGTTTGCTTTTGCCGCCCGGCTGTGGTGGATGCTGCGCTATCTCAGTCATGATCAAGTGGCCATTTTAGACGGTGGCATTCAAGCTTGGCAGGCAGCAGGACTGGCACTGAATACAGAACTTCCTAAAGCCAAGACCGGTCATTTTACGCCCCATCTTCAAGCCGGATGGCTGATCGATGTTGAAACGCTGCGGCAGCGGAAAGCTTTGCCAGGTGTTGTGGTGATTGATTCGCGATCGCCCGAACGCTTTCGAGGAGAGCATGAACCCATTGACCCTATCGCTGGCAGCGTGCCTGGTGCAGTCAACGCCTTTTGGCAGCAAGTGACGACCCCAGCCGGACAGCTTCACAGCCCACAGAGGCTGTCCAAACACTGGGCAGCTATTGATCCCCAGGATGAGATTATTGTCTACTGTGGCTCGGGTGTGACGGCCTGCGTCAATTTATTTTCGCTAGTGCTGGCTGGCCATCCTATGCACAGACTCTACGCAGGCGGCTGGAGCGATTGGTGTTCCTACGAGGCGCATTTCGATGAAAACTGATCACATTTTTTACGCCCTCTTTCAAACAGCACCAGGCATCATCCTCAAGCTCATAGGCTATCCACCTGTTCAGCCGTACAAATTCTCATCAGTGGAAGTCAAAGAAACGGCCTTCCGTTTAGATGGTGTGCTAACGCCTGCGGTTGAAAGCACTGAGCAGCCGACTGTTTTTGTAGAAGTTCAGTTTCAAAAAGATCCAAACTTCTATCGCCGCTTCTTTGCCGAAATTTTTGTCTACCTGCGCCGCAATCGTCAAGTTGTACATTGGCAAGCGGTGGTGCTCTTTGAGAAGCGCACCCGCGAACCGGAACAAACGCTGCCTTTTCAGATGCTTTTAGAGAGTAATCAAGTCCACCGGGTCTATCTGGAAGATTTTCAACAAGTTTCCACAGATTCTCTGGAGGCCGCTATTTTACAGTTGATCGTCACGAAGCCTGAGGCCAGCGTGGATCAGGCAAAAAAGCTGATCGGCCGGGTCAAAACTCAGCAGAACTCCAGCTTTCCTGAGTCGCAAATTCTCGGATTAATTGAGACAATAGTCGTATATAAGTTTCCTAGCCTTGCTCGGGAGGTAATCGCTACCATGCTCGGAATTGATGAACTTAAGCAGACCCGCGTGTATCAGGATGCTTTACAGGAAGGGCGTCAAGAGGGACGTCAGGAAGGGCGTCAGGAAGGGCGTCAGGAAGGGCAGTGCAAGTTAATTCTCAAGCTGCTGGCTCAGAAAGTGGGCCAGCTTCCCAACGCGACCGTTGGCGAAATTCAGAGGCTATCAGATGAGCAGTTGGAGGGACTGAGCGATCACCTCCTAGATCTATCTAGCGTTGAGGAGCTGACCGATTATTTAGCAACTATTCGGCCACAGTCATAGGTGAGTATTAGGTGAGCGTCCGAATTTACGGCAACCGGGCCATTAAAACGTTACCTGGAGAGGCGACGCGGCCGACCTCAGCGCGAGTTCGAGAAGCCCTATTTAATATTTGGCAGAGCCGGGTGCTGGGTGCTCGATGGCTGGATTTGTGTGCAGGCAGCGGGGCGATAGGGGCTGAAGCGCTGTGTCGAGGGGCTGCCGAGGTGGTGGGAATTGAAAAATCGAGCGCCGCTTGTCAGGTGGTAACGGAAAACTGGCAGAAGGTGGCTAAGCCAGAACAGCAATTTCAGGTGCTGAGGGGAGATGTCGTGCGACAGCTCACTCAGCTGAAGACGCCGAAAATACTTGAAGGTAGGCAGTTTGACTGTGTTTATTTCGATCCGCCCTATGCAAGCGGGCTGTACGATCCGGTGCTAGCTCAACTGACGGATTTGCTGAGCGATCGCGCCCAGGTCACCGTGGAATACAGCGCAGCCTATTGGCAACCCAGCCAGCTATCGCCTGAGTGGACCATCGTGAAGGAGAAGCGCTACGGCAGTACGCACCTGGTATTTTTGTCTTGTCGAGCAGAGTGATAGGCATAGATCACACCTTCAGTCATCCTTGATATATCCGATAAGTATTTATAACCATTTTGGATCTATCAATAGGGAGAAATTGCGGCACAATATGAATTAAGAAACACTTTTGTTGCTAAACTCAAATTTAAGCATCCCAGGCGAGCAGCGTTCGGTTGAGTTAGCAGCTAAGGCAACAGTTGATTCAACAACAGAGCCGAACGATACGCATTGCAGATAGCAGGAGAATTTACGATGGTCGCAACCGCTACTCAAACCAAACAACCGGATCAAAAGCGTCTCTCTATGCAGATAGAGGACATTGCTGATAATACGACTGCGCTGCGATCGCTCGATTGGGATCGCGATCGCTTTGACATCGAGTTCGGCCTGCAAAACGGCACCACCTACAACTCCTTTATTATCCAGGGTGAAAAAACGGCGCTGGTCGATACGTCCCACGCCAAGTTTCGTGAGCTGTATATGGATGCGTTAACGGGTGAAATCGACCCGGCAACGATTGACTACATTGTGGTAAGCCACACCGAGCCTGACCACAGCGGCCTGATTAAAGATGTTTTGGAGCTTGCGCCTGATGCCGTGGTTGTAGGGGCAAAGGTGGCGATCGCCTTTCTCGAAGATCTGATTCACACCCCTTTTGAGAGTCAGGTGATCAAGAGCGGTGAAACGCTTGATTTGGGCAATGGTCACGTCCTCGAATTTACCAACGCGCCCAATCTGCACTGGCCAGACACTATTTTTACCTTCGATCACAAAACAGGCATCCTCTACACCTGCGATGCCTTTGGCGCACACTTTTGCACTGATGATCTCTTTGACGAAGATCTCGAAGCGCTCTCTCCTGACTTCCGCTTTTACTATGAGTGCCTAATGGCGCCTAACGCCCGCTCGGTGATCTCAGCGATGAAGCGAATGGATAAGTTAGAGGGCGAGATTGGTACGATTGCAACCGGACATGGCCCTTTGCTGCGCCGTAATGTCGAGGAGTTAACCGGTCGCTACCGTGAGTGGAGCCGGCAGAAGAGTGACGCTGAAACCCTGGTCTCTGTGTTCTATATCTCTGACTATGGGTATAGTGATCGCATTTCTCAGGCGATCGCTCGTGGCATTACCAAAACAGGCGTCGGCGTGGAAATGGTGGATCTGCGCTCTGCGGACGCTCAAGAGGTGACTGAAATCGTCAGTCGTTCGACCGGCCTGATCATTGGCATGCCGCCTTCTACAGGCAAAGGATCAGAAGAGACCCGCGCTGCGCTCAGCACTTTAATCGCAGGGGTGAGTAGTAAGAAGACATTTGGCCTATTCGAGTCCTACGGGGGCGACGATGAGCCAATTGATACACTGCAAGCCAAGCTGCAAGATCTAGAGCTCAAAGTTGCCTTTGATCCGATTCGAATCAAAGACACACCCGGCGAATCGATCTATCAGCTGTGCGAAGAGACGGGTACTGACCTGGGCCAAGATCTGGCGCAGAGCAAAAAAATCAAAAAAATCAAAGCCTTAGACGCTGACTTACAAAAGGCGCTAGGGCGCATCAGCAGCGGTTTGTACATTATCACGGCGACCAAGGGTAACGTGCAGTCCGCCATGCTCGCCTCTTGGATTACGCAGGCAAGCTTCGAGCCGCTGGGCTTTACCGTCGCCGTGGCTAAAGATAGAGCGATCGAGTCACTGATGCAGGTCGGCGATACCTTTGTGCTCAACATTTTAGAAGAAGGCAATCACCTGCCGCTGATGAAGCACTTTCTCAAGCGATTTCCACCGGGCGCGGATCGCTTTGCCGGGGTGCGCACCCGGCCTGCTAACAACCAATCGCCTATTCTAGCTGACGCCCTAGCCTATTTGGAATGTGAGGTGGCTAGTCGGATGGAGCTCAGCGACCACTGGCTGGTGTACTGCACGGTGGACAACGGCAAAGTGGCCAAAGAAGAAGCGCAAACAGCGATTCACCACCGCAAGGTCGGCAACTACTACTAAGCGAAGAGAGGACAATTTAGATGACTGCCCAAACTCCAGTACCGCAGCCCTCTACTGAGCAAAATGCCAATGATTCGGGCCGCAGAGATGTACAGGTGTTACCCATTGCGGCGGATACAACCGCACTGCGATCGCGCTCCTGGGAGCGTCTACGCTTCGAAATTGAATACGCCCTAGAAAAAGGCACCACCGCCAATAGCTACCTCATTCGGGGCAGTCAGATTGCGCTGATAGATCCGCCGGGGGGCTCCTTTAAAGAGGCGTTTTTAGCAGCGCTGGCCGCAGAACTCGATCCGCATTTGATCGACTACATCGTCTTGAGTCATACCAATCCCAACCGGATGGAAACGCTCAAAGTGCTGCTGGAGATGACCCCTCAGGCAACGATTGTCTGCTCTAACCCGGCAGCGATCGCCCTCAAAGCCGCTGACATCGATCACCCGACCCAACCAGTCAAAGGTGGCACTGAGCAAGATCTCGATTTAGGCAGGCGGCACCATCTGCAGTTCATTCTCACCCCGACGCCCCGATGGCCCGATGGCATGTGCACCTATGACAGCGTTAGTGAGGTACTGTTCAGCGATAAGTTTTTTAGCGCCCATGTCTGCTCAGACGACGCTTACGATCTCAATCGTGAGACCCTGATTGAAGATCAGCACTACTACTTCGACTGTACGATGGCCCCGAATGCCCGTCAGGTGGAAACGGCCCTCGAAAAGCTGCAAGAATACGTCCCTCGGCTTTATGCGGTCGGTCACGGCCCGCTTGTGCGCTATGGCGTCAGCGATCTCACCCGTAAGTACGATCAGTGGGCAGCTCAGCAAAAGGGTAAAACCCTCTCAGTCGCGTTAATTTACGCGTCGGCTTATGGCAATACCGCGACCATTGCTCAGGCGATCGCTCGCGGCATTACCAAAGCGGGTGTGGGGGTGACGTCGATTAACGCAGAGCAAAGCGACACGGCTGAAATCAAAGCAGCGGCTGAAACGGCGGCGGGCTTTATCATGGGCTCTCCGACGCTGGGCGGACATGCCCCCACGCAAATTCAAACCGCGCTAGGGGTTGTGCTGTCTGCTGCGAGCAAAACCAAGCTAGCAGGCGTGTTTGGCTCATTTGGCTGGAGCGGCGAAGCGATTGACCTGCTGGAGAACAAGTTTAAAGATGCGGGCTACAGCTTTGGATTTGAGCCGATTCGCGTGAAGTTTACACCTGATGCCAGCACGTTGCAATCATGTGAGCAGGCAGGCACTGATTTTGCCCAGCAGCTAAAGAAGACGAAAAAGCCTAAAGCGCCTCGCGTGCCTGCCACCACCGTAGAAAAAGCGATAGGCCGTCTAGTCGGCTCTATGTGTGTGGTCACCGCTAAACAAGGCGATATCAGTGGGGCCATGCTCGCGTCTTGGGTCTCTCAAGCAACCTTTACACCGCCGGGCTTTACGGTCGCCGTCGCTAAAGACCGGGCGATTGAGGGGATGATGTATAGCGGCAGTTCCTTTGCGCTCAATATTTTGGCGGAGGGTAAGCACCTCGGGCCGATGAAGCACTTTTTGAAACCGTTTGCTCCGGGCGAAGATCGCTTTGCAGGTGTGGAAACACAAGAGAGCGAGGACGGGCAGATTATCTTGGAAGGCGCGATCGCCTATCTAGCGTGCAGCGTCAAAACCCGGATGGACTGCGGCGATCACTGGGTTGTGTATGCGACTGTCAGCGGCGGCGAAGTCATCGACAACAATGCCAAGACAGCCGTTCATCACCGCAAGACAGGTACCCACTACTAAAAACTGTAGCAATCCCGCTAAAATCAAAAGCAGCGCTGTACAGGCGACACCCTTGTTCACTTTGCAATAGTGTCATATCTTGCCTTGAGCGCTAATCGGGTGCTAATAGCAAAGCTACGCTGATAGGACACCTCAAAATCAAAGGGGAATTTTGATATCGGTGAATAGCGTGGGAAAATTGAGAGATCGCCTGTCATTGCAACCTTCATGCCAGCTGTTCAGCACGGAACTGACCTATCTGAAACGACACTTGAAACGACAGAGATCCACCCTCTTTTAAGCCACTTCCTCCACCACTGTCAGCAGCAGTCTATTCAGGCGAAGCAGACCAAAATTGCTAGCCTTACCTTTTTGCTTTCGCCAATTTCTCCGTGGGCGGTATTAGCTGCGCTGGGAAAAGATCATCAGCGTCACTTTTATTACGATCCGCCGCACAGACGGGCGATGGTAGGGCTAGAGGTGCTAGTCGGCCAAAGTGCTCAGGGCCCTGAGCGGTTCGCGCAGGCGCAGGAATTTGTCCACTTTTGGCGAGGTCATTTTATCTATGCTGAGCCGATTCAACTGGTGGGCGCTGGACTGTCGAATCGATCTGCTGCTGATCTGTCGGCGACTGGCCATTTCTTTTGCAGTGCGACCTTCTTTGACCAAGCGGTCGGCCCCTTATTAACAGAGGTGTCTGGACCGAGCGGTGAGTCGAGCGGTGAACTGAGCTGCGGACCGAGCTTTGAGCCGACCTTCGAGCCGATATATGTGTTTGTGCCCCAGATACAAGTCACCACCGGAAAAACGGTTTCGGCCATTACCTTTAACTGTCTGATCAGCGCTGAGGCAGATGTTGAGCAAACGGCGGTGTGGATGTATCAGCGGCTGAGTCAGCTGATGGCGGCTCAGCCGGTAAGTGGCATGAAGCAGCCTTCTCGCAAAGCGATTTCTAAGGATGTGGCGGGTTTTAAGCCAGCGGTGACGGCGGCGCTACAGCAGGTAAATGGCGGTCTTTTGCACAAGGTGGTGCTGGCAGATGTGATGGATGTGGTGGCCCCTCAGGCTGTGGATTTGGTGCGATCGCTGCGAACCTTGCGGCAAAATCATCCCGACTGTACGGTGTTCTCAGTCGGCAATGGTCGAGGACAGTCTTTTATTGGCGCGAGTCCTGAGCGGCTGTTGAGCATTGTCGATAGACAGCTAATAACAGACGCCCTAGCAGGCTCTGCGCCTCGTAGCCAAACACCGGGTATTGATATTCAGCTGGCTCAGACGCTGCTGCACAGTGAGAAAGAACGCTATGAGCATCAGGTGGTGGTGGAATTTATCGCCGAGCAGCTGCGATCGCTCGGCCTCTCCCCTAATTACGCCTCAGCGCCCCAGATCCTTCAGCTCCTGCATATTCAGCATTTGCACACCCCCATTAGCGCCATCCTCAACCAAAGTACCGTTGCCCCGCTAGAGATTTTGGCCAAACTACACCCTACCCCTGCCGTCGCTGGCGTCCCCCGCGAAATCGCCTGCCAATTAATCGCTCAGCATGAATCCTTTGAAAGAGGACTATATGCCGCGCCGCTAGGCTGGATCGATACTCAAGGCAACAGCGAATTTATCGTGGGTATTCGCTCTGCGCTCATTCACGGCTGCAAAGCCAGACTCTACGCAGGTGCAGGAATTGTTGCCGGATCAGAGCCTGCTAAAGAACTGGCAGAAATCAGGCTAAAATTGCAGACGCTGTTGAATGCGCTGGTTTAGCGTAATGGGTCTAGAGGCCATGCCGACTGATTCTGTGATTAATTCTCCAACTGATGATCGAATTGATTTTCGCAATGTCAATAGCCTATGGGCTTCGGTCGCGGTTGAAACATTGGCCCGGTTAGGGCTGAAAACGGTGGTGACCTGCCCCGGTTCTCGTTCAACGCCGCTGACGTTTGCGTTTGCGAGGCACCCGACGATTGAGGCACTGTCGATTTTAGATGAGCGCTCAGCGGCTTTTTTCGCGTTGGGCTGTGCTAAGCGGCAGCATCGGCCAGTGGCGCTTGTCTGCACTTCTGGAACAGCCGGGGCAAACTTTTATCCGGCAGTGATTGAAGCGTATGAAAGCGGTGTGCCGCTCCTCCTCTTTACGGCTGATCGCCCGCCTGAGATGAGAGGGTGTGCCGCCGGACAGACGATTGACCAGCAAAAGCTCTATGGCGACTTTACTAAGCACTCCAGTGAGCTAGCGGTACCGGTGGCCTCGCTGCCAATGCTGGCCTATCTACGGCAGACGCTGGTCAGTGGGTGGGGGCAGGCGATCGCCGCGCTGGCTGGCCCGGTTCACTACAACTGCCCTTTTCGCGATCCGCTGCCGCCGATACCGGAGAGCGACAGTCATGCCCAGAGCAGCCTTCACGATGTTGAAAAAGTGTTTCAGTCAGAGACATTTTTTGCCAGCGTAACGCCGCCTACCCCCTCTATTAAACAAACGCCCTATCTCTCTTTTCGCGAATGGCATATCTGCAAAAAGGGGATTATTATTGCAGGTGCCGCTGCGCCCGAAAACCCTCAGGCATACTGCGAAGCGGTGAGTGATTTAGCGGTTGTCCTGGACTGGCCAATTCTGGCAGAGGGACTGTCTCCTTTACGCAACTACAGCAGACTGAATCCTTCTCTAGTCTCTACCTATGACCTGATTTTAAGAGATTCAGAGCGCGCTTATTCTCTCATTCCTCAAAAGGTCGTTCAGCTGGGTCCGTTGCCCATTAGCAAGGTACTACGCCAGTGGCTACAGGACACTCAGCCCGAGCGCTGGGTCATTAGCGCCGGACGAAATCTTGATCCGCTTCACGGTCCGGTGCATTTTTTGACAACAGATGTTGAAGCGCTGGGAATTTTGTCCAACAGTAAAGTGCAGCTTGATCCTTACAACCCTTACACGCGGCAATGGCTAGCCTATGAGACGAGTATTCGCAGCGCTTTAGATCAGCAGCTGACGAATGAAGAGACTTTGCTAGAAAGCAAGATCGCCTGGCTACTGAGTCAGCATCTGCCAGCTCATACACCCTTGTTTATTGCCAACAGTATGCCTGTGCGAGATATAGAACACTTTTGGCGAGCGAATGACCGTCAGATTCAGCCCATGTTTAGTCGTGGGGCCAGTGGGATTGACGGTACGCTTTCAACCGCGATGGGAGCCGCTCACCGCAATCGTCCGGCTGTACTGCTCACAGGTGATTTGGCCTTTTTACACGATACGAATGGGTTGCTGAATGCGTCTAAGCTAGCGGGTCATCTGACGATTGTGCTGATTAATAACAGTGGGGGCGGCATTTTTGAGATGCTGCCGATTTCTCAGTTCGAGCCTGAGTTTGAACCGTATTTTGTCACCCCTCAGCAGGTGAATTTTGCCTCGCTTTGTCAAGCTTACGATGTGGAGCATCGAATCGTTACGGAGATAGGAGATTTTATAGACTGCATCGAAAAACTGCCTGGGCGAGGGATGCGGGTGTTGGAAGTGGTGTGCGATCGCAAACAAAGTGCGCTTCAAAGGAAAAAAATGCTCAGCTCACTATAGCCATGCCCTTTCTGGCGCTGAAAACCCATACCTTGCACTATACGGCTGTCGGGGATGCGACTCATCCTTCACTGTTGTTACTGCATGGTTTCTTAGGCAGTCATCGAGATTTTGTCGGTATCTTGCCAGCACTCTGCGATCAGTTTTACTGTATTGTGCCTGATTTACCAGGGCATGGTGAAACGACGACTCAGCTAGATGGCTATACCTTTAAGGCCACTGCTCAAGCCCTTTTAGCACTGCTAGAGGCGTTGGGAATCGCGCGATCGCACCTCCTCGGCTATTCAATGGGCGGGCGGTTGGCGCTCTATCTGCTCTGTTATTTTCCGGGGCGATTTAGATGCGCAGTGCTAGAGTCTGCTTCACCGGGGCTAAAAACGGCTGAGGAGCGGCGAGAGAGACGAGCGCGCGATCGGGCGATCGCCCAGCAGATCCAATCGACTCCGCTCTTTAATTTTTTGACCCAGTGGTACGACAATCCGCTGTTTGACAGCCTACAAGACCATCCTGATCGATATGCTGCGATGCTTCAGCGCCGTCAGCACAACCATCCGGTTGAGTTAGCTGCTGCTTTATGCGGCCTGAGTACTGGGCAGCAGCCTTCTTTGTGGGAAGCGCTGCCCAATATTGAAAATCCTTTGCTACTGCTCGCAGGCACTCTCGATCCAAAGTTTGTCGCGATCAGTCAAGATATGCTTGCTTGCGCTCAGCATAATGCGATTTTTCAGGCGATCACAGATTGCGGCCACAATATTCATATAGAAGCGCCCTTCGTTTACGCCCAGACAGTCTGCCACTTTTTGGAGAGGTGAATAGAGCACAGATGCTGCTGCTTTCTCGGTTAGTATAGCAACCTTTGCATTTAGCGATCAGGGAGAGTTGGCTATTGATCAAGTGGTGACGCGTGAGACGGGGGCCGCTGTGGTCATAATCCGGGCTCGGCTTTGGGATTTCCAGTGCTGATAGCGGAGTAAGGGAAAGGACGACACTCGCTTGGCCAATGCCCAGAAAAATACATAGCTAGCCAATAGTCGCTCAAACGCGCCAAATCGAGATTCTCGTAGTTTCTCGAAGGCGACTTGTGAGGGGGCTGTGCGATCGCCCGATGGCGAAAACACGGTCGAACCCTCAGATAGAATGATTGCGTCTTGAAAGCCTTGATGGGCGATCGCTGGATTGTGCCCTAAGGCAATAATTTCTGCGCCAGTCCGAGCATTGCGAACGCCGCTGGCCTGTTTGCCGGTCATAATCACTGCGCTTTCATCGTCTCTGCGCATCGGATGACACCGCCCGTCGGGGACACCTAAAAAGACTAACGTCCCTCTCACCACGCGGTGGCCAAAATGGTGCAGCATGTGATCTTGCGGATTGGCACTGTGCACATCCAATGAGGCAATCCCATAGCTCAGTGAGAACAGCTTACTCACATAGGCTTTCAACAATTTATGCACCCAGCGCACATCGCCGATGACCAATGTGCGGTTGCCCAGACGGGCGAAGAGGGGTCTACCCTGAAAATAGCGCAGACCCATAGCCCACAGCCAAGGCCCAAAAATGTAGATCAAAACATCTGCCAGGGTGGCCGCTGGCCGCAGTAGCCACAGTACGGGAGTAGGCATGGGGGCGATCGCAACTATCCAGCCCAAGAGCGTTTGCATCAGCGGCCACCCTAACCCCACTGTAATCAGGATGTAAAGAGCATGAATCACCCAAATTGTGGGCGCTTCGGTGATATGCAAGGCCCATTTTTGGCTGCTGCCTGTGAGCTGCTGATGTGCTGGAGAAGGGAGAATTTCGCCGTTGTCGGTAGTGCCGATAATTGAGACAACGCTTTGCTTGAGAAAGTCCTCTTTGCGCCGCTCAAGCAAAGCAAGATCGGTGGTGCTCAGCGTCATACCAAACGGCCCTTGGCGACCCGGAAAGCGCTGCCGCAGTTGGTCTGCCAAATACAACAGCAGTTCTGTTAGCGTCAGTTGGGCGGCGGCCACTGCAACTGTAATCGGCTCAGCCGTTCGCCTGCCGCTGCCGTTGACAAAAATCCGGCGGGTAAAGGTTGATTCTGGATAGTAGTACTGGGCGATCGCGCTGCCCATCAGACTACAGAGTTCGCCAGTCATAATAAACAGCTCACCAATTTTCTGCTGTTGGCGTAGCCCTTCAAAGGCATTGGTGGCTTGCAAGGTAGGAAAGGTCTGCCCAGACTGACTAATGGCTAGCACGATAGAGTCTTTGTCTAAATGCAGGCCGCTAAAGCCGTCGTGTAGCTTTCGCAAAACCTGATTAGAGGAAAGCGTCTTAATGCTCAGCGCTGGAAAGAGCGTAGTTAAATCCTGAGCAAACTGTTCACCCAGCCAGAGACTACTTTCAACGCCTGTAATTAACAGATCTAGAGGCTGCTCATAGGCCACCGAATCCAGCTTGAGGTTGATGGTGGCCCGCTGCTTTTGCTGCCAGATCTTCGCTTTTTCGAGCAGACGCTGCGCTAAATAGTCGGCGCTTTGCCGATTAAACGAAGCCGGATCGTACCAGTCGGCGTCAACCGCTTTGAGCACTCTGGGAATATCTTGAATATCTTGTTCGACTGGATCGGTTGCATTCGCTTTGGGCGGCAAAATGTAGGGATTTCCCTGTAGCGGAATCCAGCGCTGCTCTAGCTCTGCGCCCAGTAGTTCTTGATCTTCTTGCATGGAGTAGACCGTGATGTGATTCACGCCGACCCAGGCAATCTCACCTGCTTTTTGATCTAGATCCAATCGGTAGGATCTGGGAATATGCGACAAAACGGCATCTACAGCGGCGGGTTCTGAGGCGTAGACCATATAGTTATCTTGCACGTTGAATCCGGTGGCGATGGGCTGGCCCCAGGCGCTCAGCACAAGGCTGGCCTCACTTAGCGTAGAAGCGGTAACCAGACCAAAACTACCCTTGGCTCTCGACATAAATAGCTTTGTCGCCTGGTACAGATTGTTGTGAAAAAAAGCATAGACAGCCGTTTTTACAAAAGCAGATTGCTTTGAGGGCGTCCACTGGCCAACTGTGCTGTGCTGGCTGAGGGCCTGTAAGAGATCGGTTTCAAAGTGAGCTAAATGCTTTTTCGAGAGTTCTAACATCGATTTGGCGTAAGGGCGTAGGAGCGTGTCCTGATGCTCTTTGAAAATCTGTTCGGCGATCGCGGCCCAGCCCTGTATCTCTTTTTCAGCAGGTGCGGTGTTAGGCGCTGTTTTAGAAGGTTGCGCTGTGCCAAAGGCCGCTTCAATCGAGTCCGTCACGGCTAGCTGATAGGCCAGCCTTAGCGAGGCATCCCACATTCCCTGCGTGATCAGCAAATCCATCATGCCTGCGATCTTAGGAGAATCGCCGAGGGTCGCATTAGGCGTATGCAAGACTCGTTCGAGCCACAGGCCAAGGGTCGTATTCTCTATGGGATGGCCATACAGCATCCAGGCATCGAAGTCGCCGTTGTGCGTAATCCGGTGGTTCACCATTGGGCGATCGCACAGCCACTTTCCGCTCTCTACCCGCCATACGTCAGCCTCTCTAGCGGGCATCCACTCATGCCAATGGGTTTCTACCACAGCGGGCGGACTGCTCGTAGCATAGCGATAGTGCCAAACCCCCATCACGGCCTGAGCGAGCGCCTTGGCTCCCGCTCGCTCTGCTTTTTTACGAACCGGGGCAAAGGCCGCTTCTAGTGATTCGGTTAGGTTCTGTCGCTTTTGATTGACGACTTTCTCACCGACGAAGATGACTTGATCGGTGCGATCGCGCGCAAACACAGTCCCACCGCCCGCCTGCTCGCCTCGGATCTCAGTTTCACCGCCCATCGTTCTAAAAATATCGACGGCTCGCGCTGGCAGCAGCTCATTCCCATCCGCTGGCAGTCGTTTGCCCAAGAAGCCAAAGTTGCCGCAGTTAAAGCAAATCGCCTTCCCGGTGACAGCCGCTGCGATATCGGAGAGTGAGCTGAGAATGATCAACAGGTTTGAGGCGGCAAGCGCTTGAGCGAATAGCTGGCTGAGAACATCGGCCGTTGAAGAGAAAATGAATAGTGGAAAAAACAGGGCGATCGCGTTGAACGAAATGCCACCCAAGGCTTTGACGCGAATAGCCCTAGGCGTTGCTTTACCCACAGAAATCCAGGGGTAAGCAGCGTCGTCAGTCCTCGAGAAAAAGATACAGCTAAAGGGAATTAAAGATTTCAGCGTGCTAGACACGCTTCTATTTTCAAGGATATTTGCTTGACTGAGAAAAGAGAGATCTCGATCGACAACAGCGGTTACGACCGTATGGCCCAATCCATGAACTAAAATCGAGCCGTTCCACAGAACTCTAAATAAGAAAGCGACAGCTAGAAAATGCGAAGCTAAGCTCAGATCTAGTGTTTCTTGGCCTAATAAGACAACAACCAGCGCCGCAATAAATTCTGGAGTTAAGCTCTTTAAAGTTATGAAATAAGTACTCATTGAAAATATCCTTTTGGACATATCTGCTTAAGCGTATTTGCAGTAAAACAGAAGACTTTTGAGTGCCGTCGTTAGCTGATGGCCGGACGTTTTAAGCACGTTTCGATTTTGCTCAGCAGACGCGGCAGGTCAATCGGTTTGGTATCGTAGTCATCACAGCCAGCCGCGAGTGCTTTTTCGCGATCGCCCGCCATCGCATGCGCCGTTAGCGCAATCACCGGAATATGACAGGTTTGCGCGTCAGCCTTGAGCTGTTGCGTCGCTTCCCATCCATCCATCACTGGCAGGCTAATATCCATTAAGATCACATGCGGATGGTCTGATAGCGCCTTTGCCACGCCCTCTGCACCGTCACTGGCAACCACCACCTCATAGCCAGATCGCTTCAGGCGACGAGAGAGCATATCGCTGTTTAGCTCATTATCTTCTACTAGCAATACCCTGACCGGGAGCTCCGCTGGCGGCGAAGCGGCTGGTTCTCCTTGGGCTTCATCGTCTGAGTGCAGCTGCTGAAAGTAATCTGTTTGAACAATCTCTGCGGCCTGCCAGGCTTGTTTGACATGGGCTAGCTCGTGCTGCAGGGTATCTAGCTTTTGTGTGAGGGTAGCTTCCGCGAGCTTGCGCTGGGTAATCTCTTCGACAATTCCTTCGTAGTAGATGAGCATCCCACTCGCATCTCGAACAGCCCGCGCGCTCTGTGAAACCCAGATCAGATCGCCGTCGTGGCGATACACCTGGCATTCAAATCCGGTGATTTTATCCTGCGTCTCCAATAGATGTTTAAACTCGGCATATTGGCTGGAGTCAACATATAGCTGGCTGGCGATGTCTGTAACAGTGTCTAATAAGGTCGCTGCTGTCGGATAGCCCAACAGCTTTACCAAAGACGGATTCACATACCTAAAGCGACCTTCAACGCTCGCCCGATAGACCCCGACTGGCGCGTTTTCTAACAGACTATCAAAGCTGCCGGGCTGATTTTGAAGTCGCTTCTGGGCTAGGCAGTTGGCCACTTTAGTGCGCAGCACCACTGGCTGCACCGGACGGGTGAGATAGTCTGCTGCGCCCATTGCCATTCCCTGAGCAACCGCCGCCATTTCCGCTGGGTTCGCTATCATCAGCACCGGAATGTTTGGGGTCTCTGGGCTGCACTTGATCTGTTCTAGTAGCTGCAAACCACTTGGAGTGGCCGTGAGTAGAACCAAGTCGTGGGGAGTCGTGGCGATCGCTTGTAGGGCCTGTTGAGCAGTAGAGGCGATCGCCACCTGAGTGCCCTGACGCTCTAGCTGACGAGAGAGCAACATGCCATTCGCAACATCGCTATCGACCACCAAAATCTGGCTACGCTCAGTTGCGAGAGAGCGGTGAATTTCGAGTGTCCTCTGCCGTACGAGTGCCTTTGCGTTGGCAGACTCTAGCGTATGTGCTGAGATGTCTTTCTCACTGGCAGCGGACGAGTGAATCGATTCTAGATGCTGCTTTACCAAGCTATCTAGACCGCTTACCTTGCTCAGCAACGCCTGCGCTGAGGTGTAGATCGCTTCGAGATCTAGCATGAGATCGGCAGGCGCTTCTTCTAGCAACATCTCACAGTAGCCAATGATTGTACTGAGCGGAGTCAGGAGTTCCCGCCTGAGATGAGGGGCAACTAGATCAATTTCCGGCTGCTGAATATCTACTAGCGCCGGGCTTAAAACAGCGTGAACCAGCTGCAACAGCTGATTGCCAGAGGCGAAAAGCTTCTGGATGTCGTCGTAGAGGCTTTGCTGATCGCTATCTGACTGGCCACTGGCCGCTGGGCTGCTAAGCGTATCCAAAAGCAGAGCGCTATAGCCAATAATGCTATGGAGAAAAGGCGTAAGCTCGTGGCGTAGACGGTTGCGCAAGCGTCGATGAAGCTGCGGATCGCTAGGCAGGCTCAGCGTGTCTGACGGTAGCGGCATGTCCGGTGGCGATGACGCAGCTTCGAGCAGTTTGGACATCTTCTCTAGTAACTTTGGCAAATCAACCGGTTTGGTATCGTAATCATCGCAGCCTGCGGCCAGGGCTTTTTCACGTTCACCCGTCAGCGCATCGGCTGTTAGCGCAATCACCGGGATGACGCTAGTTTGAGGATTTGCTTTGATCTGCCGAGTGGCCTCCCAGCCATCTAAAACAGGCAGATGCAAGTCCATCAACACCAGATCAGGCCGATCTGATCGAGTTTTGGCCACCGCCTGCGCCCCGTCAATGGCCACCACGACCTCGTAGCCTTTCCGTTCTAGACGGCGAGAGAGCATGTCTCGATTGATCTCGTTATCTTCAACTAAAAGGATCTTGGACATGGTGCTTGCTGATAGAGGGGGCAGTTAAACAGATGATTTCAACAGACCTGGTTTTGATAATTCTACTAGAGCAGCGCCTCTACCTCTTCGTAGGCATAGGTGAGACGCTCAGCCAGTAGACGAATGATGTAGTCCTGAAAAGCTGCTGCAACTTGAGGCTGCTGCTGGTGCATGGTTTGCAAGCTGGCTCTAGATAATCGATAGAGAATACTGGGCTGATCGGTAATGGCAAAGCTCTTGTGAGGTGTACCCAAATAAAATGACTGTTCGCCTAAGAGCATCCCTGCGCCTAGGGTTCGCAGCCGCCGGGCTGGCCCATCTCGCCCGTTCTTTGTCTCTTGTGACTCCTTTCGTGGCTTTTTGATAGGGTTCTTCGGCTTTTGGCTGTGGGGCAGAAGAATGCTGACTTGCCCTGACTCGATGAAGTAGAGCGTGTCGGCGCGATCGCCTAGGCGAAATAAAGCCCGATCGGCAGGCACTCGCACCTTTTGCAAATACTGAATGAACTGAGAAACGCGATCAGACTCGCAGAAGAAATCTGCGAGCTGTAGGGCCAGCGGCAGTGTGCGGCAGCGGCGCTGAGGAATCGCATTCAGAATCTGGTCTTCGCACCATTCAATGCCGCGGTCGAGATCTGCAAACACATGGCATATGCTGTCTTGAGAGATATTCTCTGGAGAGATATCTTCTGGCAACAGATTTTCTGGTAAGACACCTCCCTGACGTAGCTGTTGTTGGGCTGCCTTGGGCAGATCGGTAAAGACGAACGCTAGCTGCCGCTGCTGCGCGATCTGTTTGAGCTTGATGAAGCTAAGTACGGCAGAAGAATCTAGCCCCGTCACCAGTCGAAAGCTGAGAACAACAAACTTGGGACAAGGCAAGTCTACATCGTCTAAACGTTGGCGGATGTCGTTGATTAATTGATGAGCGGTGCCAAAAGATACAAAGCCCTGTAGCTCCAAAATATAGATTTGCTCGCCTTCTGTGCGCAGTAGCTGGGCCTGCTGTAAAAATCTAGCTGCGTTACTAGGACGGCTAGCGCCAGAAAGCGTGTGTTTGGTCACACTGATTCGACTGTAGTTGACCACAAAGAGAATGATCGCAACGCCAAATCCAAATCCGATGCCCTGCAAAAAACCGCTCGTCACCATCACCAGCATAATCAGCCAGATGATGGCGTAATCAGTTTTAGGTAAAGAAAACCAGGTATCGTACAGCCACTCTTTGAGAAACGATAGCCCCAAAAATAGCAGGAGCGAGCCCACAACCGGCAGCGGCAACAAAGCGAGTCCAGAAAATCCCCAAGCCAAGATGGCTACATAGACAAGGGCGGTCAATAGGCTAACTAAGCGGGTTTTAGCGCCCATTTTGTGAGCCAAAAGCGTATCACTCACCATTTGATAGCCGGTGACACCGCCCATCATCGCCAGTATCAAGTTGGCACTTCCGGCTGCTTTCAGCTCACGGTTTAGATCAATATCTTGCTCGGTAACCAGTTCAATTCCGGCTGAGTTAAGCAGCACCGAGACAGCGGCGAGCAGTGCAACCGTCGCCATGCTCCCTAGCTGCGTTAGGAGGAGCGCCCCATTGATCTGCGCGAATGAGGAAATCTTGAAGAAACGCCATTCTCCGTTTGCGGGCGAACTCAGTAACCAGCCCTGAGCGGTGGCAGTGTTTATCGACGTGTGAGTGACTATCAGCGTCAGATAGAAAAGCGCGATCGCCCCCATCAGCGTTATTGGAATGGCTAAAGCATGCTGAAAGCGAGACGAAACAATTAGCAAAATGACGGCAATGCTCAGTCCCATCAGGCATTGGCACAGCGCGGGTGGTTGCCACAAGTAAGCCAGCTGAGAAAACGTTAGCGCTTTATTCGTGATTACTTGCACCGCGCCCTGGATCAACAGCCAACCGGCCCCTGCTAAGAACCCGCCAATCACCGGATAGGGAATAAATCGAATCAGCTCGCCAAACTTGAAAAAGCCCAGCAGAAATAGAAACGCGCCCGTGAGTAAAGACGTCAGCGCGATCGCTGCCAGCACCGTGACAAACAGCGCCTCTGGTGTTGCTGAAGGCATCATTTGGGTGGAGATCGCCGCCGCACTCAGTCCCAAAATCGCAGACGATAGCGCGTCGGTATCGGCGATCATTCCTGGGTAAGAGCTGAGTAGGCCCACTGTCGTTCTTAGGATAATGCCGCTTAGTAGCGCGATCGCAATGCCCGCCGGTAGATAGTCAGCTAGCTCTCCTGAAAAAATCAGCATCGCAAAGGAGACCGAAAACATCGCCCCGATCATCCCTATCACCCCAGAGATCACCGCCGTTGGTAGCCATTGCCCAGCTAGATTCTGAGTCAGACGGCCAATCTGTTGAGCTGTTTTACCGCTAGAGGCTAGGAAGGGCATGGCATCCCCTTGGGTTCAGTGATATGCCGACCGATGCCATCGACGGCTTTTGCGAGAGGATGATCGGGATAGCGCATTGAGAAGATTTCACTGCTCGCCAAATGCATCATTTCTTCTGAGAAAGGCAGAATTTCCGCGACCGACACATCGTAGGCTGTTTCTAGCTGCTGGCGATAGATGTCTACATCGAAGGTAGGCAGGGCTTTGTTGACCACTAACAACAGATCTTCTACTGACAGCATGCGGGCAAGCTCGACGATTACAGAGGTGCCCTGGTAGTCCTGATAGTCTGGGCGCAAGACGACGACTAGAACAGCGCAAACCGCGATCGCCTGTAGCGTTTCTTCATTAATGCCTGGATGGGTATCTACCAACAAAAAGTCAAGCTGTAGATCGCGAGTCATTTCAGAAAACCCGTCGAGCAATTTGTCTTGGGGATATCCCTCTCGCAAAATGCGGGTAATGTCGCTGGCTTTGGTACTCGCAGGAACTAGGTAAATAGCGCCATCAGAAGTTTGGTCATTAGCAGATTGGCCATTATCAGATTGAGCCGTTTGTCGTAATAGGGCGCTCACATCACGAGCGGCTTCATAAATTGCACACTCTCCCCATAAATAACTGTTCAAGCTGTGATGAGTCGCCTCATCCTCTAGGCCAAACAGCACATGAATTCCTGGAGACTGCAAATCCGTATCGATGATGCCGACTCGTTTTCCCTGCTTTGCCAGACTCATCGCTAGATTGCTGGTGAGGTTTGACTTGCCGGTGCCGCCACGAAAAGAGTGAACCGCCACAATCTTTGAATCATTCGAGTGAGTATCGGTTAGACCCAATGTTGGCTGCTCTAGCGGCGGCATATCTCTCAGCGATCGCGAATTCTCTTGAACTGTAGCTGGCTCGCTATCGACAGAGAAGCTAGAAAGCGGCGGATACAAAGACGGACGATATAAATTTTCAATATCGAGATTTCCCTTGGTTCGTTTCTGGAGCTGCTGAAAGTGATCGGTTGCGACAATTTCAGCCACGAGCTGCTTTTTTTGACCGCTGTCGATAGACACTTGCATGAGATGTAGCTGCTGCTCCAAATGCTGTTCGCGGGCATGAACCTCTTGAGCCATACGTTGAAATACGCGAGCGAGCTGGCCTAGCTCATCGGGCTGCCGGGTCAGATCACTCAAGCTATCGGGATTGAAGTTGTTGGTTTCAACTGCTGCTGCGGCTGTGGTCAAGCGTTCCACCTGCTGTAAGTACAAAATCTCTTGATCTCGAAGGCGTTTGCGCTCCAGATAAGCGCCAATCCTGGCTTTTAGTAGGGTTGGATCAAACGGTTTATGCAAATAGTCTTCTGCGCCTAGCTCAATGCATTTGACCGCTCCCTCCATTTCATCTAGCGCGGAGATCATAATGACCGGAATATGACACCAGTCAGGATGGCGCTTGAGCTGCTGGAGCAGTTCAAGCCCGCTCATGCCGGGCATAATCACATCTAACAAAATCAGGTCATAGGGAATCGCTTGCAGTAAGCGCAGGGCTTTTTGGGCGTTGTTAGCGGTTGTGACCGTATATGCCTGTCGCTTCAGCTGGCGAGCGAGCAAGTCACAGTTGGTCAAGTTGTCGTCAACGACTAAAATCATCCCGCCCTGAGACTGCTTTTCAGGCGACTTTTGGCTCAGCGCTTGAAGCGTGCTCTCAGCACTCTTGGCGAGATAGGCCGCTTGCGGGCTTTCAAGTGAGAGGGAGGCAGCACTCTCTGGCTGATCACTCTTCTGAGCAGTGAGGGTCTGAAGCTGCTGCTGGGCCAGATGAACAATGTCGTTGATTAAGCTCATCAACTGCTGGGCTGAGGCATTGAGCTTATCCAAATCTGAGATCAGATCGGCAGGGGCTTCTTCTAGCAGCATCTCGCAGTAGCCGATGATGGTGCTCAAGGGCGTGATCAGCTCCATTCGCAGCGTCGAGCCAAAGCCGCTCAGATCACCGTCAATCTGGCTCATTTCAAGCTGCTCAGGATCGAGAATGACGCTCACGAGGGTCAGTAATTGCTGAGCGCAGCCGCGAATCTTTTGGACGTCCGCCAGCAGGGTAGCGTCTGGCTGAGTTTGCAGATCTTCTAGCAGCAGATCGCTGTATCCAATCATGCCGTTGATTGGCGTACACAGCTCGTGGCGTAAGTACGCAAGTAGCGTATGGCGCACCTGGCTATTCTGTAGCATGCTTAGAACTCCCCCTCTTTTGGATGATTTCGGCGACGATTTGACGATCTCTAGTGCGCTTAAAACTTATTTAGTCCGTTCAAGGTGGCCCGTTCAGGATGAGGGAGCTGCGAGCAGCCGGTTAATCTCATTCAGCAGGAGCTGTCGGTTGCCACTGCCTTTCTGGTAAATCTGCTGCGTTCGCCCCTCTAGCCATGACCGCTCTTGGATCGTTAGGTCCTTGGCCGTTAGCACAATCACGGGGAGCGATCGCCATTGAGGATGCTGACGCAGCTCGCGGATAAACTCAAAGCCATCCATTTCCGGCATCATCAGATCCAGCAAGATGATTCCAGGCGGCTGCATTTGCATGAGGGCGATCGCCTCAAGCCCATTTCCAGCCTCAAACACCTGCCACCCCGCCTTGGTCAACTGACGGCAGATCATCTCGCGATTGTCTACATTGTCTTCTACAACCAGGACGGATGAAGCGGCAGGGTCTTTCTGATAGGGTTGCAAGAGGTTTAGCAGGCGCTCATGGTCAACCGGTTTGATCAGATAGTCAACCGCGCCCAGCGCGCAGCCCAGCGACTGATCGTCTTCAATAGTGGCCATAATCACCGGAATGTCGGCTAGCGCCGGGTCAGATTTGAGACGGCTCAAGACTTCCCAACCGTTGAGATTCGGCATTCTCACATCTAAAAGAATCGCATCAGGAGAACGTTCTTCAGCTAGCCGCAGCCCTTCCTCCCCGCTGGCAGCAACGATCACACCAAAGCCTTCCCGACTCAAAAAGCGCTGCATGATATCTCTAGCAGCCGGATCGTCGTCAATCACGAGGATGGTGCTAGCGCCTGTAGCCTCTGAGTGGCGCGCGGGGAGAATCCCGGTGCCTGCGCTCGCGTTACGCTGATACTGCTGATCTGGCCTCTGTTGAGCGGTCTGTTGAAGAGTCTGCCCTGACTGAAGCGGCTGAACCTCTTCGGGCAGACGTATCGTAAAGGTTGTTCCCTGGCCCGCTTCGCTCTCGACTTCGATGGTGCCCCCCATCAGCTCACAGAACTGCCGGGTAATGACAAGCCCCAAGCCAGTGCCGCCGTACTTGCGCGTTGTCGAGGCATCTGCCTGCGCAAAAGACTGAAATAGCTTGGCCTGCTGATCGGGCGTCATGCCAATGCCAGTGTCGCTGATCGAAAACGTGAGCCAGCCCGCTTCTGGCCGGGTCACTGACAGCGTAATTGTGCCATTTTCTGTAAACTTACTGGCATTACTGAGCAGATTAAACAGACTCTGGCGCAGCTTGGTCACATCTGCTCGCATTGAGCCAATATCGTCTGGGGGCGCGATCACCAGAGTATTGTGGTTCTTTTCTACTAGGGGACGTAGGGTGCCAGTGACCTCTTCTAGCAATGGCGCGATCGCAAAGGTTTCGAGAAACAGTTCCACCTTGCCCGCTTCGACTTTAGAGAGATCTAAAATATTGTTGATCAGTCCCAGTAAATGCTTTCCCGCACCGTGGATTTTCTGCACATCAGGGATCAGCCCTGGCGTCCCTAGATCGGTAATCTCTTCAACCAGCATTTCGCTATAGCCAATGATGGCGTTGAGCGGTGTGCGCAATTCATGGCTCATATTCGCCAAGAATTTGCTTTTGGTCTTGTTGGCTTCTTCTGCCTGGACGCTTGCCTGCTGAGCAACTTTCATACTCTCAGCTAGCTGCGCAGTGCGCTGATCGACTGCCTGAGCAAGATTTTTCTCGCGAGCGGCGACCTCATGGGCCATATGCTGAAACGCCCGAGCGAGCTGTCCAGGCTCATCGGCCCGGCGGGCCACCTTGTGAATTCTAGGAGAGTCAAACTCGCTGACTTGTTCGGCGGTGATTGTGCCAGTTGTCATGCGGCGGGCGATCGCCGTTAGCTGATTGACCGGATGGATCACTCGCTGCTTCAGCAGCCAGTTAATCAGCAGCGCCACCGCCGTAAAAATGGAGATAAAAACGCCCATCGTCAGCGCTAGATACTGCCGTCCTTTAGCAAATACCTCACCAGAGGGCACATAGATGGTTTGAGCGGCCACGACATCATCGAGCTGCCACCCAAATCCATTTTCTGCGCCGAAGCTAGCAATCTGACTAGCCGGTGCCACCTCAGGTCGACTGTGGCACTGCAAACAGCTCTCTGCTGTCACTGCCAGCGGACGCGCAATAAAAAACCTCTCTTCCCCAGCAAAATTTCGATAGCCTGAGAGCTGACCTAGATCTGGCTGAGCGCGAAATTGTTCAACCAGGCTGGCTTCAAACTCATCCGCTTTATCTTTTAAGTTAGTGGGGTTTAGCGTGGCCTCTTTGTAGAAAAAACTGCGGTACTCAGGCTGAGCGCGAAAGTTTTCAAAGACTTCTCTAGCCGAGTAAGCCGGTACGGTTTCACTGATAAATTCTGGGCTGGTTTCTAACTGGCTTTGCAGGAGAGGGGCCACGCGATCGCTCGTATACCGTCTGACCGCATTCATCGTCTGCGTTAAAATCTCTGCCTTTGTTGCAACTTCACCTTCAGCTTTCTGCTGCATCGCTTCTGACAAGGTGATGCCGCTGAGAATAATTCCACCCAAAAAAATCAGGGTTAGCAATAAGGTGAATTGAGTGCCAAGGCGAAGTTTTCTAAACATTTTCTATCCGGATACTGTTTCAGTCCTTAATACCTTTGTTAGCCACATCCATCAGCCGCAACGGTTTCATAGTAGTCCCTCTAGCAACTTATGGAATAAAAACTCACGGCATAAAATTAGCGAGAAAACCCTCATAAATAAGCTCATGGTATAAAACATACAGCCTTCTCAATCAAAGCGGCGAAAAATCCCTAGAATTTCTCGATTCGATTGTAGTATTGGCATGACCCTAAGGGAGCGAGCCCATGTATCTTAAAGGTACGACTTGCTCTGGTTAAAACCATCTAACATTTGTCACTTTCAAGTAATGACAAATGTCACTACCGTCAGACTGGGCGTATGACATTTGTTATCAATAAACAATTTTTAAACATTTTTTTGTTGCGAGGCGATCTGTAAATAGCGCCCAAGTTCTATATTGAGGGCAACATATCTTAGGGATGTTCTACATCTGCCTCTCCTAAAATATATCTCCTGTTTTTTGTACATCTACCCTTGAGAAACTTCTATGAAACTTATTGCGACTGCTGATACATTTCTAAAAGCTCTCCCAACTCAAACAACTTATCTCAAGCAAAAGGACCTACCCAATCAGCTCGTCTTCCTCAAGGCAGGCACCGAATTAGAAATTATTGAGCACTTTCCCTACGAAGGTCGCGCGGATAGTGAAGCGGACGATCACCTCTTCGTTCAGCTAGCTCAGCCCCTAGCGGATCAGCCCGGCATTCGCTGGTTTGTATACAGCCTTCATGCCAAGGTAGAAGGCGTAGAGCCCGGCAACGACCCTCAAGATGAGCCGGCGCCAGCGCCTACCCCTAAAGACAAAACTGACTCAGGGCCGAAGATCTTATTGCCAGGAATCAGTCGTCCTGTCGGCATTTACGAACCGATTTACTACGAACCGACTCCCTCCAACTTCACCTGGAGCGAAATGACCGCTGGCGGGACTCGCATTCCGACGGGTACTGCTATTACCCAGCGGATTGTGAAGCTCTGTAAGTATATGGACGAAGTTCGCACCTACTTAGGCGGTAAGCCCATCGTAGTGAACTCTGGCTATCGCGATCCGATCACAAATCGCCGGGTGAAAGGGGCCTCGAATTCTCGGCATTTGCGAGGAGATGCGGTTGATTTTTATGTCAAAGGCGTGGACGTGGTCGATACGTTTTATAAGGTGAAAAAGCACCATCCCAAAGGAGGCTTGGCTGTCGGCAGAGGCTTTGTTCACATCGATTTGCGCCCCGGCCCGGCGGCTAGATGGTCGTATAGAGGCGGGCCAAAAGTCAATCTCTGGTGAGCAGGGCAGAATTGCTATAGCCCAATCCCCATATCAATTACGGCCACGTAAAATAGAAGGTTGTCCCTTCACCGAGCGTTGAGGTAAAGCCTAGTTCTCCACCTCGACGCTCAACAATCTTTTTGACAATGGATAAGCCGATGCCGCTGCTTGTCGAGTCGTGGCTCTTGCCGGTTTGAAAGATTTTGAAGATGTGTTCGCGATACTCTGGCGCAATCCCAGGGCCATCGTCACTCACGGTGAATTTAGGCTGAGCGCTAGCGGCGAGCTCTGCGGCGATCGCGATTTTGCCGCTTTTGCGCGTATGGTGCTTATAAGCATTCGTAATCAAATTGCTAAACACCTGCTGCAACAGGATACGTTCAGTTTTTATCGTTGGCAAATCGGGTGCAATCACGACTCGGAACTGAGGTGGCATATCTAGCCCTTTCACTAACTCTTGAACAAGCTGAGCGACGTTCACAAACTCAGCGTTCGCACCAGTCGGATCAGTGATGCGATCTGCTCTAGAGTAGGCTAGCAGCCCATCAATCAGCGACTGCATCTTATTGACGCGCTGATGTAACAGATCAGCATGTTTCCTGCTTTCGCTACCGGGCAGCAGGTCCAAGTCTTCGATCAGCCAATCTGCTAGGTTGTGAATTGCTCTGAGCGGCGCTTTGAGATCGTGAGAGACGGTATGCGTGAAGTCATCGAGATCTTGATTGCGGCGAGCCAGAGCTACATTTAGTTTGCTCAAGGACTCATTGGCAGTCATCAGCTCTCGATTGCGAGTGATGATCTTTTGGTCGGCCTGACTGTAGAGGTAAAAGGCAATGCCGTAGCTGCTCAAGCTCGCACTAATACTAGTAATCAGCACCCAATCGACAAGGTGCTTGGTGGCGCTTAAGGTTTCTCGTCGAACGGCCAGCAGCGATCGCTCTTCAGCTCTAATGTTTTCAATATGGCCCTGGAGCGCTTCCATGTCAGCTTTTCCCTGGCTGAACTGAGCCTGGATTTGAGGCGATCGCCAAAGCGGCTCATTGCGATTCATCTCATCAATCAGCCGCCGCATTTCATCCAAAAAAGCCAGATAATCAGCCGCCTCGCGCCGAACTATCTTCAAATAAACCTGCTGACTAGGATTGTCCACAGTCAGCGCGGTGAGTTTTTCTACAGACTCAAAAACAGATGCCTGCGTTTGCTCGTACGGCTCTAGAAACTCAAGGTTACGGGTTAGTCCATAGCCTCGTAATTCTGTTTCCGCGTCTATCAACGAGGTTAGCAGCTGATTGCTTTCTTTTAAGACTTCTTCCGTATGAATGACCCAGTTCGCCGCCTGCTGCTCCTGCTGTCGCGACCAGTTCCAAGCCGCCAAAGATAACAGCGTCACAGCCGTAGGCACCATCAGCACTAAGGCACCTTGCTTCGTGACTGACAGACTCCGCCAAACTTGACGCATACTTATCAGCAGCTAAAAGTTATTAGCTATACTATCACGTTTAATTTTCACGTTTAATTTTGGTGAGACGGGCTCAGCGTCAAGTGCTCTTCTTGTCTGCTAAGGAATAAAGATTAAAGAACGACCCCATTTACAGGCCGGTTGGTTTTGGCTAACGCCTATGGCGACGCTCCGCGAACGACTCTGCTCAGCCATCGTAAACGCCGAGCCCCGAACCTTTGAGCATAGTGGTAGAGCTTTGCTCTTCTCGTAGAGTAGGGTGGCTGGTGAAGACGACTTATTTATTTAATCCTGGATCCTTAGCAAAAAAATGTCAGCAGAGGTTAACAGCTCGATTCTGGAAAGGTGCGCCGAATACACAGGGAGGTACTATTATTCTATTTATGCATACTGTATACAACGTGAATACTTGCAACGTGAACACTGGGTTAACAAGCTGTAGTCTCATGTCGAATACCCGTAAATCTATGAACCGACGACTGTACAGGAAGTGGGCAAAAGCTGTTGTACTGCCTATTTTCACTCTTATTCTGATGTTGAGTCTAGTTTTAGCTATGCCTACCGTTAGCTGGGCTGCTGACGCCTCTAGCAATCAGGCACTCAATCAGTCGGCGAGCTTGCTTGCGCCGGACCCCGATGCCAAAATCACTGTTTATCTTCAGCCTGAAGTTAACAAAGACCAGGCGGGATACGGGGTGAATGGGGATGCGGTAACGGTTTTAGAGCAGGTGAGCGACAATCAGAGCTTGACTTGGAACCATATTCGCTTTGATAATTCGCCCTACGCTGAAGGCTGGGTACAGGAAACATTTCTAGCTTTAACGGCAGGAAAGGCAACGAAGGCAGCACCTCAGGGTCAAAATCAGCAGCCAGCGGCAAGCAGTGGCATTGACTCTCCTTCGGGGAGTCAGTACTTAGGCAATCGGCAATCGCAGTCTGGCCAGAGGTCTCAGTCTCAATATAGTCAACAATCACAGTTCAATCAGAGACAGCCATTTAACCAACAAAAAGGAACGCAGTCTTACTCGCAGCGAAATCAAAACTAATGACGGCTCCTGATGTCAGTACACTGTCAGCGGCTAGTTTAGTCGTAGAGCATACCGTCGCTCCTGGGGACGGACTCGCTTTCCGCTGGTGGCACTCGCAGCTCACGCGCAAAGCCAGACGATACAAAGGTCACATTCGTACGGATCTATGCGCACCTGTGAAGGGTCCTCAGCCGGGTCAGCCGCTGAAGTGGTATTCGATTGTTCACTTTGATTCGACTGAGCAGCTGAATCAGTGGATAAAATCTCGCGATCGCGAAGCCCTAATCAAATCTGGCCGACAAACTTTTTCCTCCTACCAATTTGTCTCTTTTGCGACTGGTCTCGAAGGCTGGTTCTCCAGCAGAACAGGAACAGAACAAGTCGGACTTGGCCCACCCGCCTGGAAGCAAAATGCAGCCGTTATTTTGGCACTCTATCCCACTGTAATGATTCAGTCAGCGCTATTCGCCGCTCTAGGCTTCATGCAGTCATGGCCGATGCCTAACGCAATGGTTGTGAACAACATCATTACCTCTTCTCTGTTAACTTGGGCTGTCATGCCACTAGTCACACGCCTATTAGGGTTTTGGCTGCAACCCACGCCTAGACCGACCGCTTTGAAGACAGAAATACTAGGACTGGGTATGGTGTTATTTGCATTAGGGCTGCTGGTCTTTGTGTTCAATCAATTCTCAGCTCAGTAAATCCTCTGCTCAGTGAACAATCTTATGAGCAACCTTTACAGTCAACGGAATATTGTTCTGTCTATTATCATTGTTGGCTTTTTACTTGGCTGGATTTGGTTGGGATGGCTTTATCCAACCGCAAAATTAGCCTCCGATTCATCTATCAACGGTCGCCCGGAACAGATAGAGACAAAGGCGATCGCACCCTACCCTACAAAACCAATTCGGGTGAACACCACCGCCGATACGGGCATCGGCTCACTCCGCTGGGCAATTGATCGCGCCAACGCAGCGCCTGATGATGATGTGATTGACTTAAGCGCGGTAGAAGGTGTGATCGCCCTACAAAGCCCACTCCCCTCGGTCAACAGCAATTTAACGCTAGCGGGCAATGACATCACCCTCAGCGGCGAGGGCCGCCACCGCGTTCTCCAAATCGACGGCGGAGAGGTAACTTTGCGCGATTTAACGCTGGCTAATGGACTGGCTCAAGGCAATCTGGGCATTAACGGTAGCGGCGGCAGCGCCGGAATGGGTGGCGGACTGCTGATTAATCAAGGCAGTGTTCGCTTAGTCCGCGTCAACTTCTTAAACAATCAGGCCATCGGTGGCAGCGGCAGTCAGCGCCTACCGGTAACCACTCACATTCAGGGCCAAAAGTCCCGGGTTAAAGTCAATAGGGGGGCGGTCAGTGGCATCAACGGCGTGAGCTTAGCAGAGATATCGGGCGAGAACTTGCCAGACGTTGAAATGGGGAGTGCGAAAGAGACATTCAAAGTGAATAGAGGGGCGGTTGCCGGTGTCAATGGGATTGGCGTGAACGGCATCGGCAGCATTGTTTTCGGCGGCGGTGGGGGCTTTGGGGGCTTTGCCAATGGGGGGAATGGGGGAAACGGCGGCAATGCAGGGGCCAATGGCGGCAGCGGTGGCAACGGCGGCGACGGCGGTGATGGGGGCACCGGTATTTTTGGGAGCTTTGGGCGTTGGGAACAAGATGGCAGCGTGGGGGCGATCGCCTTTGGGG
>JBAUIB010000043.1:0-3151 GCA_049680585.1 Phormidesmis sp.
AACCTGATGCGCCAGCTCTGCGAAGAGCAGGGGTCAACCGTCCTGATGGTCACTCACGACAACCGCATCCTCGATGTCGCAGATCGCATTATCAACCTCGTCGATGGTCGCCTAGAGTCCGACACTACCCCAGAGCAATATCATCAGACTCATTAGCTGCTGGCAAAGAAGACTTTTCCATCTCTCTGCGAACTAAGCACGAGAAAGCAAGAGTAAGTAGGTTTACGTAGCGATAGCTTCGGGATCCATACAACTTACTCGAAACCCAAGGTAGTTGAGACACGAATCGGGCGAAAGGCTACTGCGGGAGGCAGAGCGGCAATTTCTAGGAAAAGCAAGCCAGGAACCGCCACGAAGAACGCGATTAGCCTGTGCATTATCCGTCGGCCAAGTCCTCCCGTCAGTCGGAGCATCTTCATAATTGCTATGCCAGTGATCTGTACACCATTCCCAGATATTGCCGTGCATATCATATAAACCAAAAGTGTTGGCAGAAAAACTCCCAACATTTGTTGTCGCCTTTCGATATTCCCCTCTGAGGCCATTTCTGTAGGGTTCAGTAGCGTCGTAGTTAGCCAGATCGGCAGTGATGGTCTCACCAAAGTGAAACGGTGTCGCTGTTCCAGCTCGACAAGCATATTCCCACTCCGCTTCACTCGGCAATCGATACGCTCGTTCTGTATGCTGTGAGAGACGCTGACAAAACTCCACAGCATCCTCCCAACTAACTCTCTCAACTGGACGGTCGTTACCTTTGAACCAAGAAGGGTTGATAGGCAAATTGCGCCCCACTTTGCGTAGAACAGCTATTGCTCGCCACTGTGCCTGAGTCACCGGGTATTTGCCCATTAGAAAAGGCTTGACCGTTACTCCGTGCTGAGGTCTCTCACTGTCATGGTCTTCTTCGCGAGGAGAACCTATCTGAAACATACCGCCGGGAATCGCAACCAGCTCTAAAGTGACACCTTGACCCAAATCTTCCTGGTAGTATTCAGCCTCAGCTTTTTGAGTACGCATTGTAATTTCAGGCTGACCCAATCCCAGAAAACCCGTTTTCTCAATTCTGGCAATAGTCTTCACTTCAAACCCAACTGTAGATATCTTCAGGAGAGGCCGTTTGTCAGAGACTTTGGGCGACTTTATGTATTCCACACGATGGCTTTTCTGAACTGACGACTGAGGTATGGGGTCTGGTTTCTGCTCAGTAAAGGACTGGTTCACTTCATTTTCTAAGGATGCTGGCGAGCTTTGCTGGACCTGAGTCGCTTGAGGGGCAGTCGCTTCGCGCAACGCCTCAAAGTGCCGCTGAATTACCTCACTCACTCGTTCCATGTCCCGCCGAAAATCGGGGTCGTAGCGCACTCGCGCCGCATTGCGATAGGCAAAAGGCCGTAAAGATTCTGGCAGCATGTACTCAGGAGGCATCTCCACACCTTCTAGCAATATCGGAATTACGCGAATATTCCGTTTCAGCGCCGTTTCTATCTCCAGCCTCACCCAATCCGCCGGATTGTCTAGCCTGCGATTGCCTGTCCCGTCTTCCACCGTCAGCCAGCTTCTGCCAATCACCGCCAGCAAAATCTGGCATTTACCGACAGCCTCCTTCAGCCGCTCCCGATAATCATCGCCCGCATCGATATCATCCACATCTTTAAAGATGGAATCCCGCCCAAAATGACCGTAAAGATAGTCATAAATCCGCCCCGCTTCAGAAATTGAGTCGCTGCGGCGATAGGAAATGAAAATACGTGACATCGCTCAGGATGAAAGGGCTAGCTGATCTCCACTATAATCGACTCTCCACGCCGAAAAACCGGACAACTCACCCACAAAACTGACTAGCTCACAGCTTTGGAGGATGTTCATTTATCTGAAAAAGCGCCTTCCGTAAGTTAATCAGTTCAACCCGGTTAAGCCTCAGGCTCAACACAGTCGCTCGTCCGGTAGCCGTGATGCCTAAAACTTTACTGTAGCTCTCATTCCAGACAAAGTGCTCTGCCCATATACCCTGACGAGGATTGTACAGAGGGACCAAAACTTGAGTAACGGGATCTATGTCCTGAGTCTTCGTATATTTGTAGTTATTGCAATGCTGACAGGCTAAAGCCAGATTAGAAAAATCACTGGTTCCTCCCCTGGACAAAGGAATGATATGTTCTATCGAGAAGGGACCGAAATATTTGCTTTGAGAGCCGCAGTACTCACAGCAATAGCTTGCTCTCTTGCTAACCAAATCCCTAAGCTGCTGAGAAATTCTGCGTTCAGACACTTTTTCCAATTTAAGTCATTCATGTCCAAACGCGCGTCTTTCTTACTGATTTCCCATTTGAAATAGGCGTCATCTAAAGAGATACTGGCGCTTTGAGATCTAGACTATCCATAACGGCATCGATAGAGGTATTGCGAAGCTGCGCTAAGGAAGTAATCGCTTCTAAACGATGAACATTTGCTTTTTCCAATTGGTCTGTAAGCGCAATCAAAGCATCATAGTCCTCTGCTGAAAGCGTTTCATCCTGACGCTTTTCAATCAAAACTCGATAGCGCGGCCAGTCTATTTCTGAGAGACTCGTATTTATGGTCTCGATCAGATCGGCTTCTTCTTTGGAAAGTCGTTCAGTCGAGAAACTATTCACGATGTCAGTGCCTAGGCTTTGATGAATTAGCCGCAGCGCATAGGTATTAGGAGAAAGACCCGCTGCTTGAGCCGCTTGCCTAAGCTGTTTCTCTATTTCTGGAGTCATTTCAATTGTGAGTGTCATAGACGACGTCTCTCAGCGCTACGTTCCATCGTGACCTAAATGCCCAAAGCTATCAGTTCCATTCTATCTTGACTACACAGTAACGATGATGACACGGCAAGAGGCTCAAGCGCTATCTTGAAGACTTAAGTAAATCAACAAAGCTTGCTGATCGAGCTTTTGAGCGATGATTGCTTCCTTTTGAGACTTTGCGAGTCTCTTGATTCTATACTCCGCCTTTGTCGCCAGCGACCGGTTGCCTAGTTCAACCGCATAAACCAGCCGAAGCGGTCCCTTCGCCCGCAGATACTTGGCCCCTTTGCCCTGCTCATGCTCAGACAGCCGCTGGACAATATTTGTGGTAATGCCAGTGTATAAGGCGTTTTGCCGAGTTCGGATAAGGTAGACAAACC
>JBAUIB010000044.1:0-1521 GCA_049680585.1 Phormidesmis sp.
CTGCGATGACTTTGATCTTGGGAAAGCTTTGACCCACAGGCACTCGATGCAGAATACTTTGCAGCTAGTCAGCCGTGTGCGTTTATGTCGTTGTGGGATTCATTCTGCGCTCTAGCAAGGAAAACGCCTGCGAAGCGATGACGTTCAAGATCAAATAGATCAGGGCGACGGTAAACCATATCTCAAAGGCCCGAAAGTTCCTAGCGACAATCAACTGCCCCTGGCGAAACAGTTCCTGATAGCCGATGATCGCCACCAGGCTCGTGTCTTTTAATAGCGTAATAAATTCATTTCCCAACGGCGGGATCATGCGCCGCAATGCCTGCGGGAAAACCACGTAGCGCATGGTCTGAGCTTGCCCTAGTCCCAAAGATTCAGAGGCTTCTTTTTGCCCTGCTTCAATTGACTGGATGCCTGCGCGGACAATTTCTGCCAAATAAGCTGCCGAATTTAGGCTAAGCCCGACGACAGCGGCGCTCCATTGGTTGAACGTAAAGTCAATGCCGATAGACCTTACTAGCGGGGGCACGCCAAAATAAATCATAAAGAGCTGTACCAGCAGCGGCGTACCCCGAAAAAAATCGATGTATACCCTCGCCGCTAGCCGGATTAGCCAAATCTTTGACAGCCGCGCAACGCCCAAGGCGATGCCGCCAATAGATCCTAAGATGACGGCGACGGCTGTGAGCTGCAAGGTGATCAGTGCCCCTTGCAGCAGGGCGGGCAGCGCGGCAATCACAAAGCCCAGTGACTTTTCCAAAACGAAAGCTCCAGCGAAGGGTCAGGCAATCTACAGTCTCTAGCGAGCTGAAGTCCTATTCAACCATGTCAGCTGGAGGCTCGGTGCCAAACCACTTCTGATAAAGCTCTGCGTAGGTGCCATCGGCTTTTACTTCGGCCAGCCCCTCGTTGATCGCTTCTATATTTTCCGAGCCTTGAGGCAGGGCGATGCCGTAAAACTCTTCGGTGAGCAGTTCGCCCACCACTTCAATACCGGGGATGTTGCCAGTGGCGATCGCATCCAAAGTTGCCGGGGCATCATTTACCACCGCATCGACATTGCCGTTTGCCAGCTCTTGCAAAGCCAGTGGCGCAGAGTCAAAAGTAGTCACCGTGGCCCCTTCGACGCTATTAGCCGTTTCAGCGCCAGTTGTGCCAATTTGGGCGGCAATCCTTTTGCCTTTCAAGTCTTCTAAAGATTTGATGTCTGTGGTGCTTTCCTGAACGGCGATCGCCAACCCCGCCTTGAAGTAAGGATCTGAAAAATCAACGGTTGCTTTCCGCTCATCCGTGATCGTCATCCCGCTAATCGCTGCATTGATCGAGCCGCCCTGCAAAGCGGGAATTAGCCCGTCAAAAGGCAGGCTCTCAAATTCAACGGTCTTGCCTACTTTCTCAGCAATGGCATTCATCAAGTCAATATCAAAGCCCTCTAGTTCACCGCTAGCGCTCATCGACTCAAACGGCGGAAACCCTGGCTCTGTGCCCACAGATAAAACGCTGTCACCGCCACCCCCAGTG
>JBAUIB010000045.1:0-5553 GCA_049680585.1 Phormidesmis sp.
TGGCTGGGCCGGGAAGCATTGCGCGATCGCCAGCTATGGAGCGCCACCAAGTTCATTCCGCTGCTCAACGTAGCGGCCCGTGCTAACAGTTTTTCGCCCACAACGCCAATAGATCGCTGCTGGGTACGCCCTGCTAGTAGCCCAAGCGCTGGCTATGCCTTTCAAGATCTAGCCACCGGGATTATGACCTACGACAATCGGATTGCCACCTCTAATTCGCTGGCAGTGACGTTTAAAAACTTCGAGCGGCCCGCGCAGCTTGAGAAATGGACACAGCAGCTAACAGGTAGCCGCACGCTTTCTTTTCAGGGCCGCTATGGAGAGCCCCCCTTTATTCAATTTCCGCAGCTGTGGAACCCAGAAACTAAAAAGGTGCTACTCAAGGCCCCAGGCGAAGCCCATCAAGGACAAAACCTGCTCTCAACCTATGACTTGACGCGGCTGCTGTCGATGGCTGGTTGGCACTGGCAGTTGCCTGAGGCCGCGAAGATTTCAGGCATACAGGGCCATAGCTTGGCGAGTATCATTCGAGCAATGGGGGTGGATACGGCTCGCTATGTGGATGTGGCGTTGGCGAGGCTAGGGCTCAGTGATGTGATGCGATCGCCTGTGATTATTTCAAAAAGTGGGTTTGGCCGCAGTGACCAGCGCGATCGCACCGAACTTACCTACTGTGCCCTCGTGCAGTTCAGCCTGCCTCGCCAAGGCGCACCCGATCCGAGTGCGAGCCACCAGCGGTATTCACTTTGCTTTACCCTGATTGCCGCTCAAGATGTGAATGACGCGAACCAAGAGGCCCGCTATGTGGACGCGCTAATGGCCGCTTCGGTAACTGAACTTATCCGCCGCGTCGTCACAGACACGATTTGATTAGCTTGCTTTAATCAGCCTCTTGGCCAAGCTCGCCGGTAAAAAATGTTCAGCTAGGCTGATCTTCTTGCACAACGTCTAGCCGCGATTTGCTCAGTCGCTTCATCCAGCCATTGAGATAGTCGCGATTGAGCACTTGCTCTTTCGGATCGCTGGTATCGGCCGGGTAGGGCAGCAACCCTCGTACCGCTGCTTCGGTTACGCAAAACATCGATTTCTGAAAGCTCTGGCTGAGCTGCACACGAACATCGTCTAGCCCGCGAGTAGAGCATTTATAGATATCTTTTAGATAGTCTGGGACGTAGTGGCGCATATCCTGCATTAGCAGCGTGGGCGGAATCCCGGCCCCCCCAATCGGGAGCGGATCGGCAAACAGCGCACCATAGCCAAACTCAGCGATGTCCAGCGGGATCTGCTGGGCCTGTGCGTTGTAAGAAACCGTGCCAAAAAAGGGCGTCCCTCGAATAAAGATAGTCTCGACATAGGGCACTGCTGTATCAGACAAAAAGGTCAGCCCGACTGACTTGGGGATGATGTCGTACTGAGTGCCCCCAATGCTAACGCTGTAGGTGATGGGCCGCGCTGCATTAGCCACTAGCTCCCCTTTGACTAGCTCAATGACATCGGTAATCGAGTTGATTTTGCCCTTGTTGTACTGCGTTGCTAAGTGCGCAAAAGCATCGCTCATTACCCGCCAGAACTGCCCTAGCCCAGAGTAATAGGCGAGCTGCCGTACCTGCTCCGGTAGAAAATTTGGGAATAGGCGATTGAGCGGCAATAGAACTGGATTAAACCGAATTTTTGCCTGAATAGCGGGCGTGCAGCAGGCCCAAAAATCGTCTGAATCGAGATAGGCATCTAGTCCGCCGCCGCCGTGCCACATCATGGTCCGCATCACATACTCGGCATACTCGTAGTTAATGCGATCATGCCAGAAGTGCTTGAGCATTTTGCGAGGCGTAATCTCTCCATTGAAGTATTTGAAGAGCGGCACCAGCACCAAAAACTGCTGCTGTGCAATATAAATCAGATTTTTAGAATAGGCATCGAGCACGACGCCGTAGGCATCTAACACCCCAACCACTTCTTTGAGGTTGTCAGGGGTGTCGGGGAGCAGCGGCTTTCCGGCCACCAAGCGGTTGATGTATTCTGCGGAAGAATAGGCGGGCGTATGCTTAACTTGCGCGGAAAGAGGCGTTGGGTTCATAGAAAGAACGCTTTACGGAGAACAACCGATGGGTCAAAGATTCAGAGCTAGCTGTCAATTGGGTGATTGACCAGCCGCAGGGAGTCGGCTGGGAGATTGCTCGACAGCTCGACTGCTATGTTCGGTTTGATTGAGATCTCAGCGGTGGCGGCGATCGCCTGCTCAGGAACAGCAACAAATGTGGTGGTGGTAGCGGCCATCCAACGAGTCATCCATTCAGGTTGCAAACCAAAGGCAAAAATCAGCAGGACAAGCACTAGTGCCGGGACGCGATCACGCCACTTCACGCCAGGAATCAGCGTATCAACTGGCACCCCGAGCTTAGCGGGGGCCACTGTCAGCCTGCCAAAAAACACCCTGTTAATCATTAGCAAGAAGTATACCGCTGTTAGACCTGAGCCGACCATGCACAGCAGCGTTTGCGGCGCGCAGTTCTCAAAGCTCCCGCGAAACACCACAAACTCCGAGATAAAGCCCATCATGCCCGGAATACCAGCACTGGCCATTGCCCCCAATACCATCAGCGAGCCGATAAAGGGCAAGCCTCGCTCAGGCGCCAGCAGCCCTTTTAACACATTGAGATCGCGAGTCCCCGTCTTTTTATAAACGACGCCTACTAGCAAAAACATCAGCGCTGAAATCAGGCCATGACTCACCATCTGCATCACCGTTCCCAGAATGCTTAAAGGTGTCGCTGCCGCCGCTGCCAGTAAAATGTATCCCATATGGCCGACTGAGCTGTAAGCCACCATTTTTTTCATGTCCGTTTGGGCGATTGCCGCTAGCGACCCGTACAGCACACTGACGACCGCCCACCAAGCGAGCAAAGGCGAGAGATCTAGCCAAGCATCGGGAAATAGCCCCATGCAAAAGCGCAGAATCCCGTAGGTCCCTAGCTTCAGCAGCACGCCAGCGAGCAGTACCGATACCGGGGTAGACGCCTCCACATGGGCATCCGGCAGCCAAGTATGAAAGGGCACCAGCGGAATTTTGATGCCAAAACCAATCAGCAAAACGCCCAGCAGCAGCGTCTGTTGAAGCAGTGTCAGTCCTTGGGCCAAGTTCGGATCGTAGTCAAAACTGCCTGAACCGGACAGAAATACCAGCGCCAAAAATGCGCCTAAAATCAAAATGCCTGAGAACGCGGTGTAAATCAGAAACTTAGTCGCCGCGTAGCCCCGACGGGCGCCGCCCCAAATCGCAATCAGCAGGTACAGAGGAATCAATTCCAGCTCATAAAACAAAAAGAACAGCAGCAGATTTTGCGCTAGAAAAGCCCCTGACACTGCGCTAGAAATGATCAACAGCAGCGAATAGTAAAGCCGAGGTCGTTTGATATTGCTGCTGATATAGACCGAGACAAAACTCAGCAGGCTGTTGATGATCACCAGCGGCAGCGCAATCCCGTCTACGCCTAGACCGTAGTTGAGGCCCAGCGGCTCTATCCACCGCAGATACTCAACAAACTGAAAGCCCGGATTACCAATGTCAAACTGACTGGCTAAATACAAAGAGAGCCCAAAGGCGATCGCTAAGACTACCAGAGCCCCTCGACGGACCTGCGTTGATTCTAATTTCGTTGGCCAAACGCTGATCACCAACGCTCCCAGCAGGGGGATTAACAGCAGTGCGCTCAGTATCATTTCTTCCTTACCACATTGCCCAAGTTGTCATCAGCACCAGTAGCCCTACCCCTGCCATAATCGTCAGGATATAGCTTTGCGACTGCCCGGAAGCACTGTACTTCAATCCCTCACCGCCGAGCAACGATGCGGCTCCCACGAAGTTGACCGCCCCGTCAATCACATAGCGATCCACCCAGTTGCTCAAGTTTGATAGCTGAGAAACTAACCGCACCACTGTGCCTTCATAAAGCCGCTCAGTGTAAAAATCATTTCCCAACAAATCTTGCAGTACTCGCAGCGGCGCTAGGCTAGAGCGAGACCAGGCCCGGTTCAGCGGTAAATTAAAGCCTAAAGTAACGCCCAGCACGCCAGAACCGACTAGCAGTCCTACCGCTGCAAAGTTGAAATACTCTAACGGGGGCAGCAGCGACATCTGCCACATCATTACTGGCGTCAGCAGCACAATCACAGATAGACTCACCATCGGGATTGCCATTAGCCAGCCTACCTCAGGCGTACGGCGACTCTTGGGCTGAGATTTGCCCAAGAACACCAGCCGGAATACCCTAACCAAATTGAGCGTAGTAATAAAATTCACCAGCAAGAACACGCCCACTAAAACCGGATGTTCTTTCCACAAAAACTCAATGCCCAAACAAAACGACCAAAAGCTACCGAAGGGCAATATGCCCGTGAGTCCTAGCGCTCCAGTCATGTAGGCAATGACGGTCGCGGGCATTCGGGACCAAATGCCGCCGAACTCGGTCAGATCCTGATTGTTGGTGGAAAAAATGACTGAGCCGATGCTCATAAATATCAGGGCCTTGGCGATCGCATGGGTAAATAGCAGCATAAAGGCCACCCCCGGCCATTCCGTCCCGACAGCGATAAAAACGAGCCCAATATAGGCACTCGTCGAATAAGAGAACGAACGCTTAAAGTCGATTTGCGCCAGAGAAACCAAAGACGCCCCGATTGCAGTCGTCACACCAATGGCAATTAGCACATCCAGCGTAATCGGCGAGATTACCACCACTGGCTGAAGCTTAATCAGGACATACGCGCCGCAGGTGACCACGGCCGAGTTCCTCAAAATAGAAGCCGGACTCGGCCCTTCCATCGCTTCGTCTAGCCAAAGGTGGAGCGGAAACTGAGCGCACTTACCCGTCGGTCCAGCAATCAACGCCAGCCCTGTTAATGTCGCTGCGATCGGCGTAATGTCTGCATCCTTTACCCAAACGTAGAGATCGTCGAACCGCAAGCTACCGGCATAGGTGCTCAGCGCTATCAGCCCCATAAACAACAAAACGTCACCAACGCGCTTCGTCAAAAAAGCGTCGCGCGCCGCTGTAATCACCAATGGCTGGGCGTACCAGAAGCCTACAATCAAGTAGGTAGAGAGGGTCAACATCTCTAGCAAAAAGTAGCTAGAGAACAAAGAACTGCTCAAGATGACGCCGCTAATCGCCCCTTCAAAGAACCCCATCAGCGCAAAGAACCTTGCCAGCGCCCAGTCCTTTTCTAAATAGCCCATCCCGAAAATCTGAGCGAGCAAGCTCAAGCCAGCCGTCAGCTCTAAAAAAATCAGATTGACTGCTGATAGATCAAGTGAGGCCGACAGGTTGAGCCCTGTGACTTTCAGCCACTCAAAGCTAACTTCCTGAGGGCCGCTGTTCCAAATCGCTTGCATCAGTATCAGCCCGTGCAAAGAGGCGATCGCCGTCAAAAAGACGTTGACATACATGGCCGGACGAGGACCGGTTTGGCGGATCAGCCGAGTCGCCCAGGGGAGCGCTAGCAACGCGCCCACCAGGCCATACATCGGAATCAACCAACTCCACTGAATAAAAA
>JBAUIB010000046.1:0-2687 GCA_049680585.1 Phormidesmis sp.
GTGCTGTCTAAAATACCTGTCATAGATGCTCTGTAAGCCATACGAAAGGCCAAAAATTATCGGCAGGCCAAATACAACTAATATCATCAAGGTTGTGTACGCACCATCTATTGAAAACTGGTTGACAAGCAGATTTTTCATCAGGTACCAGACCGGCCTATGAAACAGGTACATGCAATAGGAAATGTAGGCTGTGAATTTTAGCCCTGATTGAAATGCTAAACGCTGTGATAACCACTTACAGAAATTGTAGGCAGTTATCACGAATGAAAACATCAAAACATTGAGAATTACATACTTTAAAACAAATGTACTCTCCGAACCAATCAAAGGCTTATATTCCGTATCAACCCAGATAGTTGTAGCGACAAACAAGACGGCAGATGCCTGTGATATATACCTCCAAATTTTCTGGTTTGGCAGATTTTTCTCAGCGCAAAGAATGCCAAACCAGAAAATCAGCCAGTACAGCGATATTCTATAGTCTGTCAAGTTAAAGTATCCATTGAGTACCAAGGGCAAAATCCACGAAGATACTAAGATTCCAGCTCTAAGCCTTTTGCCAAGACTGCTATTCTTTACGACTGCGAAAACGGAGTAGTAGATTGTAATTAGCCCTACAAACCAAAGCGTGCGAATAGGGATTGCATGGGTCTCAGTTCTGAAAAGCAATTGCAGGCCGAGTGCATGAATGAGGAGCTTAAGTGGATTGTGAACATGCTCCGTAAAAGAGAAAATGACCAATGCTAAGTAGTACAAAGGAATAATTCTAGTTAGCTTTCTCACAGCGAACCGTCGGACTTCGACCCAGTTAGAAAAGTAAGCCTTTTTTGCATTAAGCAAATAGCCCGACATGAAAATAAACAGCGCAAGCCCAAAGTATCCACTGAGTTCGTTCAAGATTGAAAGATTCAGAGGAAGGCCAAAGTACCTGAGATTATAAAAATTGAATGTGTAGTTGGGCAGATGATGGAGAAGGATCGTAATGATGGCCACAGATCGAATCAGATCAAAAACCGGCAGTCGTTTTTTCATGCACCAGATGCTCCTGAATACTGTGTCATTGACACACGTACTTATTTACCTCACACCAACACCGCAACATCGAGACTTTAGCACTGGTTCCCCTTAGTAAGGGGAACCGAACCAAAAGATCGCTTAAGCAAAACATGCATTGACACATAGTCAACGACGCACTTTTGTAAGAGCGAGTTCCCTTATTATTTATTCACACTCAAATCATAGCGCCCGATAATATCACCATAATCTTTGTCTAACGGATTAGCCTTGAAGTCCCACTTTTTACGCTGCACTTCAAGTTTTTCGATTGCATCACTTTCGTGACTCGGCTCGCTGTTGTAAGCCGATGCCAAAGCGCCTAAGTATTCATCACAGACGTAAATTTTATCTGTGTCTTTAGAAAAACACTGCTGAGTCACCTGCTTGTAGGAGGCAATACCCTGAGCTGGGATGATGTCTTCAGGATGAATTCGAGCGGTCTTTCCGGAGGCATATTGGGCATATATCTGTTCGTATAAGACGACTCCAGAGACATCCTTGTAGGCAAAGAGGTGAAGCCCGGTTAGAGGATAGAAATAGATATTGTAGAACCAGCACACTGCAAAAACGATAGATAAGATAGAAGCCAGTAGGGGATAGCGAAAGGCATTCGAAGGGCGAACTAGCGTATCGGCTACTGTGGGCTGGTTGGCTCTCGAAAATAAGCCCCAACGGGACAAAATTTGCTGAGCCCAGCTCACATCTAAAAAGATGAGCTGCAAAATGATGAAATCAATGAACAAGATATTTTGAAAAGTCCAGATTCCTAGATGCAAACTCACCATAAAAATTGGCATGATGCGCCGAGCAAGCTGAGAAAACAAAACCAGGACGAATGCCAGTTCTGCAAAAGTACCGGCAATACCAAACAGAGAGAAAACGAAGTCAGGCAGGTGAGGACCAACCCGTAAGGCAACGTCCCAATCGTAATTGTTGCATCGCTGTAGCGTGCAGGAATACATCATGCCCCGCAGATTGGTCGGGTCGAGCCACGAAAACCCAACCACGGCGAGCTTGCTCCCACCAGAAGCTAGATACGATAAGACTAAGACAACCCAGCAGGTGTAGCGTGACCAGCCATATACAGACGTGGGTCGGTTGGTATCGACTACTGGCTGGCCTCGCCGCTTGGCCAACCACCGATCAATCGATAGCCCGTCTCCGCAGGGCATAAACGACAAAGCTAGCAACATGTACACAACAATCAGCCCTTGGTGGTACAGGTAGAAGTATTGGCGCGTGAGCCCTCCGAGGACGCAGTAGGTGAGCGCGCCCAGCGGAATTGTAAACCGAGTCCACAGCCCGAGCATTCCTAAAACCAGGCACAGAACTGTCAGGAACTCAAACCCTTGCAGCCAACCCTGACTCCTTGAGAAAGCCTCAAAGCCAGGAATAGCGTAGAGAAACTGGACAGTGCCCATAGGCTGCCGAATGGCTTCGGGGAGCAGAGGAGTTGTAGACAAGTCTTCTAGCCACACGGCGGTCACGATCAGGTCTATGCAAGCAATGATCCAGATGAACCCGAGGTCGTTGGCTGTTGCTTCACCCACAAACCGCTTAGCAAATCCGGGGCTAGTTGATATCCATAGAAGTAGCCCAAGACCCAGGCAAAATACCACGCCTAGATC
>JBAUIB010000047.1:0-4121 GCA_049680585.1 Phormidesmis sp.
CTATTTACCCGCTACAAGATCCATTAGAAAGCCTCGACACCCACCGAAAACAAGTCCAGGCCACCCATCCCGAAATCACCATCACCGGCATGTACAACCTGCTCGAAAAACTCCGCGCAGGAGAACCCTTCACCGATGCCGACCGCGAATACAACAACAAAGCCCTCATCACCACCCTCAAACAAATCCACGACGACCTAGACGCCGCAGTCCTAGACGCCTACGGCTGGCCCCAAACCATCACCGACGGACAAATCCTCAAAAACCTCGTAGCCCTCAACGCCGAACGCGCCGAAGAAGAACGCAACGGCCTCATCCGCTGGCTCCGCCCCGAGTATCAAGCACCCAACGAGACTGTCGAAACTCAACCCACCCTCGAAGGCATCATCACCCAAGAAGAACCCATCATCGAACCCGCCCTTCAGCAAAAGTGGCCTACTAAACCGAAAGAACAACTTGCCGCCATCCGCGACCTGCTGCGCACCACCCCCGGCGAATGGAGCGCTAAACAAATCGCCGCCCAGTTCAAAGGCAACATTACCAAAAAGAAGCTGGATGCCATCACCGAAAACTGCGATCGCCTCGAATGGTTCGGCCTTATCATTGCTGAAACGAAAGGCGATCGTCCTTACTGGCACTACGCCGAAGCCACACCAACCGCAGCGTAGACCAATGAGTATCACGCCTGCTTCTCTGCCATAGTCAGAATTAGCTCGTATAGCTTCGGAGAAACCCGGAAAGTTGAATCGGCGATAAGCTGATCTATCAGTGGCTTAACTGACAAAATCAAACCTTTGCGCTTTGCCTCTACCAAGATGCCTAGTAGTCTGTCAGCGATGAACTGTACCTCAGCCAAGTGACAAACGCTATAGTAGCGCTGAACCGTAGCGTTAAAGCAATGACGCATCCCAAACTGCAAGAGATGCCAACCGAGTTAAAAGCGTATCTGGAGTCAGTCTATGGCGAGCGACTGATATCGCCGGTGTTGTTTGGCTCCAAAGCCAGGAGAGACGCAACCACTCAATCCAATATTGACGTCATGATCGTCCTCGCTGAAGAGGTAGACATCCCTAGGAAAATAAAAGGCTCAGCGAATTTGTGACTGCACTATGCCTTGAGTACGATGTTTTGATCACTCATAATTTAATTGATGCAGCGCGAGTTCGTACCAATGGTGACTGCAATACAGCATGTAGGATCACAGCAGGCAAGGCTTTTGAAAGCATTCACCATGAAAAAAGTTCATTCAGCTTGCAGAACATCTTTAGCTCGCGAGCGCCTCACCCACAACCTCATACCGTACAAGTAGAAGCTGCTGGCACAAGTGCCTATGATAGCAATCAGGTTGATAGATCAGTTTTTGCACGCGAGAATAGAAAGGAAGCCTAATTGCAGCGCTGAGACTGTTGGCTTTCCCTTTACAGTTCAATAACTGTTGTGTTCATCAATAGCCCATCCTTATGCCCGCCGCCCTATATAGCAATCACTCATCACACCTGTCTTCAGAACACCCGACAGAAACCTACGACGTTGTGATCATTGGCGGTGGCATTGTGGGCCTGACCTGTGCCTGCGCGCTGAGATCCTCACGTCTGCGGGTAGGCGTAATAGAAGCTCAAACCGCTCAGCAAGCCGCCGCGCGTCAGCGAGCATACGCCTTTTCCCCTGTTTCAGCCCAGATCCTTAACGGGCTAGGACTGTGGGACATCGTCGGCCCTCAGCTCACTCATTTTCAGCGGGTCAAGCTCTCAGATGCTAACTACCCCAAGGCGATTACCTTTCGACCTGAGGACGGTCGAGGTAAGGCAGTTTACTACTCGGCTGAGCATACGGTACTCATGTCGGCGCTACAGGCCGCTGTCGAAGCCGCAGACAATATCGACTATTGGTGCGAGGCTCAGATGCTTGAGGCGCGATCAGGGCAGCTAACGGTAGCGCAAGCTGGAAAGCACTATGTATTTCAAACGCGGCTCGTCGTCGGTGCAGACGGGGCGAGATCGGCTGTGCGAGAGTTGGCAAATATTAAAACGCTGGGCTGGAAGTACTGGCAGTCATGCATCACTGCTGTGTTAGAGCCTGAGCACTCCCACTGCAACACGGCCTACGAACGCTTTTGGCCCAGCGGTCCGTTTGCAATTCTGCCCTTGCCTCACAACCGCTGCCAAATTGTCTGGACGGCTCCTCATGACGAAGCTAAGGCGCTGCTGGCGCTGCCGAGGGAGCAGTTCTTAGCAGCTCTCCAAGCTCGCTATGGTGACGATATGGGCCAGCTTACTTTGGTCAACCAGCCTAGGATGTTTCCAGTGCAGCTGATGCAAAGCCGCCGCTATGTACGCCCTGGCATTGCGCTTGTTGGCGATGCTGCTCACTGCTGTCATCCGGTGGGGGGCCAGGGCCTGAATATGGGTATTCGCGATGCGGCAGCGATCGCTCAAATCATTCAGCAAGCAGCCCAAAAAGGAGAAGACTTTGCGAGCCTAAAAGTGCTCAAACGCTACGAGCGCTGGCGCAAAACCGAAAACTGGTTCACGCTGAGCCTCACTGATTTTCTCAACCGAGCCTTTTCCAACCGCTTTTTACCCTTGCTGGTCGCAAGGCGTGCAGGCATCTGGCTATTGGATAGCATCAGCCCTCTCAAAAGGCTGATCTTACGGTTCATGACGGGCTTTTTCGGTAAGCTACCGGCTAAAGCAAAGTAGACTATTAGCTTATTCTCTGGCGAGCGATGATTGATGCCTACCACGCTGGCGCTGACCGCCCACGATAGCCAAAAAGAAGATCTTGTCAACTTCCTCAACGAATACGCAGAGCTGCTCTCTCCCTATCAGATAGTGGCGACTCAGCAGACGGGCGATCGCCTCAATCAAGCCACCTCTCTCACGGTCGAAAACTTACTGCCAGGTGCAATGGGGGGCGACATTCAGATTGCGGCTCGCGTTGCTGAAGGAGAAATTGCCGCCGTCATTTGTCTGGCAGATTCTCTCCATACGGACAATTACAATGCTGATGTCACTTCGCTGCTGCGCATTTGCCATCTACACAACATTCCGCTGGCTACCAATCTGGCGACCGCTCGCGCGGTTGTGCTATCGCTAGCAAAAAGCCGGGTTGCTCATCTCATATTCAACCCTGTTTCGGGTAAAGGCGATCCCGATCAAGATCTAAAGCTGATTCGCCAGATACTAGAGCCAGAAATTCAGGTTAACGTGATCTTTACCGAGACTGAGAAGGGTCCGGGCGATCAGGCGCGTGAGGCGATCGCTGCAGGTGCTGATTTGGTCATTGCCTCGGGTGGTGACGGTACCGTCTCGGCTGTAGCTGAAGCCGTCATGCGCACAGATATTCCGCTAGGGGTCATTCCACGCGGCACGGCCAACGCTTTTTCAGTAGCTCTCGGTATTCCGACTGATCTACGTGCAGCCTGTGAAACCATTCTGGCAGGGACGACCCGGCAAGTCGATGTGGCTACCTGCAACGGTGCGCCGATGGTACTGCTAGCCGGTATCGGGTTCGAAGCGGAAACGGTTGAGCGAGCTAACCGAGAAATGAAAAATCGCTTTGGGTTCTTTGCCTACATTGTGGCGGGTATGCAGCAGCTCGCCGACCAAGAAGCCTTCGAAGCAGAGCTAGAAATCGATGGACAGATCAGCACATTTGACTGCGCAGCGATTACTGTTGCCAACGCAGCGCCGCCAACATCGGTGATGGCTCAAGGCTTTGGTGAAGTGATTGCCGACGATGGCCTGCTAGATGTGACGGTAGGGTTGACCCAGACGGAGGCCCAGGGTTTGGGCGCACGGCTTCAGGGAATGGGCGCGATCGCTGATTTATTTACCGCCGCATTAGTCAAGCGACCGGCCCAAAATGAAGACATTCTGAGCCTGCGAGTACCGGCAATTAAGGTAAATACCCACCCACCCCAGAAAGTGGTGGTAGATGGTGAGATTATGGGAACAACGCCCGTCGAATTTGAGTGCATTAACAAAGGACTCACAATTCTGGCACCTATCGCCAGCGTTGCGCCATAGCAGTGCCCACTCTCTTCGACTAACCCGCTCTGGCAGCCTAGCCGAAGCAAACTAGCGACTTCTAAGCGACCTGAGACCCTTCCGAGGTCGCCA
>JBAUIB010000048.1:0-22102 GCA_049680585.1 Phormidesmis sp.
CTATCAGTATGTGTGAACTGTTGCCAAAACTGCTGCCACTGATAGGGCATTGGGCTGCTCGCGTTGGGTTTGACCGGGCTGCTAGCGTGGCTGCGGCTGACACTATCGCCAGCGCTGTGCGTCCCTAACAATTCGTACAGCTCATACAGCAGCGCTTTTTCAGGTTCCTCAATGAGATGACAGCCGTAGGGATTAGCCGGATGCTGAAAAACGGTATGAGTGATTCGCACTCGCATATCACGGATAGCCGTGCGCTGACTGGGATAGGCCAGCATCAAAAGCTCCCAGTCCTGAGCGGATAACGCAATGCTCAGCTGGTCACGGGCCCACTGCTCTAGAGCGCTCGCGCGATCTATCAGCGTTGGAATGCCAGATGGAAAGCGGCTTGACGTGTGATCTGAGGTGAGGCGATCGCTCAGCCATCCTTGAGCAGACGTTACCAGCAACCCTCGAAAACTGTCATCAGGCCAGCGATCGCCTGCCAAAACAGGCTTGACGACGGGCAACCCTTGCTGCAAATTCGGAATATCCTGTTGCAGTACGCCCTGTAGCAGATTGTCGGGTAGTGCCAATATGGCTGGCTCTGGCCACAGTAGCGCTGGAATCAGGTAGCTCAGCCGATAGCTACCCTGGTACGCCGCTAGACTGTCAGTCTGCATCAGGGCACTGCGGCCCACCCGCAGGGCTCTGGCGACGAGTCTGGCCATCGTTAAATGATGCGGCCATTGAGTATGCCCTTGCTCTCGCAAGTAAGCCCGAAGGCGCTGGTGGACTTCTGTTTCGATCACAGGCGTAATAGTAAGAGCGTGAGGGTAAGGTGCGTGAAGGAAGAGAGGATTGTGTCTGTAAGGATGGCTTTCATTGTGACATATCCCTAAGGGCGATCCCGGTGGGAAAGGGTGAAGGCCCATAGAGAACTTCAGACAAATAGTAGACATTGATGATACGAGGACAGGCCGTGAATATCGGAATTGTTGGGCTCGGACTGATTGGCGGCTGCCTGGGGCTAGATTTTAGAGCTTTGGGGCATCGGGTCTATGGTATTGCCCGGCGATCGCAAACCTGCGCTGAAGCCATGAGCCGGCAGATCGTGGATGCCGCGAGCACTGATATTGCCACACTTCACCCTTGCGATATCGTGATTATCTGCACGCCCATTGCGACGATTGTCCCGACGGTGTCTGCACTTGCCAGTGTGCTATCACCTCAGACTGTGATCACCGATGTCGGTTCTGTCAAAACGGCGATCGTGGCAGAGGCGAGTCAGGACTGGCCCTATTTCGTCGGCGGTCATCCGATGAGCGGCAAAAGCGAGGCGGGTTTGGGCGCTGCTGAGCCCGGCCTTTTTCGCAATCGGCCCTATGTCATCACGCCTTTGGCCCAAACTCAACCGGCTGCTATCAAAACACTCGAAACGCTTGCTCAGCAGCTAGGGGCTCAGCTGTATTACTGCACGCCAGAGGCCCATGATCGAGCGGTTGCCTGGATTTCTCATCTGCCGGTAATGGTCAGCTCTAGTCTGATTTATGCTGCTGTTCAAGAACCTGATCCAGATGTCCTAAAACTGGCTCAGCAGCTCGCTAGCTCTGGCTTTCGAGACACCAGCCGAGTGGGTGGCGGCAACCCTGAGCTAGGTATGATGATGGCTCAGTATAATCGCGATGAAGTGCTGCGATCGCTCAAACGCTACAGAAATGCCCTGACCAGCACTATTGAGCAGCTAGAAGAAGAGGACTGGCAGGCACTGTTTGAGCAGCTAAAGATGACGCACGCTGAGCGATCACGCTTCGTTTCAGAATAGCTGCTACAGCACATGACGATAACTGCCACTGCTAGGAATTAGACCCGAGCTCCATCACCGGCTCTTGATACAAAATAGCCGTGAATGTGACCGTAGAGCCCAGTCCCTCACCCATACTGATGAACTGCACTTTGCCGCCCATCGCCTCTACCAACCGCTGTGAAATGGCTAGCCCTAGACCGGTGCCCTCATACTGGCGAGTCCGCGCACTATCTACCTGTGAAAAGGTCTGAAACAGGCGATCCTGCTTTTCTAAAGACACGCCAATACCCGTATCGGCCACGCTAAGCTTGACCAGACCTGGCCAGGTCTGGTCATCAAATTCAAATGGCTGGGGCTTGATCTCAGCAGTAATCGTGATGCCCCCTTCGTGGGTGAACTTGTTGGCATTGCCGACTAGGTTGAGCAGCACCTGCTTGATTCGCTGATAGTTGCCGTAGAGCTTAATTTCATCCAAAGTCGCGGGCAGGACAATGTTAAAGCTCAGTCCACGTCGCTCGATGTGGGTCCGCTGCGAGGTTTCGACTTCTAGGAGCAGCTCCTTCAAGCTGACCTCTCGCATATCGAGATCCATCTTGCCCGCTTCAATTTTGGCAATATCTAGCACATCGTTGATTAAGTTCAGCAGGTGAAGGGCTGAATTGTGCGACTCCTGAATGAACTCGATTTGCTCTTCTTCGTTATCGGCCATGTTGTCGAGCACCAGCCGCAAAAAGCCGATCATACCGTTCAGCGGCGTTCTCAGCTCGTGAGAGGTATTGGCCAAAAAATCGCTCTTCAGACGAGATGCCTCTTCTGCATGCTGTTTGGCTTCTTCTAATTCATCGTGCTTGCGCATGAGCTCTTCGTTCGAGCACCGCAGCGCTTGGGACTTGACGCGGAGTTCTTGAGTGATATTTTTGCTGTCCCTGAAGAGTTTGGCATGTGCGATCGCGGTGCCTACTTGATCTGTCAAGTCCTGAATAAGCTCAATTTCGAACGGCTGCCAAGGACGGCGCGGTGGCTGTTGGAGCACCAAAATGCCATTGGGTTCGCTTCGGTAGCAGGTCGCGATGGTCAGCACGGTGTAGGGTTCTCCGGCCCCTTCCTGCTCAAAATCAGAGATCACTGGCTCTAAGGTTTGTAGCGTATTTAAGAAGTCTGACTTTAGGGCTAGATCAAACGTCTTGCCCAAGCAAGAATGCAGCGCGTCTTGGTAATACTCAGCGACAACGGTAACGGTCTGCATTGCCTGAGAATAGTCGCACACCAAGCAGCGATCTAAGTCGAGCATTGTGCCCAGCCCATTGCCCGTTTGCTGCCAAATTGTTTTGAGTTCGAGCGTTCTACGAATGTTTGATGCGACCTTTGAGAGCAAAGCGTAGTAGCTGTTACCTCCAGAGCCATCGCGACTGGTCAGCTTTATCTCTGAAAGCTGGCTCGCCTCGGGAACTATCCGGCGACCCACGCCAACGACACCCGCAGCTTTGTCGCTTTCTTCACAAACCTGACTTAACGGCAGTGGACTCAGCAAAAAATCAAAGCTAACGGGTTGGTGACCACAGCGGACAACGCATTGAAACTCGTCTGGCTTTTGGGTTTGGATGACCTGATGGACCCGCTCTAAGTAGGCCGAAACAGCCACTGGCCCAAATAGCTTTGTCACTGAGTGCCCGACCAAATCACCGCAGTTTTGACAGTCGGCAGTTTCGGGCCAGTGCAAAGACAAAATTTCGCCTTGTTCTGTATGGGTAACAATCAAGACGTTAGTAGAAGACTGAGCGTCGCTCAACGCAGCATCAGCTGGCAGTGCCGCCTGCTCTATATCAGGCACTGAGCTCGATTCGATGGATAGAGATGGATGGACAGACCGAGGCATTACTTTAAAATTAAAGACCTACACACATGCCTGTCAGATAACAGACAGAAGTAATCAAACGGCAGCGGCGATAGCAGCAGCGGCAGAAGCAGCAAATTCAGAGGCATTAAATCAATCTTGGCCGGACAAGGCCGATAAACCAGGGTTGTATCAAACGAAGGTGTTTAGTTTGCTGCTGGCATTCCTGCTTACTGGCATTTCTGCTACTGGCACTTTTGCTACTGGCACTTTTGCTACTGGCACCCAATGATTGGAGAATAGACACCTGTGTTGTGATATCGATGCCTATGTCTCTAAGGTTAACCTTATATTAGCCAATGTACGGATGAAAACATCCTATAGCGCTATCGAGCGATTGTTCGGTTTGGCTCTAAAGATCTCACTCAATATGCCTGAAATCGACTTGGATCGCTGCTCATCTATAACAGGAGTCTTTCTAGAGTACTGGCTTGAATCTGTAATGGGCTCGCTTGGTCCACCGGCTCCTATAGGATTTAGTATAGGTTTATAGATTCTCTTAAAAATTGTTTTAGCGGCCTCTTCATGACCGACGTCTCTGTTTCACGTCTACGCAACTTTTCTATTATTGCTCACATCGATCACGGCAAATCTACGCTGGCTGACCGGCTTTTGCAGACTACTGGTACGGTGAGCGATCGCGACATGAAGGCCCAATTTCTCGACTCAATGGACATTGAGCGCGAGCGCGGTATCACCATCAAGCTTCAGGCCGCGCGCATGAACTACACCGCCAAAGATGGTGAAGGCTACGTGCTCAACCTGATTGACACGCCGGGCCACGTGGACTTTACCTACGAGGTCTCTCGCTCGCTGGCGGCCTGCGAAGGTGCGTTGCTAGTTGTCGATGCTTCCCAAGGTGTGGAAGCGCAAACCCTGGCGAATGTCTATTTGGCGATTGAAAATAATCTAGAGATTATCCCAGTACTGAATAAGGTAGATCTGCCGGGAGCTGAGCCTGAGCGGGTCAAGGCAGAAATTGAAGAAATTGTGGGCCTCGACTGTAGCAATGCGATTATGGCCTCGGCGAAAGAAGGCATCGGGATTGATGAAATTCTAGAAGCGATCACCTATTTAGTCCCGCCGCCAGCAGATACGACCGATAGACCGGTGCGAGCGCTGATTTTTGATAGCTACTACGACAGCTATCGCGGGGTGATTGTGTATTTTCGGGTGATGGATGGTCGGATAACGAAGCGCGATCGCATCCGCCTGATGGCCTCTGGCAAAGAATACGATATTGACGAGCTCGGCGTACTCTCTCCCAATCAAGTCCAAGTTGATGAGTTGCACGCGGGTGAAGTTGGCTACATTGCCGCCTCTATTAAATCGGTCGAAGATGCCCGAGTCGGCGACACCATTACCTTGGTCAAAGGTGCTGCGAGTGAACCCCTAGCGGGCTACGTAGAAGCCAAACCGATGGTCTTCTGCGGCCTGTTTCCCACCGACTCTGATCAGTACGAAGATCTGCGCGAAGCCCTCGACAAGCTCCGTCTCAATGATGCCGCCTTGCAGTACGAGCCGGAAACATCAAGTGCTATGGGCTTTGGCTTTCGCTGTGGCTTTTTGGGCTTACTCCATATGGAAATCGTGCAAGAGCGCCTAGAGCGAGAGTATGACCTGGATTTGATCACCACTGCCCCGTCGGTGATTTACCGAGTAACCGACATCAAGGGTGAAGTTATCGAAATTGATAACCCTAGCCTGCTACCCGATCCTCAGTATCGCGAAAAGATCGACGAGCCCTACGTCAAAGTTGATATCATTACCCCCGAAGAGTTTGTCGGCACCCTGATGGAGCTTTGCCAGAGCCGACGAGGCGACTTCAAAGACATGAAGTATCTCACCCCAGGGCGCACCACCCTCATGTACGAAATCCCTTTGGCTGAGGTGGTCACTGACTTTTTTGATCAGATGAAGTCGCGCAGCCGCGGCTATGCCAGCATGGAGTATCAGCTGATTGGCTATCGGACCAACGCACTCGTTAAGCTCGATGTGATGATCAATGGCGACAAGGTCGATCCGCTCGCGGCCATCGTTCATAAGGACAAGGCTTATCACGTCGGTCGCGCCCTGACCGAAAAGCTCAAAGAGCTGATCCCCCGCCATCAGTTTAAGATCCCGATTCAAGCCTCTATTGGTAGCCGAATTATTGCCAGTGAGAGCATTCCAGCATTGCGTAAAGACGTGCTTGCCAAGTGTTACGGCGGTGATATTTCACGTAAGAAAAAGCTGCTGAAGAAACAGGCAAAAGGTAAAAAACGTCTCAAGTCTATCGGCACTGTCGATGTTCCTCAAGAAGCCTTTATGGCGGTGCTCAAGCTAACGCCCAGCAGCTAATTTCACTAGTCTCTGGCCAATTCTTTTCCTCCATAGAATCACGGAGAGATTCAGCGAACTTTTGATAATGCGCTGAACATTTTGGGTATTGATAAAAGCGGTTGAAGTTTTGGTGAAAGGCTCAGAATTAGTTAATCAAATCAAAAAAACTTTGTTACATTCTTAGGCAGCTTCGGGCAAACATTTGGGACGCGCTAAGCGCTACCGCAGCTGTTTTGTATCCCGTTTCCCTCTCTGCGCTGGATAGCTTTTGAGCTTTCTTGTTGAACCGCTCAGAGCCTTTCAAAGTGCTCACTTGTTTGGCCAACGCTCTGATGAGTACTCTCTGATGAGTGGTTGAGTGTATTGATTAAGCCAACTTTACTGATACGTGTCCTTGCAGACATACATCTAAATCTATGAGAATTTTAGTCACAGGGGGTGCTGGCTTTATCGGTTCCCATCTAATTGATCGACTGATGGATGCTAACCATGAAGTCATTTGCTTGGATAACTTTTATACCGGGCGCAAGCGCAATGTTTTGCGTTGGTTAGACAACCCTTATTTCGAGCTAGTTCGGCATGACATTACTGAGCCTATCCGTCTGGAAGTGGATCAGATTTACCACCTTGCCTGTCCAGCTTCGCCGATTCACTATCAGTACAATCCGGTCAAAACAGTCAAAACCAATGTGCTCGGTACGCTGAACATGCTGGGCCTAGCCAAGCGAGTCAAAGCCCGTTTCTTCTTGGCCTCTACCTCTGAGGTGTATGGCGATCCAGAGGTTCATCCCCAGCCTGAAGAATATCGCGGTAACGTCAATACCATTGGTATTCGTAGCTGCTATGACGAAGGTAAGCGCATGGCCGAAACGCTCGCGTTCGACTACCACCGTCAAAACGATGTGGATATTCGCGTGGTGCGCATTTTCAATACCTATGGTCCTCGCATGCTCGAGAACGATGGCCGCGTCGTCAGCAACTTTATTGTTCAAGCGCTGAGCGGTCAGCCGCTGACGGTGTATGGCGATGGGTCTCAAACCCGCAGCTTCTGCTATGTTTCAGACTTGGTGGAGGGCTTTATTCGCCTGATGAATAGCGATCAAACCGGGCCTATTAACATCGGCAATCCTGGGGAATACACTATTTTGGAGCTGGCTCAAACGATCCAGAAAATGGTGAATCCGAATGTTGAAGTGCAATACAAGCCGCTGCCTCAAGATGACCCGAAGCGTCGCAAGCCAGATATTACTAAGGCAAAGCGATTTTTAGACTGGGAGCCTAGCGTACAGCTGCAAGACGGCCTAGAGAAAACCATTGCTGATTTTCGCGATCGCATGGCAGCCAAAGGCACCCTCAGCGAAGATCTTCAAGCAAGCCTCCAAAACGGCGTCAGTAAAAATCTAGGTGAAACAGCGGTCACTGCATCCTAAGCAGTTTCCTCGATAAGCTTTCCAGATAAGTTTTCCGAATGCTTTTGCGGGGCATCTCTGCAAGGCATCTTTTCAGAAGAAGCCTTGTTCAGATATCGCTCTGGCAAATGGCTACAAGTATTACAGTCGTTAACCAAATCATTAGAGAGTTTTACCATCATGCGTGTTTGTGTCATTGGAACTGGCTACGTAGGTCTTGTGACGGGTGTGTGTCTATCTCACATCGGCCATCATGTAATTTGTGTCGATAACAACGAAGAAAAAGTCCAGCTGATGAAGTCGGGCCAGTCTCCCATTTATGAGCCTGGACTGTCTGACTTGATGAAGTCTTCAATGGCGGCTGGCACCCTAGAGTTTACGTCTGATTTGGGCGCAGGGGTCAACCATGGCGACATTTTATTTATTGCGGTTGGTACGCCCGCGCTTCCTACTGGCGAAAGCGATACTCGCTATGTAGAGGCGGTCGCTCGCGGCATTGGGGAGAACCTCACTACCGGCTATAAAGTCATCGTTAACAAGTCCACTGTGCCGATTGGCTCTGGCGACTGGGTGCGGATGATTGTGCTGGACGGTATTGCTGAGCAGCAAAAGGTTCCGGTTGGAGCGGGTGCACCTATGCCTGCTTCTACAGTAGATGTCGCCTTTGATGTGGTTAGCAACCCTGAGTTTCTGCGTGAGGGTTCAGCGGTGTATGACACCTTTAACCCGGATCGCATTGTGCTAGGGAGCGATAGCGAGAAGGCGATCGCGATGATGAAAGAGCTGTATACGCCGATTGTAGAGCGCAAGTTCGCAGAAGATAGCGCTGCGCCTCAGGTGCCTGTAGTGGTGACGGATCTGAGCTCGGCGGAAATGGTGAAATATGCCTCCAACGCATTTTTGGCGACGAAAATTAGCTTTATCAACGAAGTGGCTAATATTTGCGATCGCGTTGGCGCAGATGTGACACAAGTCGCTCAAGGCATTGGCCTAGATTCGCGGATCGGCAGCAAGTTTTTGCAAGCGGGCATTGGCTGGGGCGGCTCTTGCTTCCCGAAAGACGTATCTGCGCTGGTCCATACCGCAGACGACTATGGCTACGAAGCTGAACTGCTCAAATCCACTATTCGCGTCAACGACCGTCAGCGGCTGATGACAGTTGAGAAGCTTCAGCAAGTGCTGAAAATCTTGAAAGGTAAAACAGTCGGTCTGCTGGGGCTGACCTTTAAGCCCGACACCGATGACATGCGTGATGCCCCTTCGCTGATCATGATTGAGAGCCTCAACCGCTTGGGTGCAAAAGTCAAAGCCTACGATCCGATTGTCTCTCAAAGTGGCATTCGCAATGGCCTTTCCGGTGTGATCGTAGAGACCGATGCTGAGCGCTTGGCCGATGGCTGTGATGCGCTGGTGCTGGTGACAGACTGGGCGAACTTCAAAGAGCTAGACTATGCCAAAATGTCAGGCTTGATGAACGCGCCTGTTATCATCGACGGTCGCAACTTCCTCGATCAAAAGAAGCTGGAGAAGGCTGGCTTCCGCTACTTAGGCATCGGTCGCTAGATAGCAGCCTTGCTTGCCTAGCCTAAACTCTAAACCCCAAAAGCCTCAGATTTTCTATTGGAAAAGTCTGGGGCTTTTGCGTCTGTTAGCGAGGATTGAGAAAATGGGCTTTGATCAGAAGCGCTAGCGACCACCTTTGCAGTACTCGTGATTCTCCTAACGCTATAATTCAGGTGCTTTGCACCCGACTGTGTTATGAGTGCGCTCACCGCTAAACGCTTTAGCCTACAAGAATATGATCGCCTGGCAGAACTTGGTTTCTTTCAAGATGATGATCATCTCGAACTGATACAGGGAGAATTGATTTATATGGCGGCTAAGGGTGTCGCTCATGAAGTGTGCATAACTCGCCTATTGAGAGAGCTTCCTCAATGCCTAGGAGGCAGCGTAACGCTCCGTTGCCAATCGCCGGTTGCCTTACCCCCTGACAGCGAGCCTGAACCCGATTTCGCGATTGTCCGGAACCGGGAAGATGATTACTTCAGCGGTCATCCTCAGCCCGCTGATATTTTATGGCTGATTGAGGTTTCTGATTCTTCTATCACCTATGATCAGTCGGTTAAGCTGGTTATTTACGCGGCCCATGGCATTGCTCACTATTGGATTTTCAACCTACTGGATGCCGTTCTGGAGTGCTATAGCGATCCGTATGAGGGGTTGCAGGGGACCTGGGCCTACCGGACTAAGCGGATTTATTTACCAACTGAGAGAGTGGCCATGCCGACTGTATCTGCTCAGGCATCGCTTTCGCTAGCCAAGGTTTTTCCTCCGCATAACCCTTGACGCGCTCTGCTGAACGCTAGGTCTATCTCTCTAGCTGAGCGATCGCTGTGCTCTGATAGTAATGCTGCAAAATTTGCTCAAAGCTCCAGCCTTGGTCTGCCAAGCTGCGAGCCCCCCACTGGCTTAGGCCCACACCATGCCCAAAGCCGAAGCCTTTGACAGTGACGCTCTGAGTAGCCTCATCAAGCGCGATGGTAAAGCGGGTGCTGCGCAGCCCTAAGGCAGATCGAACATCGCGTCCACGCAGCACTTCAGCTCCGGTTTCACCACTGATGGTAATTGAGGCTACTCGGCCTAGCTCGGTTAGCTGCGGTGTACCGATGCTTGTGACCTTGCCGACATCGCCGATTTTGTCGCTGAACTCGCTGAGGGTGAAGGTTTCTTGCCAGCTAAAGACCGGTGCAGTGTGATCAAAGTCCTCAACGCCTCGCAAGTAGGGAACGTCACTGCTCCACACATCTTTTGCATTTTCAGTGTAACCACCCGAAGACGAGTGGAAAATCGCCTCAATCACTTCGCCATTGTAGGTCACCACCTGATCTTTGGTCGTATCGACTGCGGTGATAGTACTGCCGGCTTCTTGCGCTATTCCTTTATAGACTTGATAGGTCGTTGTGGCATCTACGTCATACAGAGGGTTTCGAGAACGGGCTCGCTTGTAGAGTGCGTAGGAGCGAGCGGCCACTGCCTGAGACTGGAGAGCGGCTTGAGGCCAGCTAGTAGGCATTTCACTGCCGACCACGCTGTATAAATAGTCTTCTAGATCGACGTAGTTAACGGCTGTTAGCTCACCGTTTTCTAAGGTGACCATCACTCGCCCGCGATACCATTTGTCGCCGATCCACACCAAACCATCTGCAGAGGGCTCTAGCCAAAAAGCGTTTGATTCTGCCAGAGTTGTCCCACCATTCGTCAGGTCTACGTCGTTGGCATCGGCCTCAATGGTAATGCCTTGCAGCTCGGGCAACTGATATAGGGCCTGACCGCTGCCATTGCGAATAATGCCGGTCGTAGAGCTGCCCACACTGATCGCCTCGTTGCCTTGAGAAATGGCGACGCGCAGCTCAACAGCAGCTTGGGCGGGCAGCACGAGCATCAGCCACAGCAAACAGCCACCAAACCACCGAAAGCTCCATCGCATCGGCAATTTTGTTGGTTTTGAAGGCTGAGTGGCTGTGAGGCGAAAGAGCCAGTTTTTTGCGAAGGAGGAAGTCTGCTGCATAGCCATGACGAATAGGGTTGAGGGCTGCTAGGTGGGTTAGGTCCGGGAGGATTGAGACAGGGGAATCGGCGATCGCATCAAATTAAGTTGAGTGAGGCAGGTGGGATATTTCCCAGCGTTCCCTCAACCATCGCTAAAATCTGAACATTTCCAAATGCACCCAGTGGCAGTTTGTTGGTCGGCCCCGGTGTAGGGCTTAGCCACTACATCAAGCCGTTACATTAGGTGTGGCCTTGAAACGCCTATATCAGGCCAGCCACCCTGTATAGGTCTTCTAATCGCGCGAGTATTTTCTGGCCGTACTGCGGATCGGCGGCCCATAGGTTACTGAGCTGCCCAACCAAAGGGGCCACACCGCGCTTGACAAAGTCAAATCGGGGATCTACCTTTTCACGAGCCAGCGGTTCTGTACTGGCATAGGCTTTGAGATGCTGAATCTGAGCGCGCACCCCTATTCGGGCACTGGGAAATGAGGCGAAGTTGCCAGCCCCGTCTGCCAGTTTGGCAAAGTTGTTTTGAGATGACTTCACCGGGCTGGGAAAGCGTAAGAAGTCGGTTTCTACGCACATCTGGCAAAAGGCGATGTCGTAGTCAACGCCTTCAATGGTGGCTTCTTCTCGGTAAATTTTGGGCAAGTCAGGAAAGGCAGCGATCGCACTTTCGTTTTCAGAGCGCAGGAAAATCGTCAGGTGCAGCTCAGTCGTGTTGCCGTGGCTCATGATTAGATCAATCGTGCCGGGGCAAATTTTGAGGGCGGAGGCAGGTGTGAGCTGGAGTGTGCGGGTGGCCGCGTCCCAACCGATAGAAACACTAAAGGGCTTGAGGTCGATTGCTTTGACATATACGGTGCCCCCATAGCGGACGCGGCGAATGGCCTCATCCTGGGTGAGATCGACGCCGAGGCGATCCGCCAAGTCAATCGGGATGTAAGCATTGCCGCTAATAATGACGCCTTTTTCGCCGTAGGCAGCCCCGTTGACCTCAATATTGATGGGGGGATAGCTAGGTGTGGTGGGCTGGGTGGGCTGAGGGGAGGGGCTACTGCCATTGATGGCTCGGCTCCAGGCGGCGAGTCCATTCGCAAGGCCAATGGCGAAGTTGCGCCGCCGCTGGGTCAGCAGGGCGAAATCGTTGGGATTTGTCAGGTAGGCGATCTCTGTGAGCAAAGCGGGCGGGACCGTATCGCGGCAAAAGGCGAGTCTGCCTGTGCCAGCTGAGGTATCGGGGCGCACGCCTCGGCTGGGCAGCTCAGGGACTTCTTTAAGCAAAGATAACAGCACTAGCTCGGCCTGATCGCGGCGAGCATTGTTGTTAAAGATGTAGTAAACGGTGGCCCCTCTAGTTGCCTGATTGCCAAATTCGGCGGCGTGGATCTCTAGTGCGATCGCGCCTGTCCGCGCCCGCGCGTTGATCCAGCCAATGCTCTGACTCATGCTGAGATCATCTGGGACAGAGAGCACGTCATATCCGCGCGATCGCAGCTCAGGCACGATCAAATCTCGCAGGGCAATCATCTCTTGCGCCTCGGTAGTCCCCGCTATGCGCGTGCCAGTATCGCGAACGCCGTTTTCTATACCGCCGTGACCTGCTGAGATAAAAATCTGTGCCATTGAATATTGCTCGCTATTGCCGGACAGTGCGGACCTAAGTGCGGACCTAAGCTATGTGACGCTATCTACCCTCTAAAAAGGCTCAACTCAGAAGCTCAACCCAGAAAACCTACCACGATTTTTAGCCAATTCTGCTAGGCTTAGCGTTTGCTACATCAATTATTTTTGCCCAGTTACATTACTTTGCTAAGGCGACATCGCCACTGAAAGCAGACGGGAGTTCAACTCGCCGCTGTGCTTGTTCACGCTAGGTGTTTAAAAGCTAGGTGTTCCAATTCTAGGTCTCGGGCGCGTCTGTATCGTCAGCGTCCGCTGTTACCGCGTTGTTACTCGAAGCCTGAAATTTTTTAAAAAGTAGCTGTATGCCCAAAGCCGTGAGCCCCAATGCGGCAATACCAAAAATGGACGCGCCTAACGCCACTGTGCCAGTGACCAAGGTGCGCACCGCTGCTGAAATATTGACCACAGCTGGATTGGAAGAAGTCACAGGTTTGTTCGCAAAGCTGGTGGCAATTGAGAGGGTCAACCGATAGGCTAAGAGCGAAAAGATAGCGGCGGTGAGGGCGCCTGTGAAGCAGCGCAGCGGCGTTGTCAGGGGGGCATCAACAGATAGGTCGGTAGGTGAGTTTTTCATAAAGGCGCTGGGGACAGCAACATTTGTAAAGTAGGCCAGAAATGGGTCAGTCTATATAGGTCAGTTTACGCCGTGTCCGCTTCACTTCTAGAATAATTAGAAGGCTGAAGAACGCTGAAGAATGCCAATTTCAATTTTTTCTAAACATCAAGGACAGCCTAGCCAGTGGCCCAAAGAGCACGAAAGAGATTTGGCCAGCACTGGCTTCATAGTGATCAGGTCCTCAACCAAATTGTGGCCGCTGGTGAGCTAGCGGAGGGCGATCATGTCCTCGAAATTGGTCCGGGCCAAGGCGTGCTCACGCAGCGTTTGTTAGATACCTCAGCAAAGGTGCTGGTGGTAGAGATTGACCGGGATCTGTGCTTGCAGCTGAGCGATCGCTTTATTCCGTTCATGGCAACCGGACAGTTTCGCCTGATCGAGTCTGATTTTCTAAAGCTGAATTTTGATCAGGCATTGCTTGACTTTGAGCTAGAACGGCCCAACAAGGTGCTGGCCAACATTCCCTACTACATTACTGCGCCAATTTTAGAAAAGCTGCTAGGCACAATCCGCGCGCCTAATCCGTACCCGTTCGATAACATTGTGCTGCTCGTGCAAAAGGAAATTAGCGATCGCCTCTGCGCCCAGCCCGCTACCCGTGCCAATGGTGCTCTGACTATCCGCACCCAATACCTAGCCGAGTGCGAAGAAATTTGCCCCGTGCCGCCAAGCGCCTTCAAGCCACCGCCAAAGGTAGACTCTGCCGTTATTCGTCTGCGCCCTAGGCCCTTCCCCACGCCCGCCAAAAATCCCGCTCGGCTCGCACAGATCGTGAAGATTGGCTTTTCTCAAAAGCGAAAAATGCTGCGTAATAACCTTCAAAGCATTTTGGATCGCAAAGTGCTAACGGCGATTCTAGAAAGCTTGTCTATTGATCCTCAAGTGCGAGCTGAAGGGCTAAGCGTCAGCCAGTGGGTTGCGCTAAGCGACGCAACAGGCGAAGTCAGCGATTCTTGACGCTTCAACTCTTTTTCCTAATGGGTCGATACACAGCCTAGTTCTGACGCTCACCGTTCATCATTCACATTTCATCACTCCCCATGCTGACCCTCCTTGCCAATGCCAAAATCAACCTCTATCTGGAAATTATCGGCGATCGCCCCGACGGATTTCACGAGCTGGTCATGGTTATGCAAAGCGTCACACTCTGTGATCGAATTACGCTGAGGCCACTGAGCGGGCCAACCATTCAGCTGAACTGCAATCACCCGCAGGTTCCCACCGACCACACAAACTTGGCCTACAAAGCCGCCGCGCTGCTGCAAAAGACATTTCCGAATCAGACGAATCGGCAAGGCGGTGTAGAAATTACGATTGATAAAAAGATTCCTGTAGGGGCTGGCTTGGCAGGCGGCTCGGCTAATGCAGCAGCGACTTTATTTGGCCTGGATGTACTGTGGAACTTGGGTCTGACTCGGATGGAGTTGCAGGAGCTTGGAGCGCAGTTAGGCTCAGATGTGCCGTTTTGTTTGGCGGGGGGCTGTGCGATCGCCACTGGTAGAGGCGAGGCTATCGATCCGATTCCCAACACGCCAAAACTCAGTGTCGTCCTCGCCAAGTACACCAGTCTTTCGGTTTCAACCCCTTGGGCCTATCGCGCCTACCGGCAGCAGTTTGGCGATTCCCACCTGCCGTTAAGCGATATGGCAAGCTTATCGGAGCGGCAATCGCGCGTTCACTCTAGCGAAATGATCAAAGCTATCAGTACGCCCAATCTGGCCGCGATCAGCCACCATCTGCACAACGATCTAGAAAAAGTAGTTTTGCCCGCCCATCCTAAGGTCGCGCAGCTTAAGGGCGCGATGGCGAGTGCGGCAGATGGGCAAGGCGGACTCGGCACCCTGATGTCTGGCTCTGGTCCCACCGTCTTCACGCTAAGCGAAACACCCGAGCAAGCCCAGGCAATTTTACAGCGCGTTCGAGAGCGCATTCGCGATCAGGATTTGCAGCTACATATCGCCCAGTTTGCCGCTCAAGGCATTTGTCTAAAAAGCTAACTTTGCTACACTGGTGGTCTCTATTCACGACGGAACTGTATGAAGCGCCTTCCCTTTGATAATCAGCAAGTAATGCGTCGCACTGAGGATTTGATCAGCGCCGCTTCTAACCGCTACCGGATTACTGTGCAAGTGGCTAATCGTGCTCAGCGCCGTCGTTTTGAAGAATTTGATAGTCTCGATGAGTCTAAAATGAAGCCTGTACTGCGGGCGATTGTCGAAATGTCTGACGAGCTAACGCAGCCCGAAATCATTGGCGAATAGGTTCCTCTCGAAAAAACATTTGAAAAGACATTTGAGCTAGCGCAATATTATGAAGGCACCGGTAAAGCGATTATTTCTGCTAATGGTGACTTTTGCGCTGACTATTTCCCTAGGGCTGACTAGTCAAGGGATCACGAGTCGCTCTACCTCGCAATCTGCTCAGGCGCAGCCTGCACCGCTGCGCCGCATTAATCCGACTGCGTTAGCTGCCCAAGTGCATGAGCAGCTACCGGACTTGCCGTTAGAAAATCAATACATCGCTCGTGAAACGGGCGCGGCGGCGGCTGAAGATACGCTGGTTTCTAGAATTATTCGCTACCACATCTACACCAAGGCTCGCTCGACGGTCTTTCGACTAGATTGGAAGCTGACGCTGGCTGATTATCTCGGTGCCTTTGAGCGAATGTCCGCAGATGATTACCCCGACTATGGCCTTACGGAAAATCCGATGACTGGTGATGTGGCCGTGATTCAAAGTTTAGATCCGGCGTTGCGCGATCGCCTCGTCAATACCCTCTACGAAACCTTTACGACCTCAGCTGAATCGCCCGCTGAGCAATCCACTCGTCCAACTCGCTAGTTCTGCTTATCTGAAAATTTAGATCGCTTGTCCCCACTATGATCCGTCACATAAAATCTGGAGACGGCTGGCGATTGGGCTGGAACCCTTCAGCTGAGCAATTCAAGGGACTAGTAGCGGGGGCGGGCTGGGCAATTGAGCTGAGTGCCGCTGAATTCTCAGATTTTTGCCGAATTTCCCAGCAGCTAGCCAGCACGATGGCGGCAATGAGCCAGCAGCTGATGGCAGAAGAAAGGCTGACCTGTGAGCAAGAAACACGGCTGCTCTGGATGGAGGCCGAGGGCTTTCCGGATAAATACAGCCTCCGGTTTATTTTGCTAACGGGGCGCGGCGGGGAAGGAGAATGGCCAGCCGAAACCGTGGTTGAGCTACTAAGCGCGCTGAGCCAGCCGCCGTTCGCTCAGCTTCAGCCTTAGGCGTCTCAGCAAGGTATTCCTTATAAAGATGTGAGCGTTTAAAGTCTCAAAGTTTATAAACAAAACAACTTTTGCTATTTTATGTGGGGTGACAAGGCGCTAGATTGACCTTTAGCGGGCGTTGTTACCCGACCGGCCTTATCGCTATAGCATCTACATTATTTATTAGGGAGCTGGGTTTACAGTGAAAGTTAAAGTTGTCAGCGACACGCTTTTTAAGCTCAGTCCCAAGATGTCGAGCCAGCTCTCGAATTCGGAAAAGGTGTTTGTCAAGAACGGGACCGAATTTGAGCTAGTTTCCTATACCGAGGCTGAGCGTAGCCACACTAGGCTTGTGCTGGCTAACCAAACCTTTGGTAATAATCAGCGAGTCTGGTATGCCTATAATCCCGACATTGAAATAGAAGCCTCGCCAGTCAAGCTCTTTGTGGTCAGCGACACGCTTTTCAAGCAGCGTCCCATCCTATCGTCTCAGCTCTCAGATTCGGAAAAGGTCTTTGTTAAGAACGGCACGCAGTTCGATTTGCAGTCATATTTGCCAGCAGCGGACAATCACATCAAGGTGGCGCTGGCTAATAAGTTCTTAGGCCCTTTCAACCGCAACACCTGGTATGCCTATCAGCCTGACGTGCGGGTCAGCGGCTCTATTATCAAGCTCAAGGTTGTGAGCGATACGCTCTTTAAGCTCAAGCCTATTTTATCCAGTCAGCTCTCTAGCTCAGAAAAGATCTTTGTCAAAAACGGCACGGAGTTCGAATTGGTTGATAGTGAAAAAGCGACTGGTAACCATGTGCGAGTGTCGCTCGCAACCACCGGTCTGGGCGATCGCAACCAAAAAAACTGGTATGCCTACGCTCCCGATATTGTGATTGAAGGTAATCCGTCTGGCAATACGCCGCATAAGGATGACCCAGCCGCCGATCCTGAGACCAATCCTGAACCGACCCCAGATCCTGTTGAGCCCAGTGGAGACAAACCAACAGGGCCCTTTCGTCTACCCGGCTTTAGCAGCACCTTTTTCTTATCAGAGCCGATTATTCCGGACGGTCATTTTACCTGGGCAGAGGCGACCAAAAATGGCAGCCGCATTCCAGTGAGTCGCAGCGTCGTCTACGGCATTATCCGAGTCGCTCGGGTGATGGAAGAAGTGCGCTCTCGGTTGGGCGATCGCCCTATCCGTGTGAATTCCTGGTATCGCGATCCGGCTTCAAACCGTGCAGTTGGCGGCGCTAAGTACTCTCGCCATCTATCGGGTGATGCCATCGACTTTGTAGTCATCGGGATGCACTCTTACACCGTGTATGCCAACTTAAACAAGTGGTGGGGCTCTCGAGGCGGCCTAGCCAGCTCCTCTATTTTCACCCACATCGATGTTCGAGGGTTTTATGCTCGCTGGTCATACGGCTATTGACGGCTATTGATCATCTTCACATCCATATTTCGCCTTGTCCTGAGGATTATCCTCAGGATATACTATAGATATAGATTTTCGAGAACTGTTCGTATGCAGAGCAAGGATGAGAAGACAGCTGACTGGTTTCCGGTTGCAAAACTCTTTGCTCGTTATGAATTGGCTAAGACAACTGTTTACACACGAATGAAAGGACTGAATATCACCGCTAAAAGAGTCGGTATTCGTTCCTACGTGAGTCATGCGCAGCTTGCGTTACTAGATGACCTACACGAATGCATTAAAGAAGGTGGCAATATTGCCGAATTTCGCCTGCTCAAGCACCCTAAGAAACTTGCTGAGGCGTCTTCTTCTACTGCTAATCCTTCCACTATCGGTTTAGTAGAGCTGTCTTCAGGCATTGTGTTAGACCAAGCTGATATCTGGAAGTTAATCCGGGCGATCGCTTCCGAAATATAGCGGTATGCGGATGCATTCGTACACCGCGAGTCACTTGGCCCGTTGTCATGTAAGGCTTTTGCCAGAAAAAATGTATTCAAGCCAAGTGACAAACGCTATAGCAGCCAAGCTCAAGCACTTTCTATAGTGATTCTCTAGCAGCTCGCAAACTTCTCAATCCTTTCGGAAAGGTACAAATGTATGTACACAGCCTATCCTAAGGACTGTCTAGGAGATAGTATGTATTGAGAGCTTCCTGAGGACTGTCTAAAGGATAGTGTATGGAGCTTCCTGAGGACTGTCTGGAGAATAGGTAATGAGTGATGGCAAAATTGACCGTATTCCAGTCAACCAGCTAGTTCAGCGCTACAAGCTGGCGAGAAGTGCCGTTTACAAGCGTATGTCCGACTTGGGCATTGAGCGCGAAAAGATTGGCAACCGCGCGTATGTCAACGCCGAACAAATTGCCTTACTCGACGAGCTACACGCGTTTATTCAGATCGGTGGCAACATTGCCGAATTCATCGCCCGCAAGGGACTTAACCCCGGAAAATCGAGCGATGACGGCTCTGTCCAAACTTTTGAGGGTGCTGTTGGTGCGGCAGGCGGACTATCATTTAGCCAGCCTGATATGCTGAAGTTGCTCAACGCGTTTGCAGCTGAGATGGCAGCTCAAATACGACCTGCAGATCCTTTGGCCTACTACGAGTCTTTGGAAAAAGCGGCGAGTGGAAAGTGGAAGCTCAGAACCTCTGAACTCGCTGATCTTTTAAGTTTAGACCCCGAAGAAATCGAAAGCTACGGGCAGACCTTTTTTGAAGCAGGGTTCGCTTTCAATCGAGCGGGCTTTCGCTCTGGTGGTGAAGCAGGCTGGTTCGTTTCGAAAGATCTGCGGAACCGGTAAACTGACTAAGACAAAGCTGGCCTAATGCGTATCAAAAAGATAAGATAAAAAAAGAGCTAACAATTTTGTCAGCTCCCGGTTTGTGTTTTTAGTATGTAGCCATTTGATATCAGCTGATGGCAGTCAGCCAAGTATCATTCATGTAACTGAGCATGCAACTCATCTTGCACTCGGTTAGTGGCGGTGATGACGATGGTGATAGTGGTGTCGGTGATGTTAGCACTGGCACCACTTTGCCGTTTAAACGTCGCTGTTTAGGCAGCGATTGTTTGAGCGATCGCAGTGGCGGACTTTTAGTCATTCTGGCAAGTGTACGCCAGCAGGGGCTTTACCCACCAGTGGAAGCCGTTCCCCCTAAACCCTCAAGTCTTTTGCTTAAGCTCATCATAGCATGTCCTAAGGACAGTCCGTCAACTAGTCCTAAGAACTATCTTGAGGACAGCTCTTAGGACCATCCTGTCTTTATTTATAAGGTGTCAAAACTTACCGGGGAATTCAGACTTTAGAAATTCAGACTTTTTAACTTGAGACAATGGCTGGCGATCGCTCGTACTCACAGTATTCCTCAGACCCGTCCTCAGGACTGTTTTGTGTCCTTAGGCTTTTCCCTGTTCTCTCTGGGCGTGAGCAATATCCAGGGGTATGCTATTCTTGATAGGCAAATTAACGCTTCGGGGCGTAGCGCAGCTTGGTAGCGCACTACTTTGGGGTAGTAGGGGTCGTGGGTTCAAATCCCGCCGCTCCGATTGGCAAAATATTTGCTATACAAGGATCACAGCCGTTCTCTTCGGAGGACGGCTGTTGTCGTTAAGGTGCAATAGGGTGCAGTTAGGGTGCAGTTAAGGCTTTACTCTCCCAAATCTGGCAAATTTGGCACATCCATGAGGTGTCCGTAGGTATCGGAAACCATGCGCGTAGTTGTGTGACCAGCGATGAATGCGGCCTGTGATAGAGTCCAACCTTCATATTCAATGCCATAGCTTAGTAGGGTGTGGCGAGCCGTGTAGGGCGGGCGGTAAGGAATACCCGCCGCCTCACAGACAGGCTTCCAGTAGCGTTCGCGATAGTTGTGATCATCAATAGGCTTGCCGTTGACTGCAGTGAAAATCAGCTCATCAGGCTCAGCGTCTGAGTGCCACCGGCAGCGGAATAAGTCGCATAGGCGATCATTCATTGGCAGTATGCGGACGTTTCCTGATTTGGTTCCTTTGCGCTGCCTTGCTCTGCCAGATGTACGGCCATCCGGTGAGCGGCTGAGCGATTCGCCGATGGTAATTTTTCGCCGACCTAGATTGATGTGTTGCCAGCGTAGGCCGATGGCTTCGGATGGACGCAGGCCCAGTGAAAAGAGGACAACGGTAAAATCGTAGTAGTGAGCGGCGGTTGGATGATTCCTCATAGTTTCTAAAAACTGTGACAGCTCCTCACGACTAAACGGGGTTCGGTTCTGCACTCGTAGCGCTGAACCCTTCTTAGGACGGATCGGCTCAAAAACGTTCTTGGCTATATATCGATGCTTTACCAGCCATTTGCCGAAGGTTTTGAGCATCACTAAATTCTGATTGGCGATTAGCGGTGACTGGCGATCGCGCAGTAGCTGCACCAGCTCACGAGCATCGGTGACGGTGAGGATATCGCGGCCAAGACGAGCAATGTTGGCGCGCAAGGCCCGGTACTTAGTCGAGATGGATTGGCCGCTGACGCCATCAATTGCCTTTTCCTCAGTGAACCAATCAAACAAGGTGACTGTAGGCGGACGGTCGGATGGGCTGGAAATAGCTGGCGGATGGATTTTGTATTTCTCAAGGGTTGGGTCATAGTCGCCGGTAGCGATATCGCGCTCTATCTGTCTGGCCTTTTCCTCCGCTAGCTGGCGATTGACAGGTATGTCAGGCAGATAGAGTGATATTTGCTGACGTCGGCCTGCGTATGTCCAACGTAGCCGCAGGATATCGTCGCGAGTACTCACGTTTACGCCGCCGCGTCGCCCTCGTTTACGCCGTTGCTCTGCCATCTACTTGCACAGCTTTAGCTCGGTGACATCAATCGACTGTGTGACTTGCCAACCGGAATGGCTCACAACCGCGATGCCGTCGGTAACTGAGTCTGTTGTCAGTTTTTTGCGCCCGCAGACTCGCGCCATGTCCGTTTTTCCGCCTCTGTAATAGACGCGATCACCCGGCTGAATCGGTGGGTCAGAACGGTATCGCTGTGTTACCGTTTTCACCTCTAAATTTTGACCCTCCTCAACTGTCACATCATTTGACGTATTTTCAGCTTGGGTAGTGGTTGAAGTTATTCCACAAATTTGAGGGCGTTGAATAGCGTGTTGAATATAGCTTTCCTTATACGGCGCGGTTTCTAGGCTATATTCAACACTTTTCCCCTTCGTGGGGGGTACCTTTTTCTCAAAATTTTCGACCACCTCCAGTGTGACAGTCGAGGTGGTCGAAATTTCGGGTGAGACACTTTCTTCACTACAAATTATATTTTGTTGAATAGGGCCTCTATCGCTTTGCTGACAAGAAGAATCACTATTCAACACGCTATTCAACTGTTGAATAGTGTTGAATAGCGCAAGGCGATATGTATATTTTCGTTTCGTCCCTTCTTTGACCAGCTGAGAACCTGCATCCTCGCTGTTGACTAAGCGTGAAACCTGCTCGTAGAGGGACTTTTTAGGGATTCCAGTTTCCTCATGTAGCTGCTCAATGCTCGCTGAGCCTAATTTTTTGAGTGCTTCTATAATTTGGTCCTGCTGGGTCATGTTTACGGGCGGCGACCATTTGCCTAATTGCTTCCAGGTGAGCGTGTTGGCATCGAGCACAAC
>JBAUIB010000049.1:0-17052 GCA_049680585.1 Phormidesmis sp.
CAGCAGGACTAAGGAGAGTAGCGTGTTGTTCAGCTTGTGAGATAAAAACTTTGACCTAATCAATTTCTACTTGAAAGCGTAGATTCCCAAAAGAATCTATCTGCTCACCCACTGCTGTCGCTGGCGGTAAGTTACCCAAATTCACAACGACTGCACCATTATCGTTGGCTCCGCCGCAGTTAATGCCGGGAAATAGGGTGCTAGGTTCTGTATTTGCCGGAAAGTAGTAGCCTGCATCGCCATCGTCTGCGCCGGTTAGCGCGACTTCACTACCGCTGAAGGATAGGGCAATACCGAGAGGGTTGGACTGTGTACTGAGTGGGCCTGCAGCGATCGCACCAGCATATGAGTCGGGTAGAAAGCGAGTGTATTGAGGGATGCGATCGCACACCCGCACATCTTGCGCTGCCGCATCTCCGTCAGATAAAAACGAGATTGTGTATTCGAGGCGATCGCCTGGACGAGCCGTCGCACCGCTGGCATCAGCATCGACAATGCCAGGCAGGTAGCTTTCGACCATGCCGCCGCCAATTGTAGCCGCGGTCTCAGGGCCGGGCCAGTTTACGGCATTATCATCATCATCGGGCGCGCCTACATCCACATAGCTGCTGTTAAAGCGTTGGGCCTCAGCCAGATCTGGGTTGATAGCCGTGATCCGTTTTACTAGGCGGACATTAGGATCACTGGCAACCGGCTCTGTTACCGTCAGCAAGGTCGGGTCTTCATTTGGAATCGTTCTTGGGTCGTCCGACGGTACAGCGGGGGGATACTGAAAAGGCAAATTAGTCAGAAATGCTTGGTTAGCGTAGACATCAGGCGATAGGTCTTCGTTGAGCAGCACATCTGCTGTAATTAAAACGGTTTCAGCATTGGGGGTGGCAGGCGACTGAGGTGGCAGCGTCAGGTCGTTGATTTGCAGGGTCTGAGCGTCATTGCTGAACACGACTGAGCCAGAGCCATTCGAGACGGTGGCATCGCCAATGAAAGTACTATTGAGCGGAATGCCAGTCGCGACATTGCGCAGATCATCTTCAAAGGTCACATCTGTGAGGCCATTGACATTACCGCTCGCAATTTCGTAGGTGTATCTGACAACGGTGCCAGCAGGCGCGTTCTCAATCGGCATGTTGTCGGTATCGAGTACTCTTTTTTTCATAGCGATCACAAACAAACAGCTCACCCCATCGTGGTTGAACCCTGGCGGAGCACTCGTTACCTTCGTCGCGACACCGTAGGTAGGACTATTTTGGTCAGTGTCTACTTCGTAAATGTCGCTTGTTGTCCCGCTGCGGTAGTACAGCGTGCCAAATGCATCCACAAACTGAGAGCCCGCATTGTGGTTGAAGCCAGTAGGGTTGGGTGCTTCGCGGACGATGGTAGGCGGAAAGGTCGTCACATCTAAAACAACTAGCCTATCTGCTTCATTGCCAGATTCATTAATGGCATACACCTGGCTGCCCAATATCGAAACCGGCACCCGTGGGTCTACCGCAATATCGTTGATATCGAGCCCTGCCACGGTATCTTCGGCGTGAATAACAGTGGGGGGATTGGTGGAAAGATCGATAGAGGCAAATCGGTTACCCGCACCGACCACATAGGTTTGATCAGATAAAATCGTGCCCGCAAAGTAGTTAAACCCTAGCGGTGGCCCCACGGGAATGCCCAAGGACTCAGCCACGCCATCATTGCCTATTTTAAGAATGTTGCGCGGGCTAAATGGTCCGGTGCTGGCATCAGAGCGATAGATGTAGGCATACATATAGTTGTCTATAGGATTGTAGGCAAGGCCGTTGTAGTCAAAGGTGGTGGGGTAAATGCTACCTGCGTTAGTGGGCGGACCGATAGGGGTGAAGGTGTAGATTTCGCCCGATCTATCGACGTCGTAGAGCTGTTGATTGCTGCCGTCGTCAGGGCCGATGCTGATGTAAAAAGTAGAGTCGCAGAAAAAAGGACCGCCTGATACGTTGGGTCCACTATCGGCTAGTGCAACGGGTGCGCTTTGGCTGGCGCTGGCCTCTTGCCGGTGGAAGGTCGTATCGCCGTCATGAGGAGCGCCCGCTGCTTCTGTTTCGACGGCAGCTGTTGCGGCGACATCAAGGGATGAAGTCCCTGCTAGCAAAAAAGACAATAACAACTTTGAGATTTTGAGCGGATAGAGTTTAAGCGGGTAGAGTTTGGCTTCAAGGTCGAAAAGATGCGTTTGTGAAGACATAGGCTTAAGACAACGAACAGTTTGACAGCTAATGAGTCAAGCGTGATAGCAAATGTTGTTGTCGTCGCCATGAATGTTTTCCGAAAACGATATCGCTCGACCTTACATCAGAAAACGGTACATCAGAAAGCAAGCAGTGTCTTCGATAGCAGCGACAACGGTGCCATAGTGTTTGGAACTGTTGAACGGATTTTTTTCAGTGAAGAAATCATGAATGTTGTATTTTACAAGCTCTGTTGATATATGTCCGGGTATTTTGCGAGGCTGCAATTGAGTGGTTGCACCGAGAAGAGAATCAAATAGCAAGCAAAACAAAGAGAGTGTTGCAGTGATTTTACCGTTGACTGTTTTGCCTCATTCGATCTCTACCTGGAAACGGAGTCTTCCAAACGAGTTTGCTGGATCGCCTGCTGCTGTTGCGGGTGGCAAGTCGCCTAGGTCTACGACTACCGCGCCGTTGTCATTAGTGCCACCACAGTCGATATCAGAAAACAGCGTGCTGGGCTCTGTATTCGCTGGGAAGTAGTAGCCTGCATCGCCATCGTTTGCGCCGGTTAGCGCTACTTCACTGCCGTTAAAAGAAAAAGCAATGCCCAAGGGATTCGGCTGCGTGCTGAGAGGATCGGCGGCGAGAATGCCTGCGTATGAGTCGGGTAGGAAGTTAGTGTATTGAGGGATGCGATCGCACACCAACACATTTTGGGCGATCGCCTCACCCGCGGAGAGAAAGTAGATACTATATTCAACAGTATCGGCAAGATTATTACTCACAGGGCTGACCAATCCGCCATTGAGCGCACCGACTAAATAGCTAGCAGGCCAGTTGCTGTTGTCGTCAGCCGAGTCAGCAACGCCGTCATTTAAAACTGTGTTGAGAGGCGTACTGTCATTGGGGTTTGTTGTTTGGCCGTTGATAGCGGTAATTCGCTTCACCAGCAGCATATTTGGATTTTGCGGAGGCACAGGTAGCTGGTAGCCAAAATCAGCATCGTTATAGTCTATGATGCCAGGTGGCAAAGTCACAGCAGCTTCGCCACCTGGAGTTGTGCTGGTCGTCGTGAGCAGTCCACCCTCTAGCGCATTCGTGCCATCTACATCCTCGGGAGTGCCCTCTAGCACTTTGATGATGTAGTTACCAAAGATCAGATCGATAAAGTCGTAGTTACCATTGCTGTTCGTGAGCTGAGTGGCTAGCAATGGGTCTCCTGAATCGAGCACCCCATCACCATCTACATCTCGATAGAGGCCAACAGTCACATTCGCAATGCCAGGTTCTAACAGCTCTTGAGTGCCGTTGCCGTCTAGATCATCCCAAACGCGATCGCCGATGGCAGAGCGACCGATCACACATTCAGCTGCATCAGCGCCTCGCGCTGGCGAAATGGAGTTAGGATCACCTAATGTTTGAATAGAATTACCCACAATTTCGATTGGAACAATAGTAGTCGCACTGGCTCCCGCGTTGGGCAGAGCAAAGAGACGGCCCTGTCCATCTTTGGCAAGCTGAGATGGTGTGGAATACGTATCAACTAGATCCGTATACGTACCGGTATCGAGGTCGTAGCTCCAGAATTTGGCAGTCCCACCGCTGGAGCCATAGATCACACCGTTGTCACCGATGATAAAGTCACCCCAGTCACCGTCACTGAGGTCACCGTCAGCAGCTGAGGGACCGTTAATTCCCAAAGCGGTGATGCTTTGAATGGTTCTCCCTTCAGACCCTGGAACAAAATCCACTCGATAGATTTCGAAAACGCCACCGCCACCCAAACCATTGTCCACACCCAAGTACAACGAGCCATCGTAGAAAGCGCCACCACCGCCACTTAAAGAGCTAAATCCAGGATTGCCTGGCATCGTTGTAGCGTCCGTGTTGCCATTGATATCTGACAGTCTTTGATGAACGTTGTTGATCGCATCCCAAGCGTAGATCCCGCTATTTTCAGCGTAGTAAACTACACGATAGAGGTAGTCAGTTGCCAGGGAGTTCGGTAAGGCCAAGGCAGTACTTGTTAGCGTCGTAACGGCTCCAGAGTCTCCTTGGATGGCATAGATAATATTACCGCTACTGCCTTCGCCAACGTAGACTTCACCATAGGTGTTTATACAAAAGGGAGAGAATCCGGTGCCCGCGCGAGGGTTATCAAAGCCAAAGTTGTTGTTGGTTAGGTCGCTGCCGCTGACTGTTGCCGTAAGCGGATTGGGCGTACCCAGGGAGTACCCTACGGTAATATCGGGGTCGGTCGTTTCTAACTGGATTTGGTAGGTCCCCGGTGCAATATCTGAGAAGAGATAGTCGCCATTGGCATCCGTTGTCGTTGTTGCAACTTCGATAGCCCCGTCACTGCTCAGCAGACGCACTGTAATGTCTGCTGGCATCTTGGGTTCGCTAGGGTCAAAGGTGTTGTTGAGATTGTCGTCGTCGTAGACGGTGCCGCTGATGTCAGCTGCAGAAGGTGCGATCGCAATCCTGTAATCCTCCACCTCACCATCACTAGCAGCGCCCGTCGGCCCTAATCCCGTATCTGAGCTGTAGCGAAAACGCGCATATGTAGTGCCAACTGTGGCTCCAGCAGGTACTGTTACACTCAATGTCCCACCAGAGACATTGGTATCGGTGGCAATTTGTTCATCGGGACTCTCGAACTCACCGTCACCGTCCCAGTCAATCCAGGCATTGAGCACGCCATTGCCAGCGGTGGTCACGTCTAGCGTCAGCGTATCACCTGCGGTCAGAGTCTGTCCCTGAAGCGTGGTACCGCTCAGCTGCACGCCGCCGTCATTGGCATCATCGCTAGCATCGCCGTTATCATCAGCGCCGTCAGCAAAGCCATCCGTGTCACTGCTCACACCGCTGCCCAAAAAAGTCACATTGTCTATACTGTGACGAGGCCCACCGCTGCTCAGCAGAGTGTTGTAATCTCCTGCACCGCCACTGCCCAAATCTGGCGCATCACCGAAATCAATCTCGATCGGAGCGGCTGCACAGCGTGCCCCATCATTGAAGCTAGAGGCTGTCCCCTGAGAGAACAAAACAGCCGATGGTAAGGGGTTGTCTGGATTAGTGAGGTCAATCCGATAAATGTTACCAGTGTCATTATCAGAGATGTAGAAAAAGCCTGCTGCATCAAAATAGACTGCGCCGAATCCACCCGTTACACCGACGCTACCTAGCGACTGAGGTGAGCCAGTATCGGGATCGATTTGGTAAAGCAGACCGTTGCGGCCTACGCTAAAGAGATAGAACTTACCATCTGTGCTGGCGTTGGGATGAAACGCAATATCATTCAGCGTGTTGGCTGGTAGTCCCAAAGGTAGCGAGGGTAAGAGGGTCTTAAAGCTAGCCGAACTGGAATCAACATTTATTCGGTAGAGTGTGTTGTTGCGATCGCTGAGCGTGTATAGAATTCCGTCTTTGTCCACATCTCCAGCGTCATATTGTGTGGCGTTATTACTACCCCTAGGCAGTCCTGTCACGAAACCTAGATCGCGAGCTTCGTAATTACTCCCAATCTGTATTAGGCGATCGGTGTTGATGTCGATGCCATAAAAGTATCTGTCTTTTCGGTTAAAACCAAGTGCGTTGACATTGGTATCCAGGTCATTGTCTAAAATAGTTTCAACGCCCGTCACCAGGTCAATACCCAGAAACCGTGAGTCTACGTTTTGACCTCCCTTGACTTGGTAAGCATCGATCGGGCAGACAGCAAATGGCGGGAGTACTGGGTCTGCGATCGCAACCGTCAAACTATCTTCCGCTTCCCGTTCCCCATTGATCGGCGCACCTGTCGTATCGCCATTGTCTGTCCCTGTATTATCCTGCGTATAGACATCATTCGTGCCTGCCACATACGCTTCATTCTGACCATCGGTCGCAGCCGTATCGCCCAGCGTTACTTCCAGATCAAACCCAGCCGTGCCAGCCGTCACCGGCACTTGCACCGTGATGTTGCCCCCAGCCGGAATTGAGCCATTGTTGGGCATACCCGAGAGATCCCCTGTGTTATCTCCGCTAGACGGCACCGTAATATTGCTACCACTTAAGTTGGTGACTGATGTGCCCGACCCATCTGGATCATACGCAATCACCTGAATATCGCCGTTTGCCGTCCCGTTTGAGATTGTTGCCGCACCCGGAATAAAAAACTGGGTAGGGTCATTCCCCACATTGGTAATGACAAAACTGAAATAGACCGTATCGCCTTCATTCACCGTGCCATCAGTCGGTTCGCTGTAGCCGCTGCTGTCCACCGTGACGCCAGCCACCTCTGCAACAATGACTTGTACAACGTTCGATTCAACAGATTGAGTGCTGTTGTCGGTGGGGTCAACAAAGCTCCCCGTCGCTTGATTTTCGATAAGGGTGCTGGGAGCGGGCGAAGCCGCCAATAGCGGGCGCAGATTTCCCAATGCACTACTGGCTACCAGCCCAGTTACGAAAAGAAGAGTGGCTTGGTCCCAAAACTTAGCTTGCATGAGTACAGAGAGAAAAGAGAGCAAAAACAGACATCGAGTGAGTTAATGGCGGTCCAAAAATGTCTAACCACTGTCGATGTCGGCACCTGGGTTAACATGCCCGAATAGCAAGAAAAATCGTTTCAGTTTCATTGCGGAGATGACTTACTGAACGTGCGATCGCGCGCCTAAACTCACTGCTAATCTCAATTTTGAGTCATGATAGAAAGCGAGCCCCTGTCGCTTTTTCGCCATGCAATTCTCGCCCCCAGAGCGCTTCTTTAATACCGCTGGCCCCGTCCGCGCCGATTGGCACTACCTAATCGACCCGCTGACGCGCTGGGACACAGCCTATATCCTGCGGTTGATTACTCAGGGCAAATACTTCGTTCTCCACGCCCCCCGGCAAACCGGTAAAACCTCCTGTCTGCTAGCCCTGATGGACTATCTGAATGCTCAAGGGCAATATCAAGCGCTGTACGTCAACGTCGAGGCTGCTCAGGTTGCACGGAATAATGTTGACCAAGCCATGACGACTATCTGTCGGTCAATTGCATATAGAGGACGCGACTATCTTCAGAATCTAGAACTACTATCGATTGTTGACGAGGTCTTAGCGACTCAAGATAGTACGAGTGCCCTGGCAGAAGTCCTCAGTCGCTGGGCCTCTCAGACAGAGCGCCCAATTGTCCTGATGCTCGATGAAGTCGATGCGTTGGTCGGCGATACTTTAATTTCTTTGCTGCGGCAGTTGCGCTCAGGCTATACACAAAGGCCGCAGAGATTTCCGCTCTCGGTGATTCTCTGCGGCGTGCGGGATGTGCGCGACTATCGCATTCATACCTCGGGGCAGGATATTATTACCGGGGGCAGTGCTTTTAATATTAAGGCCGAATCGCTTCGACTAGGCAGCTTTGTAGAATCGGAGGTGAGGGCGCTACTGCAACAACATACGGAGCTGACCGGGCAGGCGTTTGCAACAGAGGCATTGGATTACGTTTGGCAGCAAACCCAGGGTCAGCCTTGGCTAGTGAATGCGCTGGCCTATCAGGCTTGTTTTGAGCATAAGGGGGGACGCGATCGCACCCAAACTATCACTCTAGAGCTGATGAAAACAGCCCGCGAAGACCTGATTCGGCGGCGCGACACTCATCTCGATCAGCTCACCGACAAACTCAAAGAGCCTCGGGTACATCGAGTCATTGCGACGCTTTTAAAAGAGACAGAGAGTGCCGACAGTCTCAATCCGGCAGACACAGACTATACAAGAGATTTGGGCCTGATTACAATTACTATCAATGGTGAAACCCAGATTGCGAATCCTATTTATCAGGAGATTATTCCCCGAGAGCTAATCTGGGGCTGGCAGATGGGCATTTCCCAGGCAGAGCAATGGTATGTAAATGAGGAACACCGCTTAGATATGCCTAAGCTGCTGCGAGCATTTCAACAGTTTTTCAGGGAGAACAGTGAAGCCTGGATCGAACGCTTTGACTACAAAGAAGCCGGTCCCCAGCTGCTGCTACAAGCCTTTTTACAGCGCATTCTCAACGGTGGTGGACGATTAACCAGGGAGTATGGATTAGGGCGCAGACGCACAGACTTGTTCATTGAGTGGCCGCTAGATGAGAGCAAAGGGTTTCTCGGCCCTGTGCAGCGCATTGTGCTGGAGCTGAAGATTTTGCGTAAGTCCTTAGAAGCCACTGTGGTAGAAGGATTAGCGCAAACGGCAGACTATGCTGATAAATCCGGTGCCGAAGAGGCGCATTTGATTTGTTTCAACAGAAATCCTCAAGTGAGCTGGGACGAAAAGCTTTTTGAGCGTGTTGAACTTTATCAAGACAAACCCATACACATCTGGGGTATGTAGATTCAAGCTCAAACGTCTGGTTCGATACCGAGTTCTCTCAGCTTCGCTGCTAACTGCTCAGCCCTTTGGTGCTCCTGCTCAGCTCTTTGATGCTCCTGCTCAGCTCTTTGATGCTCCTGCTCGGCCCTTTGATGCTCCTGCTCGGCCCTTTCTGAACTCCACAGCAGCAAATTGCCTGCCTCATCCCACCATCGCAGCCAGTGAGCGACCATTCCTAGTCGTTCTCCGTGCCATACGCCGAGCCATAGTCGCAGTTCTGGAATCCAGTAGCGCCCTTGTTCATTTGCTGATTGGACAACGTAGTGATTTCCTGGAGCGTCCTGCGGCAACTGACGAACCTCTAGGAATGACGTTTTAGGATCAAAGGTCACATAGGTAGGAATCGTTAAAATTTGTTCGTAGTAGTACAGCTTCCCATAAGGATAGATGGGTCGTGTGGAATACTCGCCCGTCTCAGTTTCTGACAGAAATTCCATCACCACAGCCACTGCTGAACCCTCAAGGATAGGCGTATAGCTACGACGCACCTCCCCTGCCGGATTAACTTGCGGAACATATAGCCAGTCTGGGGCTTTGATGACGATCTTTTGATTGACGGTAGCAACTAGGCCAAAGTTAGAAGCGACTAGCTGCTTTGCTGTAATCAGCCCTGCGGTATCGAGTGCGTCGGTTAAAGCAGCTGCTAGGTAAGGTTGCAGAATATTTTCCACAGGATCATCAGGTAGGACAAAGTCTTCGGGAAGTCTTTCCCACTCAATGGTCAGCGGCTGGACAGAGGGTAAGGTTCGTGCAGTCATGGCAGTTGTGAGCTGGGGCGCAGCGTTGGGCCAGCATAGAAGGTAGTGTTGCCGTCTTGAGGAGTCATTCGGGCGATCAAGTTGGTTTAAATTTTAGCCCATGACGCAAAACTACTTGCTCAATTCGATTAGAATCATTATCATCAAGGCATCAGGTTTAGTATGATTTGATGTATGCGTACCACACTGACATTAGCTGATGACGTAGCTGTTCGATTAAAACGGTTATCTGGTTTTTCTAGCTTCAAGGAGGCTGTCAATGCAGCTTTAAGAGCTGGACTCGATCAGTTAGAAACACCTATCGCCAAGCCTAGAGATCCCTATCGTATTCAACCTGTGAAACTTGGGGCGAAAGTCATGAATATTGACGATGTTGCCGAGATTCTAGACATCATTGAGGGGGACTAATTTGATTCTAGTAGACGCTAATTTGTTGCTTTATTCAAAGGTCGAAGATTATCCGCAGCACGAGACTGCTGTTGCTTGGCTTGAACAACAGATTAACGATTCTATTCGGGTTGGGCTACCGTGGCCAAGTCTACTAGCCTTTTTAAGGATTGTTACCAATCCACGAATTTACAAATCTCCTTTGAGTATCGATGTTGCCTGGACCCAGGTGGATGAGTGGTTAGCGCTGCCAAATATCTGGATACCGCAACCGACTGACCAGCATCAAATTCTCTTGAGCCAATTACTGAAAGATACTCAGGCAACTGCAAATCTTGTACCAGATGCACATTTGGCCGTCTTGGCGATGGAGCATGGTTTGGAAATTTGTACAACGGATACTGATTTTGCTAGGTTTCCTGGCTGCAAATGGCGGAATCCTATTAAAGCGGTGAACTAGACGCATCAGCTTTGGCTCAGCCTAGCAGCGAGGATATCGACTGACAAAGATTACTCATTTATCCGCGTGCGGAAACGCATATAGCCGTAGTAACTATCATCCACCGGGGCATCTGACTCGCTGGGGAGGGCGGACAAGTCGCTCTGAACTGAACTGCCAGTGCCAGTAAGCGCTAGTCGCCAGGTGCCGTTGTCGGCAATGCCCCCTGTGATCGCATTGAGGGAGCAGTCTGTCGGGGCGGTGGTGCTATCGGCAAAGTATTCGGCTCTATCAGCGATGTCGCTGGCGTAGGTGAAGTATTGGACGGCGTTGGTGCCTAGCTGGAATTCGATATCTTGGCCTATGCCGTAGGCATTGAGAACGATGGTTTGTTCACCGATAATGCGATCGCAAATCACCGTACTAGGCAAAGCTACATCACCGCTATTGAGAAAATAGACCGTGTACTCAATCTCATCGCCAGGTCGCGTCATGCCCGCATCAAATGCGCCGACAAGATAGTTAGCGGGCCAAGCGGCATTGTTGTCTTCAGCGGCTCTGCTAGATGTCGTGTCATCAACAAATTGATCGAGTGCAGTGCTGTCGTTGGGGTTTGTAGTGCGATCGCCATTAATCGCCGTAATCCGCTTCACCAAGAGCATCTCAGGATCGCTCGCGACTGGCTCTGTTACCTCAAGGGGTGTCGGCTCTTTGAAGATAGTGCCTGGCAAATAGTCAGACAAAATTTGAGTCGGAAAATCTAACGGTAACGCACTGATTGTGGCCTGATTGTAGTAAGTGTCGGGCGATGCGCTGGTCGGAACTGTCACCGTTACTTCGATAGTTGCAATCGATTGAGGAGAAATGGTCAAATCAGGAATCGTTAAAGTCTGATCGCTGTTACTGAGAACAGGTGTCCCACTAGCATTGGCTAGGATGACATCCCCTGTACTCGTGAATACGCCGTTAACAGGCACAGCGCTCTCATCATCAGCGGTTCCGATAGCGTCGCTGACACTTCGCAAGTCATCGGCAAAGGTAATGGTCACTGGGTTGAGAGTAGAATTCGCAACTTGGTAAGTATAGGTGACGTTTTTCCCAGCTGGAACTGGGGCAGTCGTAGAGATATCTTTAACAATGTCGATGCCAGGACAGCTTGCACCATCATGGTTACTACCCGTGGGAGCAGCGGTAATCAACTCGGCGACTCCGTCTGCATTGAGGCGATAGAGGTTAGAGTTACTGGCACTGCGAAAATAGAGGTTGCCAAAGTTGTCGTAGAACTGAGAGCCGTAGTTAATATTTACTCCGGTTCCTTGAGGAGTAGCATTGGTGATGCCTGCGGCTGGATTAGTCACATCAAAATAGACCAGCCGATCGGTGTTTTCAGTGATGGCATAGACGCGGTTGGGCGTCGTGTCTTGTGGGTTCACCGCTAGATCGGCCAAGGCAGCTGGCAACAGGCCCCGGCGAGTGGCAGTGGGTGGAGTGGTACTCAGATCGATCGTATAAATTTCGTTGATAGCGCCACTGTTGATATTAGAAGCCACCACATAGGTGCCATCTAGTAAGAAGGCACCTGACGGCCAGCTGATAGTATTTACGCTAGCGCCTTCAGGGGTAGTATCGTTCAGCTCACTGAGTTCGTTGTTAGAATTACCCCCAGCAGGCTGGGGAATGCCTAAGGAGGTTAAGTCTCCATTGGCGTCAATTCTTACTACAGTCGTGTTACTAAATGGTGGGCTCGGTAGCGGCGGAGTAAAAGGGGCTTCTACAATGCCGTACATATAATTATCTTGGGGATTAAAGCCGAGAGCATTGTAGCCAAAGGTCTCGGGATAATGTGCGCTGGTGGTGGGATTGCCGATAGGGTCAAAGGTAAACGGATCGGCGGAGCGATTGATCCGGTAAAGCTGTCGTTCAACATTGCCTGTGACAATGTAAAGATCGGGAGCACAGAGGAAAGTAGGGCCTGAAATAGGAGGAGATGCGATCGCAACCGAATAATCCTCCACCTCACCATCACTAGCAGCCGTAGTGGTATCTAACCCTTGGGTAGTAGACCAGCGAAAACGCGCAAAGGTATCAGCCGTAATAATCGCACCTGCGGGGACACTGACATCAAAGCTAATTACCCCAGCAGTACTGTCAGTATCGCCTGTTTCATTATCTTGAATATCTGTTGCAACCTGTTCGCCCGTATCAAAGCTACCATCCCCATCCCAGTCAATCCAACCCTGGAGGTATCCCCCAGCACCTGTTACGTCTGCGATAACAGTCGCATTCTGCCCTGCTGTCAGTGATGGCAGGGTAACGCCGTCTTCGTCATCAGTGCCATCGGTGTCATCTCCGTCAGCAGCGGTATTTCCTTGACCGCTTAATTCCGCATCAGGCGCAACTGATCCTAGATAGAGGTTCGGAGAGGTAGGAATAGCGTGACTTGCATCACCATAATTGTTGGTTTCACTGCCGTCCGGTGCCGTACCGCTAGTCGGCGCATCGCCATGATCTGAGACACAAAACAAGATGTCTCCAAAAAATACAAAGGAATTACTTTGGTTTGTGTTGGTAGCGCCAAGGTTATCGGTGTCTGGAGTGTCGTATAAACCATCTACATCTAAGTACCCCGTGCGAATAGAAAGACTAACAATGTCTTCATTCCCAAAATCAAAATAGGCTGTGGATGCCGCTGTGTTGGTATTGGTTCCATTCCCGACCACAGTGCGCTTGCCACTGACCGGATTTACGGCATCAGCTGATTCATAGATATTCCACTCTTGGGTAAATCCAGAATTTCGGTAGATGGTGGGATAAACAGTTTGACCCGAGCGATTCACTGCGGAAACAGCCACAAAATCAGAGAAGTCTATATCCGCGACTGAGAATCGAAGATTGGCAACCGCTTGAGCAAATGTGACATCCGTATTGAGAGCGTTAGCGCCTGTATTCGGATTGTAGATTGCACCATTGGGGCTAAAGGCGCGGTTAACAGCATTATCTCCGGCTCCGCTTCCGTTGATATCATCGTCGTCCCATAACGATCGGGCATTTCCGCCAGTCCCCGAAGCGGGCGAACTTGTGCTCCAACCATCACCACTAAAATCGACTTGGATACCGACACCGCCTTGACTGGTATTTAAGGTAGACGGTGCTGAACTGACGGACAGGTTATTCCAATCAAGGCCACTGTTGATATTACAGGTCGGTCCAGATGGAGCGACAGGGCCTGATTGTGCGATCGCAACCCGATAATCCTCCACCTCACCATCACTACTACTCAGCCCAGTAGGCCCCACCCCTTGAGCAGAGGCAAATCTAAACCGCATGTAAGAGTTACCCGCCGTTGCAGTTGCCGGAATTGCAATCGGGACAGTCGTGTTTTCTACAGTAGTGCTATTGATTGAAAGATCATCTACTACTTGCTCATCAGCATCCGTAAAGTTGCCATCGCCATCTAAATCAATCCAGGCGCTCAGATAGCCCGTCCCAAAGCTAGCAACATTCAGATTAGTGCTAGCTCCCGCCGTCAAAGATTGACCATCCAGCGGTTGCCCCCCGAGCTGAATGCCGTCCTCATCGTCATAATCAACAGTTGTTGCATCACTGTCATCGCCATCGGCATCCGTAGAAGCCTGATAAGCCACATCATGATCGGGAATATTCCCGTAACCTAGAGCAATACTGGCTCCCACAGAATGCCCGGCACTCCCGTAGCTACTAGGCGCATCCCCGTAGTCTGTGTTGTCAGTAACCGTCGGCTCAAAATCTTCAATCTCAAATGAGAGTCGAAATTGCCTAAAAAAAGTTGGCTCATCCGCAGGGGCCAGCTGACCGTAGGCATCGTCATTTTGCATCCTAACCACTACGCTAGAAACGCGATTGATACCACTATCACCAGAAGTAAAAACGGCACTTGCTCGACAAGCATTTTCAGGATTGTCGGGTGTATCGCTACAATCTCTTTGGTCAGTTCCCTTCAGCTTTGCCTGATATTGCCCACCAAAAAAAGAGCCGCCGCTATATTGAACTTCACTGTCTTCACTGATGTAAACACTATCAGGGGCTTGAAAGTAAGTATCATCAGTCCCGGCAGGAGCAGTCCCCGCATTAGTATCTAGGTCAAATGACGTTACGGTCAATCTATCCACTTCCACAGGAGTTGTTGTATCTTTCTCCACAACCGTAACTTTCAGTTCTACGTAGCCGACGTCATCAGCGCTATCCTTGTCCCTGATCCGTACGGCCAGTTTTCCTGAAGACGTACCGACACAAGAAGGACCATTGGTATACTCATTATCTTCACCTAAGACTTCGACCAATAGATCTAGAGCTTGACCGTTGTAGATTGTATTGGTGCGATAGCGATAGGTCGCAATATCACAATCCGTCCCGCTAATAACCGAACGACTGCCAGTCAGCTCAATGCTGACCGCTTTAGCTTCAGGCGTAAAAAGAGAAGACAGAATTAAAGCCGGCGTTAGCAAACTGGAACACAATAAAAATCTAGCCGCTAAGCGGGCAATGCGATTCATCTCAAGCTCTCTCCTATAAAATTAATTAGCCATTCTTACTTGGCTCATCACGATATCTACTGCTCTATCTGCAAGTCCTCTTCTTGATCCACAAAGGTAATATCCACACCTCGAACATCACTAAAGACAAACTCCACCCGCCGATTACGCGCATAGTTCACCCGATCTGCTTCTTCTACCCGTAGCTGTGTCTCACCAAAAGAGCGAATTGTCATCCGCTCAGGATCAACGCCTTTTCGCATCAGATAGCGTCTAGCATTCTCAGCCCTGCGCCGCGCTAAATCTTGGTTATAGGCCACACTCGCCCGAGAGTCAGTATGCCCATGCAAATCAACAATTATCGATGGATACTGCTGCATCACGGCTGCGATTCTATCTAGAACGACAGCACTATCGGGATTGATAAAGTCTTCGTCGAGGCCGTAGTGAATATTACGCGGTACCTCTAGGCGAATCTCTTCGGGAATGGGCGGTTCTGGTGGTGCTGGTGGTTCTGGTGGTGCTGGTGGTTCTGATGGTGCCGGCGGTGTGGGTGGCGGTGGCGCAGTGGTGCATCGTGGCATACTCACCGAACTGGCGATAGTAGATGCGCTGCCGTCTAGCGATCGCACTACAGTATTGACAGCCGGTTCAGACGTGCCGTAGCGCGGATCAGTTGCGATCGCGCTAAACACCTCTCCCCCCACTAACCCTTCCAACACAAATTCAAACAATCCTTCTTCATCAGCCATTGCCACTTGCACAGGCTCTGAAAGCGGCCCATAGCTCTTCTCACTACCGACAGATCGATAGAGCTGAATCTCGTTATTCGCATCGGCTCGCCCCTTGATCACCACCTTGCCATCAATCACAAAAAACTCAGGACTGAGAAACTGCGGCGCATTCACCGCGCTGTTAGCTGTATCCTGACGGCGGTTGTGAGAGTTTCGTAGTGGATTTGGCCCGTCGCCGCGCTGAAAGTCTTGGGCAGCGCGATCGCGTCTTGCATTCAGATCAATGCTCAGCCCTTCGATATGGCTAAACCGATTGCCCGTAATCACATTACGACGGCTCTGCGTGTTCGGCCCTTGCCCAAACGCAGTGACCACCACACCGCCCCCTTTTTGATCAGAAATGACGTTGTCTACGACCTGATGATCATCACCCATCACATACACCGCCGCCCGTCTTAGCCGCTGTCCATTGTGGCGAATGTCGTTATCCACAACCGTCACCGCCCCATCCGGCTTAAACAAAAACACACCGCTGCCGTCATTCCCACAGATCAAATTGCTCGAAATCAGCCCTTCATTCACCTGCCCATCTAGCCGAATCGCATCCGGCATCCCCGCAAGGCCATTGCCAACAATAATGTTCTCTAGCACTTGCAGATTATCCGCCTGCCGTCCGGTAATAACCGCGCTGCCATTGTGATACTCAATCCGGTTCTGGCGAATGGTTGTCCCCACACTGTCGAACACAGACACCCCAAATCCAGAGGGCACATCCGGCAGTGTTTCTTCTAAAGTCAAGCCGAGCCAGTTTTGTTCAATCACCACACCCTTGGGCGGCTGCTCCTGCCTGTTCATACCGCTTTCAGGTAAAGGCGTTTCTCGATTCAGCGGTGCTGGCAGATGCGTGATAAAGATATCGGCTGGCGGCGTAGAGTTCGTAATCCGGCTAGGTGAATTGAACCCGTATAGATTCAGACCGCGTATTGTAACGTTGTCTGCTGAAACCGTTAGCCCTCGGAAAACTTCTTGGCCGTCTGCTGGGCGAATGGTGACAACTGGCACGGGAATGGCGATCTCTGCGGTAGCAGATTTGTCAGCGTCGTAGCCGGGTTGCGTGGTGCCGTCTATAGTAAGGCCGCTTTGAGCGATCGCTGGTAGCACAGAGACCAGCTCAATTGTGGTTTGCTCAGCAGGCAAGTCAAAGCGAATCGTCGAGTTCGCAGGCTGGCTGACAACTAAACTTTGTTCTGCGGCACTTAGTTCGGAGATAGGTAGCGTGCCGTTTGTCAGTGCGATCGCCTCTCGCAACGTCAGCACCTCATCAGGCGTAGCAGACCCATCGAGTGGACTATTAACCGTAATCTCAAAAAAGGCCAGCTGAGCAGTGGGTTGAGCAGTAGGTTGAGTAACTGCCTGAGCCCAGCTCATCGTGGGTAACAGTATTGCACTAAGCACAGCACCTGCCGCTAGCAGCTGACAGCGATGTCTTGTGGGATATGTGTGAGCCATCTGTTGTGCAGGTAAAAAGAGAAAAAATAACAGCGTATAAAGCCGTTCAAAGTCGAAGGGCCGAATCAATTAAAAAGACATCAGATCGTCAGTGACTGGCGCAGGCTGTGCTTCACCTGTCAGATCGTCTATATC
>JBAUIB010000050.1:0-19707 GCA_049680585.1 Phormidesmis sp.
GCTATCGGTTTTCGGAGCGTGAGCGGACAGTGGCGATCAGCGATCGCGCTGAAGAGCCAGGGTCTTCTTCTCTCTGATTACTCACGCTCAAATCGTCCATTTATAGTTCCTGATAATGTCTGAGCCTTCAGATCGCTCATCCGCTCGTCGGGGAAAAGCCCGCAAATCTCAGTCGTCATTGGGAGAGCAGTCGCTAAAAGCCAGAGTCGTCAAAGGAGGCGTCTATCTCACCTTGCGACAGCTGGTTTCAGTGGGGCTCTCTGTCGTCAGCGTTTTGGTCATCGCTAGACAGCTGGGCACCGAAAACTACGGCATTTTGGTCAACGCCCTCGGTATTTTTTATTTTGTGACCTGGACCGGCAAACTAGGGCTGCATGCCTATCTAGTGCAGCAGCAAGATCTGCCTGAAGATGCACCAGAGCAGGTGTTGGCGTTCTTCAATGTTTTGAGCTTGGGCTTTGCGATCGCCCTTTTCTTCGGTGCACCTGGCATTGGCCTATGGACAGGCGAGCCTGCTGTCGCTGATCTGGTGCGCTGGCTACCGCTGCCGATTGCCACCGAGATGATTGCCAGTGTCTCTGTATCAATGCTGGAGCGCAATCTGGCCTTTGCAGAGGTCGGCTTCATCGAAATCTTTGCCCAGTTGGCCAACTACCTCGTCGCGATTCCACTAGTGCTCTTGGGCTGGAGCTACTGGGGGCCAATGGCCGGGCTCTGTGTGAGAGGAATAGTGACGCTGGCGATCGCCCAATATCTCTTTCGAGTCGGCTGGCGCTGGAGCTGGCGCTGGGACTTTTTACGACCGGCCTTGCGATACGGTCTCACCTTTTCACTGTCCCATTGGGTCATGGCCCTGCGATCGCTGACTTTACCGGTGCTGGTCACGCCCATCGCCGGTGCGGAGACAGCTGGCCTGGTCAGTATTGCCATCCGCCTGGTAGAACAGCTCTCGACGCTCCGGCTGGTGATTCGGCGAATGGCGATGAGCGTGATGGCTAAGCTCACTGACAATGCGGCAGCTGTGCGTAGTACCATCAGCCGAGGCATGGCCTATCAGGCGCTGCTGGTCGGCGTCCTGTGCTCGGTGTTTGCCTGCCTAGACAGCTGGATTGTGCCAATATTATTTGGCGACGAGTGGATCCAGAGCACCCATATTTTTCCGCTGATTGCCCTGGCCACAATGGGCCGCTCCATGTTTGATCTGCATTCAGGCGCGCTCTATGCGGTCAATCGCAATGCTGAGGTGACTAAAGCCTACCTGCTTTATATTGTCTTGCTATGGGTCGGCTGCGCAGTGCTGATGCCAAGCCTAGGGCGCTCGGGGCATGCGCTATGGGGCTATGGGCTCGCTGAGCTGCTGACGATATTCAGCAACGTTGTCCTGCACCGCGCGCTTGCAAAAATCTACGGTCAGCCGCGCTATACAACAGCGCTTTGGCTGACGCTGGCGGCGATGATGCCGATTTTGGGAAGTTTGCTTTCACCGATAGTCGGGAGTGTCGCGTTTGCGCTGAGCTACAGCTTGGTGTGGTTGGTGCCTTCTGTGCGAGCGGTTCCTCGGGACTTAATTAGCACGTTTCGCCAGCGCCGCTCTGCTAAAGCTGCCGCTTCTGAAACTGTCAGCGATAGCGTTGCCGATTCGTCAGCACCAGATTCAGAGCCACCAGAATCAGACTCGCCAGATTCGGACCCGAAAGCGGCTGATTTAACATCTACCCCTCCTTAGCGCTCAACTATGTCCAAATCTATTCTGATCCTTTCGAATAAGTCGTCAGGCTCTAGCGCAGTGCAGCGGCTACTGGCTCAAGCTGCCCATTTAAAGTGTGTTGAAAAGACGCGCCACTATGAGAATGAGTCCCTGTACTGGGTGAAAGCGGCTTCTATTCTCAAGCTGCCCCAGCAAAACATGCTAGACAGTGAGGTCCCGATTCCTCAAGCGGCGGCGCGGCAGGATTTGATCCAGCTGCTGAGCGACAATCTGCCAAACTACACGCCGCCCAATGACGATAGAACGCTGATATTTGAAGGATGGCGTCACTTGTGCGATCGCTACGAGCCTGTTTTCTTAGAAAAGTCTCCCCACCATCTGCTGCAGTGGTCTGCATTAGAGCTGATTGTGGAGTGTATGGAGCGCTTAGAAAATCAGGTTGATTTTTTGTTAGTTGGGCTAGTGCGCAATCCGCTCGATACGCTGTACTCTGCCTTTCGGCGGTGGAAGACGCCGCCAGAAGCACTGCAGTATGAGTGGCTCAAAGCCTACAGCAATCTACGCCTGCTAGCAGAGCAGGTGGGCGATCGCCTGGTAATTGTTCGCTATGAAGATCTCGCCACCTCTTTAGCGCCCTTGGACCCTGTGTTTAAGTTTTGTGGTACGCCCCCAGCACCAGATGCCCGCTGCCTCAACCGAAAATCTTTACTGAAGTGGCAAGAAGATCCGTATTTTGCCTTTTTGCTGGCACCGGAAGTGATTGAGTTAGCCCAGGACTATGGATACACCACAGCCCAACTGACGAACTCGCCTTGGCGCTTTTGGCCGCAGTATCGAGACTTAGCGCGCAGCGCGCATCAAAGCACTCGCTGGGCTAAAACCCTCTATTTTCAGATGAAGTTGAGCAAGCGTTAGCAGACGATTTATCTCGTAGCTTTAGTTAGCCGGGTGACTGTCTAGCTGAGTGATTTGCCCTAGTCAGCTCCAGTGCCGGCTCTAACGAAAGCGCTTAGAGCCTATCTGAGCCGGGTAAAGCTGATGCATAGTCGGATCTAGCAGAGATTCATACAGATCGATATACTTGCGGGCGATGTTATCCCAGTTGTGGTGCGATCGCACATACCTTTCGGCCCGGCGTGCCATCATGCTGATCTGCTGTGGGTGCGCGATCGCCCACGCCAAGCTGTTTTGTAAATCAGCTAAGTTACCAGCCTCAAACGTCAGCCCCCGATCAGTGCCTATCATCTGCTGGTGCACCGGAATATCGCTAACCACCGCCGGAATACCCTCCTGCATAGCCTCCAAAAGCGCCAGCGACAATCCCTCCAAGTCGGAAGGCAGCACAAAGAGCCCGGCGCCTCTGACGACTTCTGCCAGATAGCGGCCCCGTAGCTCGCCGGTAAAAATGATGTTGGGATTGCTATCAGCCGCTCGCAGCAGCTGGGAGGAAAATGCATCCGTATCGCTTTTATCTCCGATGACTACCAGCTTCCATCCCTCAGGACTCAGTCGCTGAAAAGCTGCCAGCAGAAGATCGGCCCGCTTTTCAGGCACCAGTCGTCCGACAAACACAATGTAGCGCTGACGGTCTAGTCCGAGAGAATGTCCGTACATAAAGCGCTCGTCAGACCGCTCGTAAGACACTGGCGCGTTCTCGATGTAGGTCGTCTGCTGACCGTAGGTTCTAGAAAAGTAGTCTTGCAGGGCTTCAGAAACCACCACCATCCCGTCAGAAAACCGCACCGCCGTGCGCTCCCCCGCTTTGATCACGCGGCTAGAAAACCGGCCCCACTTAGCGCGCTGCCAGTCTAACCCGTGGCAAGTTGTCAGAACTTTGGCTTTTGAAAACAGCTTGGGCAGAGGGGTGAAAAGCGAGGGACCGAGCGCGTGAAAATGAACAATATCGTAAGATCTGCTCGCGGCGATCGCCGCTGATATGCCAGAGGCTGCAAACGCGTCTACGCCCTTAACCCTGACGGAAGGCACCGTTGTGATCTTGACACCTTTATACGCATTAGCGCGATCAGCGCCATTATATGAAGCTCTAGCATACAGATCTACTCGATGCCCTGCGGCAACCATCCGAGGATAAACTTCAGCGCAGTGGTGCTCAATACCCCCCTGATTGGGAGGCAATCCTTTCGAGCCAATAACGGCAATTCTCATAGTAATAACGCTTAGAAGTGTAGATGCGAGTTGGAAAGGGCAGGATAGATGCTGGTCAGCGGGAGAAGACTCGCGCGGCTACTCACGCACGGGCAGCAGGGAGTCGTCCGTCTTTTGAGCATTTGTGTGAGTCAAGTTTTGAGTTGAGACTTGGGCGCAACAGTCATTGTCGGGTTTCTGCCACTGCGTCAAAAGATCGCCATAGAGCGTGGTCACCACGCGGCGAGCTTCATACGGCTGGGCAACCCGCGCACATGCCTCACCAGGGAATGCCTGATGGTTTTGAAGGATTTGTTGCCAGGCTTGAGCGATCGCTTCTGGCGTATTCCCAGAGACTAGGCCGCTGTCTTCTTCTAAAAAGCTCGGTGTTTCACCCGCTCGAGTCGTCACGACCGGGGTGCCGCAGGCTAATGCCTCTAAGCTGCCCCGCGCCAATCCTTCATAGGCACTGGTCAGGGCAAAGAGATCGCAGGTGCGATACAAATCGGCCAGTTTGCTTTGAGGCAATGAGCCGAGGAGAGAAACGTGCGATCGCAACCCCAAGCGCTCAATGTCTTCTTTGATCGCTTCCTCCATTTCCCCTTTGCCGACAATCAGCAGGTGAGTGCTCACATCCTCCCCCTGATGTTTCAACTGGGCCATTGTCTGAATGAGTAAATCTGGTTGTTTTTGCGGATGCAGCCTGCCTGCAAACAAGATAAAGCGGGTTGCCCTAGGTAAATGGAGCTTCTGTGCCAGTTGCGTGCGCAGGCCATCACGCTGTTGCGCCGTTGGCGGATAAAACAACTCACCGTCAAACGTATTGCGCAGATAGGAAACGCGCTCGGCAATATCTGGATATTGCTGCTGGTAGAGCTGGGTCGATTTGGAATTACAAGAAAGAATCCGATCAAATTGACCGACTAGCTGCCGTTCGAGGGCGAAATAAGCCCAGGGGAAGCGCTTCCATAGAATGCCGCCTTTTTGCTGCCCCTTCACCTCTTGATAGATATCGTTGTGGATATATAACAGCTTGATACCAGAGAGTCCCTGCGTAAAAACCGTTGGCTCAATCCGATGAAACTGATAAAAATCTGACGTAATGCTGTGGCGTTTGAGATATTTTCGTAAGGCCAGCGCATACTTCACGGTGGTTGGGATTAGACGGCGAGTGTTGTCGTCTTCAATCCTCAGCAGCGGCAAAAAATCAAACTCGCGGCCATATAAATCAACCGATTGCCACTGTCCAACCACTGATTGGGACCCCTGGGCATCTGCGCGACCTAGCGCAATGCCGACGAGCTGAATATGGAATGCTCTCGGCGCATATTTAAGAATGTACTTGATGCAGGTTTGGATGCCGCCAATGGTCGGGTTAAACGGATCTAGCTGGAAAAAAATCGTTAAAACCGGCTGGTTTTGACGATGATTGGCGGTAATCATGGCAATGCACTTCTCTAAGCAAGGATAAGGTCATCAGCAAGCTCATCCCTAAGCTGGAAACTGTTAGCGATCACGGCAATTGATCGCTCGAAATAGCAAGGCTATATGTAGTTTTAGTAATACTTAATGAATGTTTGAACAAGGCGAAGTATAAAGCGAAGTTTGTACACTTGACAGCTCTTCAGATCACTTCTATCGCAAAAACTTTTTCTCCGCGAAAACCTGGCTATTCGAGACACCCTGTTATTCAACTATAAAATATTCAAGTATAAATAGTGACGACAACGGCCTACGCCTTTAGTAAGAAAGCCAGGAACCCAACAAGAGTGATTTACTAAGCGATTGCCTATAGCTATCGAGAGTGACAGTTTTAGAGCTGGCCTGACAGATGGCGCCAGCTATGGCGGGAGTGAAAGTTCACTAAAGCAATCTCGCTTCATGCCCCTTTTTCTAAGCACCCTTACTGAAGAAATAGCTGTCTCTTGCAGACGTAACAACGACGCTGTAAAGCTTTTCTAGCAGCGTAATATTCTGACCTAGCGTGTAGCGTTCTAAGACACGCGATCGCGCTTTCTTCCCTAAAAGATCGGTGATTTCTGGATGCTCGCGAAACAAAGGAAAAAGCGTTTGTAGCTGGCTTGAGACCTTTTGCGTACTGAGAATAACACCAGCGCCCTTTTCTAAAACTTCTCCATCCGCGCCTGCATCTGTCGCAACACAAGCTGCACCGCAAGCCATCGCCTCTAGCAGCGAAAGCGAAAGCCCTTCTACCAAAGACGGCAAAATAAAGCAGTCTGCGCCGCGTAAAATCTCGATACGGCGATCCTCATTCGCGACAAACCCCAGCCAGATAATATTGCTTTCGGAATAAAAGGCTTTCAGGGAAGCTTCTAAAGGGCCGCTGCCCACGATCGCAAGTTTGTTATGAATGCCCATATTGGCCGCTTTCCAGCCCTTCAGCAGAGATTCTACGTTTTTTTCGATAGCCAACCTGCCTTGGTAAACGTAGAGCCGACGGGCACTGAGCTGCTGTTTAACACTGGATGGACCAGGTGCATAGCGAGCAATTTCAACGCCATTGGGAATAACGGCCACGCGCGTGGCGGGCACCCCTAACTTGACCAGCAAGTGGCGCTGAAGCTGAGAAAATACAATGACCTTGTCGTAATGTGCTAGCCGCGGCGCATAGACCTGATAGGCGAAGTGTTGAGTGCTAGACGATAGATTGCGTCGCTTGCGATCAAAGGCTGGATGAAAGGTTGCAACGAGTGGAATTCCTAGGCTTTGGCAAATTTCAGGCAGTTTAAAATCTAGCGGGGACAGCGTCAGCGAGGCGTGAACGAGATCGGGCTGTAGCTTCTCAAGGGTTTCGGCGAGTAGGCGCACAGAGCCTAAAGCCGGAATCGTCATAATTTGAGATTTAAAGATGAACGGCAGCGAGACTTCTTCGTAGCCGGAGTGATCGTCAGCGGTTCCATCAGATTGGGCGAAGTGTAGAAATGTAACCCGGTAGCCGCGATCTAATAGCGCGTTTGTGATTTCTCTACCGTAGGTGACGTTTCCACAGAAGGGAGATTTTTTACCAAGCCACGCAATATGCATTTATCGGTCAAGACACTTTTTTATAGGGGAATAAATTAGGTCGTAGTCACTACTAAGCCTCTATAGCTTTTGTCACTTGGCTGAGGTACAGCTCATAGGCTAAGAGCCTTGAGTAACAACGGGCCAAGTGACTAGCGTGTATCGAATGCATCCGATACACGCTATATCGCCAGCATTAAGCAATAGAGGACATTTAGATGATCAGCATAAATCTCAGTGGCCCGAGGAATATTAAACTGGTGCGATCGCAGCGGTTTTTACTGAGCTTTTTGTCCTTTTGACTACACATTAGTAGTATATGACCCCAGGACATACACCGATATCTGTAGACGATTCAGCCGGTTTATTCGGCTGGTTCATTCAAAGCCGCCCGGACTAGCGACCAGGTAAAGAAGCCGCCTACTGCCACTAGCATGGCCAGCAGGCCAAAGACTGCCCGCAAGCCTAAAAACGTTTCAGCAATGCCAGCGAGTGCCAATGGCAAACTCAAAGCGATATTGACCACGTTATTTTGCAGGCCAAACACCTTACCCCTCATTTCTTCTGGCGTTTTTTCTTGAATGGTCGTCTGCATCGGGATCCCGACCATCGCGCCAAACAAGCCCAGACCGCCAATCAGACCTAGGCTAGGCCATAGCTGCGCAGGTGCCAGTGAGAGCCCAGTGAGCATTACCGCCATCCCCAAAGAGCCTATCAGCCCCAGCAGCGGCCTAGCAATTCGCTGGCCAAACTGGCCAATCGCCACTGCCCCAATCGCCAGCCCGACCCCGCCCGCCGCCAGTAAAAAGCCAAACTGAGACGATTTGATCGTGGGAATGACCTCCGCTAGCCTGACGGCAAGGACTGCCAAGGCCGCAAACACCGAAAATAGAACGATTAGCTGGATGAGCGCGCTGCGAACCTGGACCTGCTTTTGCAGATAGCTCAAGCCATCTTTAATATCTTCCCAGGGGTGAGGCTGCTCGCGTTGTTCAGATTTGACTTCGTGGGTGGTAATCAGTAGCAACAGAATGCCAGCGATCGCATAGCTCACCCCCACCATCACCGATTTACCGACGCCCGTACCTCTATCTATCGGTGCTAGCAGCGTATCAGCCAGCGCCAGCAGCGGCTCACCCACCGCAAAGCCAATGATGACCGACGCCATCATCGTCGTGGTATACAGCGAATTGGCTGGCAGCAGATTGTGTTCTTTGACAATCAGAGGAATTGCCGCTTGCTCCGCCGGGGCAAAAAACTGAGTCAGTGTAGAAATAATAAAGGTCACCAGCAGCAAAATATAGAAGCCCACTGGCAGACCTGCCACCTGCCAGCCTTGTGTTAGCCAAAGCATTGCGGGTAGTAGCACCACGAGTCCTCCTCGCAGCAGGTTCGTGAGTACCAGCACCGGTTTCTTTCTCCACCGATCAACGTACACGCCTGCCAAAGAGCCAAACAGCACAGCCGGAATGGTAAAGGCAATCATAATCGCCGAAACCCATCCGCTGATAGTCTGATCAGGCGATTTAAAGCGGTTAGAGATGATGGCGATCATCAGCACCAAATAGACTTTGTCCGCCATTTGGGAGAAGACTTGACCACTCCACAGCGTCAGAAAATTACGATTGCGAAAGACTGGCCATAGCCCTCCAACCTGAAGCGTGTTGGGTTCGGACGCTGTGGTAGTCGGTTCTGAGGTGACAGGCTCCAAGTTAGCGGGCTCTGAACTAGCAAGCTCTGAGTTAGCAAGTTCTTTAGTATCACCAGATGCGTTATCTGCTTGTACTGCCCGACTAGCCACCGTATGGGTGCTTTCAGAGTGCTTGATATTCAAATTTTCTGTGAGATCGTCAGTATCAGAGTCAGACTGGCGCAGCATGGGTGGGCAAGGTAAAGCAGGTGTCAATCAGCGCGGCAGAACGGATAGGCCGCTCAAACTGATATTGGGTGTAATGGCGAAGAAACTTTTCTATGTGCCGCCACATGAGGTGAGGGCCAGATTCTAATGAAGCTAAATCAGTTCTTCTTATTGTGCCTGATTGTGAGCCCAAGTGTGAGCTTAAAGCGCTGGTTGACGATGTAGTTGGCAATACAGTCGGTGTGCTCATCACCAGATCTGGTTTGCTGAGCTGCTGCATCAAGGCCAGTTCGGCTGCGCTCAAATAGCCGATAATGCCTAAGTCGCGAGCGATTTCTTGAGTGACTCTGCGCTTGACCCCAATGCCCACACGCTTCTTGCCAACAGTAGATTGACCCAGCCGGGCTAGGCGATCTTCTTCTTGCCGTTCTAGCTGTTTGAGGCGATCGCGCTCTAATGCCGCTATCTCACTGGCCGCAATGGCCCCGCCGGACGAAACGCTAAAGCCAACACGCCAGTTGGGATTGCTCAAATCAATTGTCAGCGGCGATCGCGACAGGCAGCAGCGAAACACTTCAGGGGCCACGCCCGCAAGCGCTAGCAAATGAAACGTCGCTTGGGCCAAACAGGGCAAAAGATTGGACTGACTAGCCGTCTCTATCCGGGTGAGGTGCTCGATCAGCAAATAGTACAGTTCGCTCTGAGGCTGGCCACTCAGCGCTTGATAGAGCACAATCTCGGCTAAATACTGACTGGCTGTCAGCTTAGCGAGATTGCTGCTCAGCCCTGGAAACGATTGCAGAGTTTCAGCCTGCACGAGCTTGTCGATAGATTTCCCTTTGGCAAATAGCAGCTCGTTGACGACAAATAGGCCAGAGCGACCCGCCAGCCTAGACTTATGCTTGCGCGCACCGGGGGCAATTGCCCGTATCAGTCCTTTTTCTTTCGTCAAAACGGTCACGAGGCGATCTGACTCGCCCATTGCGATCGCCTTGAGATTGATCCCGGTTGCTTTGTAGCTGCGCTGTGTCATTCGATGCTGGCTAGAGAGTCGTCTGGCGGGGCCTGTTGCTGTGTCTGTGACTGGGTTTGCGACTGCGCTTGCTGCTGCAAAATGTCCGGACCGCGAGAGGTGCCCAGCCGCGTTGCTCCCGCCTCTACCAGGGCGATCGCCTGCTGCGGAGTGCGAATGCCACCAGAGGCTTTGATGCCAATGCGATCGCCGCCAATTTGTCGCAGTAGCTTCACATCTTCTACCGTAGCGCCTCCCTGCCAGCCAGTGCTCGTTTTTAAAAATCTCACCCCCGCATCCAAGCAAATTTCAGCCGCCAGTCGCTTTTGGCTACTTGTTAGCAGCGTCGTTTCCAAAATGGCCTTCACAGGTAGCCCTGTCAGTTCCACAATCGAGGCAATTTCGGCATGCAGCTTGCCAGTTTCCCCCATCTTCAGCCAGCCCAAGTTGATCACCACATCCAGCTCATCGGCCCCGTTTTCAACCGCTTCTTGAGCCTCGTATAGCTTTACTCTTGGCGTCGTTGCCCCGCTGGGAAAACCGATGACCGTGCATACCTGGGGACGCTTACCATGCAGCAATTCTACGACTTGAGGCACATGCACAGGATAAACGCATACCGCCGCAAAGCCATAGCGCTCAGCTTCGTCACATAGCTGGGCAATTTTCTCTGCTGTCGCGGCTGGAGCCAGCAGCGTATGGTCAATTAGCGGAGCGAGATCGATGTCTTGTGCGCTCTGAGTTCGGCCAGCATTCATAGACAGGGCGTTGAACCTCTATTGGACATCACCGGGAGGTGAAATATAGCGTTAAATTTATGGCGGGTTTACAGGAAATTACTGAACCTTGATGTGAGGAAAGAGTCGGTTGAGTTTATATATAGACAGTTCGCCTGTGCTGAAGCGATGCTCTTTGAAGGGTCAGCCGTCACCAGAGTAGCCCTACTACATTATCGCTAAATTTTAGAGAGAAAGTGACTGCCATAGCGGGCAATCTCGATATATCTGCGCAGAGTTCGGCACTGCAGTTCGGCATCCTGCGACTCTGCGCAAAACTCATTCCACACTCCACTAGCCACCTTCTATGCTATGGTCGCACCGCTGATATCAGCTATCATTTGCACTCACAATCGCGAGCAGTATCTAGGTGCGGCGATTGACAGCTTGCTGAACCAAACCCTTGAGGGCTACGAAGTTATCGTGGTAGACAATGCTTCTACCGATAGCACCGCCGCTGTAGCCAAGGCTAGGCTGACGAATCCCAAGGTTCGCTATATCTATGAGTCTACACTGGGTCTGTCGGTTGCTCGCAATGCTGGAGCACAGGCTGCTCAAGCACCTATTATTGCCTACCTTGATGATGATGCAGAGGCGAGCGCGGGCTGGTTAGCGTCGCTGCTAAGCGTATTTAACGAAAACGAAAAGGTGGCGATCGCTGGCGGCAAAGTCACCTTGATCTGGCCGCCCAACGCTCAGCCCCCCGTCTGGCTTTCAGAAGATCTCTCCAGCGGCTTAGGCGCATACGATCTGGGCGACGAGCTCGTGTACATTCAGCAGCCTGCTCTGACGCCTAGAGGGCTCAACTACGCCTTGCGCAAGCAGTTCTTGCAAGCGGTCGGTGGGTTTGACACGCACCTAGGCCGAGTTGGCACCAACCTACTTTCAAATGAAGAGCAGCATATGACCCGACTCGCGCTCGAGCGCGGTTGGCAAGTCGCCTACGTCCCTGCTGCACTAGCTGCGCACAATGTCGCGCCCGCCCGAATGAAGCCTGGATGGTTTCTCAGCCGGAGCTGGTGGCAAGGCATCAGCGAAAGCTACCGGGAGCAGGCCAGTGGGACTACCGGAATGTGGCAGCTAAAAGGGGGCGGTGAAAGGTTGGTGCGCGGCCTGTATAAAACCCTTAAGTACATTCACCAGCCCGACCAGCGATTTGAAAACTTTGCCTACGCTTATGGCCAAATTGCTTATCTAGGCAGTGTTACCCGTCATCTGATTCGTCATCGCATCCGTCCTCAAACGCTGGCTTGATCGTTTTTTTACCTATTCATCTTTTCAGCTGGCTCATCCGTTTGGCTTAACGCATTCGCCCACGTAATTCGCCCTTTAAAATCATGACATCTGCATCCATTCCTGTTTCTGTTCTCATTCCCGCTAAAAACGAGCAAGAAAATCTGCCGGCCTGTCTAGCGAGTGTGGCTCAAGCTGACGAAGTCTTCGTCGTTGACTCTCAGAGCGATGATAGATCCGTCGAGATTTCAGAAAGCTTGGGTGCAAACGTCGTTCAGTTTGAATTCAATGGTCGATGGCCCAAGAAAAAGAACTGGTCTCTAGACAACTTGCCTTTTCGCAACGAATGGGTGCTGATTGTGGATTGTGATGAGCGCATCACGCCAGAATCGTGGGCTGAGATCGCCGAAATGATCAAAAATCCGGATCTAGACGGCTACTACATCAATCGCCGGGTTTTCTTTCTCGGTAAGTGGATCCGCCACGGCGGTAAATATCCTGACTGGAACCTTCGCCTCTTCCGCCATACCAAGGGACGCTACGAAAACCTCAATACTGAAGATATTCGCAACACTGGCGATAATGAAGTGCACGAGCATGTGATGATTCCTCACGAAAAGGTCGGCTATCTCAAAGAAGACATGCTCCACGAAGACTTTCGTGACTTGTACCATTGGCTCGCCCGCCACAACCGCTATTCCAACTGGGAAGCGCAAGTCTATTACAACCTGCTCACAGGCATGGGAGATGACGGCACCATTGGAGCAAATCTGTTTGGTGATTCGGTACAGCGCAAGCGCTTTTTGAAAAAGATTTGGGTCCGCCTGCCGTTCAAGCCACTTTTGCGCTTTGTGCTGTTTTACTTCATTCAGCTCGGATTTTTGGATGGGTATGCAGGCTATATCTATGGCCGCCTGCTCAGTCAGTATGAGTATCAAATCGGCGTCAAGCTCTATGAACTGAAATTTGGCGGTAGCCTCAATCTCAAAGAAAAAAGCCCTGCGCCGACCCCTGTCCCGGTGAGTGCCGTTGATGCCTAAGTAGCGTTTAAGATACTCCAGATAGTGATTAGTAGAAGTAGAGTATGGGTGTGGAATCAGCTGTTGCGGTAAATAAGTCGGCACTAGGTGATTATGGCGCGCCACCTTTTGTCGATTTAAGACAATACCATCAGCCCAATTATGACGCGGGTGGCTCTAGAGCGAAGATGATGCTCTGGTGGCTGGTGCAGGCGATCGCCTTTCCCCTCTCTTTTCATAACGCAAATGGTCTGCGCCGCGCCCTGCTGCGACTCTTTGGTGCCAAGCTAGGCAAAGACGTGAGGATTCGAGCTACCGCACGAATTACCTATCCGTGGAATATTGAAATTGGCGACCACAGCTGGATTGGCGACAACGTTGTACTCTATAGCCTCTCCCCTATCAAAATCGGACGCCACTGCGTGATTTCCCAGAAGAGCTACCTTTGCACTGGCAGTCACGATATCAGCGATCCTCGTTTCGGCTTGGTTTTTGGCGAATTGGTGGTTGAAAACGGTGCCTGGATCGCCACAGACTGCTTCATTGGTCCATCGGTGCGAATCGGCGCGAATGCCGTCATCGGTGCACGCAGCACCGTCCTCAACTCGATGCCATCGGATCAAGTCTGCGTCGGCACACCTTGCAAACCTGTCAAGCCCAGACCCTTGCCTAAAGTCAGGCAATAGCTTGTCGCGATCTTTACATCCAAAGGTTTAGACAGGGAAACTTTGCAGATCTCAATAGCGTCTTCTCTAGTAAGAACTAGGGTTTAGAGCGAATGGTCTACGAAGAGCGGATTGAAGAGATTGACTTGCAGCGCTACTGGCTGGTACTGAAGCGTCGCTGGCGACCTGCTTCGGCCGTCTTTGTGGCCACTGTCCTCGCGTCTGTCGGGGCAGCGCTGAATCAGAAGCCGCTATACGAAGCCGCCGCCAAGCTTTTGCTACAGCCCGACCAAACAGCCTCCCTCACAACCGGAATTAACCAAGAGTTAGGCAGCCTCAAATCACTCAAGCAAACGAGCGATCCGCTAGCTACTCAATCCGAAATCATATTTTCGCTCCCCATCCTAGAAGATACTATCCGCGAGCTGAATCTTCGCGATTCTGAGGGTGTACCTGTAGATCCCTCGGATCTCGCTGAAGATCTAGAGGTGGCTCCTCTCCCAGACACTGATCTAATTACGGTGTCTTACCGATCAGGTCAGCCAGAGCTGTCTGCGGCTGTGGTCAACCAGGTGATGCTTTCTTACATCGAGTCAAATGTAAACAGCAATCGTTCTGAAGTGACCGCCGCCAGGCAGTTTCTAGAAGAAGAGCTGCCCCGCGCCAAGGCAGAAGCTGAGGCGCTGGCTGAGGCGCTCAAACGATTCAATGAAGCCAATGGCATTATTGCCCTGCCGGAAGAGGCAGGGGCAACCGTTACTGCGATTAACAACCTAGACAGTGAGATTAGCCAAACTCAGATTGCGTTGGTTGCAGCCGAAAGCCAAGCTGCTCAGCTTTCCCAGCAGCTAGGGATGGGCGCTCAAGAAGCGCTAAATTTGGCCACCATCAATCAGGCACCGGCCGTACAGTCGGCGTTGAGTCAGCTCCAAACCGTGAGATCAGAGCTGGCAACAGCCCTGACGCGCTATACGCCTCAGCATCCTACGGTGCGGGCCTTACAGCGCCAAGAGTCGGCGATGGTCAATGTCCTTCAGAACCGGGTATCTGAGGTGGTGGGACGATCCGGCGTGCCGAGCGCACTAAGCATGAGCAACATTGACGAAAATCTGGCAGAACAGCTGGTACAAGCAGAAGTAGAGCGAGTGAGCACCTACAACCAGCTAGAGACGCTCGTCTCAACGCGAAATGCCTATCAGCGCAGAGGGGAAGTTTTTCCAGGTCTGGACAAAACCCAAACAGAATTACGCCAGCGACGAGACTCCGCCCAGAGCACCTACGAAACCTTGCGCCAGCGGTTGCAAGAGGTTCAACTTGCAGAGAATCGGAATGTAGGTAGTGCACATATAGTAGAGCTTGCCGTTCCGCCAGAGCAGCCAACTGTTGAAGGGCAGCTTAAGTATTTGTTGGCTGGAGGAGTCGTCGGCGCCTTTTTAGGCGTGGCGACGGCCTTCTTCTTAGATCTGATTGACCGCACGCTGAAAACAGTCAAAGACGGTGAGAAAATTTTTGGCTATGTGCTGTTAGGCGTCATTCCCCGATTTGAGCTGCCTCAGTACGATGGGCAGTATGATAAGCTCCCTGAGAACGCAGCTGAAGCAGACGGCCTGCCCTCTCGTCGAATCGTCACCTTAGAGAGCGCCTACCCGATTTTGTCGAGCGCCTACCAAATGCTACAGGCTAACCTACGTTTCATGAGCTCAGATAAAAAGATCAAAGCCCTGGTAATGACCAGCTCAGTGGCTGGTGAAGGGAAGTCTGAGGTCTGTGCTAATCTGGCGGCTTCTATCGCGCAAACGAATCGTCGGGTGCTGCTGGTAGATGCAGATATGCGATCGCCCAGTCAACACCACCTGTGGAATTTGATTAACTCGGTGGGTCTTAGCCATGTGCTAGTCGGTGAAGGTAGCCTGGAGAAATCGCTACAGCCGGTGACGGATAACCTGACGGTGCTGACGGCGGGCGTGATGCCTCCTAACCCGATGGCGCTGTTGGACTCTGAACGGATGGCCCGGTTGATTGAGCTATTTCGTGAGCAGTTCGACTACGTTGTCTTCGATACGCCTTCGCTGACAGGATCAGCCGATGCCGCTGTGCTAGGGAACCTAGCTGATGGCGTGCTGATGGTGATGCGACCTCGACATGTTAGCTACGACCGGGCGATCGCTGCAAAATCGCTCTTGGCACGTTCGAGCGCTCCGGTACTGGGTATGGTGGCCAACGGTGTCGATAGTAAAAATGATTTTGGTGAATATTCTTACGATTCCCGAGAGCTTTCAGACCTCGCCAGTCGAACGGCCCGTGGGGGTAAAGGTCAATCGGCTGATTCTTTAGAAAAAGCTAAGGCCGCTAGCCATCCATAGTCGTTTTCCCCTACTGTTTTGTCTTTTAAGCGCTTTAGGACGTTTTTTATGTTGCGCGTTCCTTCTTATCTCAGCTTTTTTCGCGTTCCTTCGGTGCTAACAGTTAGTTTCCTCGCGAGTCTGGGTGGCCCAGCGCTCGCACAGATGACTGGTCAGCCTACGAGTCAACCGATGATACTGACTCAACCTGCAAGTCAGCCTACAAACGGGCAGCTGATGCCAAATGTAAACACTCAGCCGCTACCCAATCAATCCTCCCAACTAGACGCTCAGCCAGTGGGGAGTTCTACGCTGAGTACTAGCTACAGTAATGCAACCTATATTCTGGGAGCTGGCGATCAAATTTCTCTGTCAGTTATTGGCTATCCGGAGTTTACGGGCGTCCTCGCTTTGTTGCCCGACGGCAGTGTAACCCTACCGCTGATTGGAGGAGTCAGAGCGGCTGGACTCACACCCAATCAGCTCAGTGCGCTGCTGACTCAGCAGATGAGAGCTTATCTGGTCGATCCGGTTGTCGATGTCGGATTGGTCGTGATGCGGCCAGTGCTCGTGACGGTCTCAGGCGAAGTTCATCGCCCCGGTCCTTTGCAGCTCAGCAGCCTGACGAGTAGCAACGGCAATCCCCTCGGCTCGGGTGAAACGAACGCTCAACTGGGTGATCGCCCCGCCCTACCAACCTTGAGCTCAGCGATCCAGTTATCCGGCGGGATTACTCGCGACGCGGATATTCGGCAAGTCGTTATCCGCCGTCCTCTAGCAGGCGGGCAGGTAGAGACCCTCACGCTCAACCTGTGGGAGGCGATTACCTCAGATGCGGGGATAGCGGATATGGGTTTGCGAGATGGCGACTCCATCTTTATCCCTCGTCTATCTGGCAATGAGATTGACTCGCGAACTGTTGCCAGATCTAGCTTAGCTCCTAGTACTATCCGCGTGAAAGTTGTCGGTGAAGTGGTGACGCCCGGCGAGATATCCGTTCCGCCTGACAGCTCAATTTCTAGCGCGGTCGCGATCGCTGGCGGTCCTACCACCGATGCCCAGCTTTCGAATGTCAGTTTGGTTCGGCAAGGACTCAACGGCCAAATTGAGCAGGAAGAAGTTGACTTGAGCAACCTAGTTGACGACTATCAGGTCCGAGATGGCGATGTGGTGGTAGTCGCCAAACGAGGATATCTGTCGGTCGTCGATGGGATTGGCCGGGTGCTCAATCCGCTGAACATTTTCCGGCTATTCGGCTTCTAGGCACTATAGCGTTGGTCACTTGGCTTGAATACACTTTTTCTGGCAAAAGTCTTGTATGACAACGGGCCAAGTGACTCGCGGTGTGCGAATGCATCCGCACACCGCTGTAAGCGTGTAAACCTTCACCACTTTTTCCGTTCCGATTTGCTCATAGTCCTGGAAAATCTACCGAATGCTCATTCAGATCCTGTTGGTGATATTAGCGATCGCGCTGACACTCCCCTGTAGTGTTTTGCTGATTGAGTGCCTCAGCGCATTCTTAAGTGCATTTCTATCAGACAGGTCACCTTCCCGTTCTGCTGTATCTGCTGACAATGAGAATACATTACCGATAGCAGTACTGATGCCTGCTCACAATGAGGCCGAGGTTATCGCTGGAACGCTAGCAGCCCTGATGCCACAGCTCACACCCAAAGATCGGCTAATCGTAGTGGCAGATAACTGCACTGACGAAACGGCCAAAATCGCCCGACAGACTGGGGCAACAGTGCTGGAGCGCACAGATACTGATCGACGAGGCAAAGGCTATGCGCTGGACTACGGTCTGCAAGTTTTGTCTGTTGAGCCACCCGCAGCGGTTGTGATAGTCGATGCCGACTGTCAGTTTCAACGAGGCTGCGTGCATCAGTTGACCCATGAGGCGATCACCCATCAGCGTCCCGTCCAAGGCATTTATCTGATCGATCAGCCCGTTCAACCTAGCCTCAAAGAATCGGTATCAGCCTTTGCTTTCAAGGTCAAAAATTTAGTGAGGCCGCTAGGGCTAAAGCAGCTTCATATGCCCTGTCTGCTAACGGGCACGGGGATGGCATTTCCCTGGTCGGTAATATCGACGGTTGATCTGGCTAGCCAGTCAATTGTGGAAGACATGAAGCTAGGCTTTGATCTCGCTGTGGCCGGGACCCCACCAATGCTGTGCCAAAGCGTCATCGTTACTGGCCCGCTACCTCCCAATGACACAGCCGCTAAAACGCAGCGAACTCGTTGGGAACATGGCCATCTACAGCTGATGGCTCAGTACTGCCCTCAACTATTTTCTCAGGCACTTGTCCAACGTCGGTTAGACTTACTGGCGATCGCCCTCGACTTGCTCATTCCCCCGCTTTCTCTACTAGTCATCCTTTGGAGCAGTGTGAGCCTAGTGGTTACCTTAGCTGCGGCGCTGAGCGGTTTCTGGTTGCCTGCTTGGATTTGCTATGGCGCAGGGACTATGCTTTTAGTCTCTGTTGTATCGGCCTGGGCAGGCTTTGCGCAATCAGACCTGGCGCTGCAGACGCTGCTGAGTGTACCGCTGTATCTCATTTGGAAGATACCGGTATACCTGAAGTTTGTGAAAGCGCCCCAAGTTGAATGGGTGCGAACCGATCGCCAAGTGCAGCCTGACGAATAATAGCAGCTGCACTAGCCGTTGTACGTAGGCGTAGCCTTCTCTGCGAGATACATCCGACGACGGCTATATCAGCCTTTTTCATCAACCTTTGTATTCAATCAGCGTCGCCGGTTTTTGACGCCAGCGATTAACCCAATACTTGCTTTGGCCAATGGCTTGAGGCACTTTTGAGATAACGCAGAAAAAGGCGTAAAGGAGTGACTTTTGGGAGTCGTCTCCAAGCTGGCGGCGATACTGATAGATTTTGAACAGTAGCAGTAAGTATGCGGCGAAAAAAGCTAGGGTGAAACCATGAGTAAACCAAGCTAGGGCGATCGCACCTAGGGGTATACCCGCTCCCCATAGCCAGCCACTGATACTCTCTCGGCGCATGTACTGCTCTGGCATCGTCCCATACATGGCTGCGCCTTCAGCCACAGCCCAGCCCCCACGCACAGATCGCTTCCACCACTGGTCAAAGCGATGCATATCTATATCGTGAAAAGCCATATCAGCATCAATGCGCCGGAGCCTCCATCCTCGCTGGCGCAGGCGAATGCACAGCTCGGGCTCTTCCCCACAGATCATAGCCGCATTGAAGCCACCTACCGCCTGAACTGGCTCGGCTCGCATCAGCGAAATTCCCCCACAGGCATTGACCTCTCCAATGGGCACATCCCACTCAATATCAGCTAGCTGGTTGTAGGGTGAAGCCTCTGGAAATCTCTCTCTCAGACGACCGAAGACAATTGCCAGCTTAGGAGAGGTCTCTAGCGCCTCTGTAGCAGCCTCTATCCAGCCGGGAATCAGCTCACAGTCCCCATCGATAAACTGCACATACTGCGTCTGTGGAAACTGCTCCACCAAATACTCGAAACCCGCATTTCGAGCCCTTGCCCCTGTAAAAGGAATGGACATATCCAGCTCGATAACATGCACATCTCTAATGTGAGCTTCAGCTACACTCTTATCCGTCGAGCCTGAATCTACGTAGATAATCGGTACCGTTTCAGGCAAATATCTTTTTAGTGATTCTAGGCAGCGAATCAGGCGATCACCTTCATTTCGGCCAATAGCCACTACACCCAAAGTTTTCATCGCTGGTTTTATAGTTTTCAAATTTTATAGTTTTCAGGTTTTCTAATTCTCAGATTTTCTAGTTCTCAAGAAATGGGCTGTTCTTGCTGCTTGATCGAATCAGCCAGAAGATGATAGCTCGGTAGCCCGGACTGATTGTCGATATGATCGCCGGGGCCAAATCCGCAGCGACAGAAAAATCACCATGTATATGAC
>JBAUIB010000051.1:0-36545 GCA_049680585.1 Phormidesmis sp.
GGCAGCGGCCAAGGGTCTCTCAAAGAGTTCGGAGTTGACTACCGGGAGCTAGCGCTTACCCAATCAGGCAAGGTAGATTTTGACAGGCTCGCTTCATCAGTCGGTGAAAAAACAAAGCTCGTTTTGATTCAGCGCTCTTGCGGCTATAGCTGGCGTTCCAGCCTGAACACTCATAATATTAACAAAATTATACATTTAGTGAAGCAACAAAACCCAAATACAATTTGTTTTGTTGATAATTGTTACGGTGAATTTACGGAGTCGCAAGAGCCCACGGCGATTGGCGCAGACCTGATGGCGGGTTCCTTGATCAAAAATCCGGGCGGTACCCTCGCCACGACAGGCGGCTATGTGGCTGGGCGGGCTGATTTGGTGGAAGCGGCTACCTGTCGGCTGACAGCGCCTGGCATTGGCAGCAGCGGCGGTGCCACCTTAGGCCAAGGCCGACTGATGTTTCAAGGGCTATTCTTAGCCCCTCAAATGGTCGGTGAAGCCATGAAGGGCAACTATCTGGCGGCAAAAATTTTCGAAAATATGGGCTACGAGGTCAATCCCGCCGTCGCTGCCCAGCAGCGTGAAGTGATCCAGTCGATTAAGCTCAAATCGCCTGAAAAATTGGTAGCGTTTTGTCAGGCCATTCAGCGCTTTTCACCGATTGATTCCTATGTGAGCCCAGTGCCTGCATCCATGCCAGGCTACGAATCTAAGCTGGTGATGGCAGGCGGATCGTTTATCGATGGCAGTACATCAGAGTTGTCGGCAGATGGTCCACTGCGAGATCCGTATGTGGTGTACTGTCAAGGCGGCACTCATTGGACACATATGGCGATCGCCCTAGAAGCCGCTGCCGCTGCCGTCGGTCCAGCCGATCAACCTTAATGCCTTTATCCATATAGCAAAGCGCGCCTTAAATTTTCGAGTAATTTAGCAGCATCCATTTGTTTTAGGCGGCGGCATCCAGACTAGGTAGCATCCAGCTCTAGGCGGCATCATGTAGTGCTAGGCACAAAAAAGTTGAGAGCTACGTACTGAGGCCGACAGGCGAAAATAGTTTGACCATTGACCCGCATCAGCGAAATACTAAGCTGACTGGCTTCTAGAACTCGATAATAGTGTCCCTCATGGGACTTTAAAATTTCACCCGCTCTAATCTCCATGCGATGCATACCCCGGTATTGTTTATAAGAGCAATAGATAAACGCCCTTACATAGATATACGGAGATTTTATTGGCCTGGATGTGACCTGGCTCACCATCGAGCTCTCCGTATAGTGATCGTTACCTAGCTAGTTATGGCCTGTCTACCTATGATTACAGTTGCTCTGCCCAAAGGATCGCTGCTCAAAGAGAGTATTCGTCTACTGAAATCAGTGGGGCTTGACTTCAGCGGTTTTTTAGAGAGCGGTAACCGCCAGCTACAGCTCACTGATGCCAGCGGGCGTGCAAAGGGGTTGCTAGTGCGGGCAAAAGATGTGCCTGTATACGTTGAATATGGTCAGGCTCAGCTTGGTATCGTTGGCTATGACGTTCTCAAAGAAAAACAACCTAAAGTGGCTCGCCTAGCAGATTTGGGCTTTGGGGGCTGTCGGCTGTCTGTGGCCGTTGCTAACAGCGGCCGCTACCGTTCTGCTTTAGACCTGCCGCCTCACTGCCGCGTGGCTTCTACGTTTGTTAACAGCGCCCGTGAGTATTTTCAGTCGTTGGATTTGTCGGTGGAGATTGTGCCGCTCTCAGGGTCGGTAGAGCTTGGCCCGATCACGGGGATGTCTGAGGCAATTGTGGATCTGGTCTCAACGGGTAAAACGCTTAAGCAGAATAATCTGATTGAGCTGGAAGTGCTTTATTACAGCACAGCTCAACTCATCGCTCATCCGATCAGCTATCGCATCAACGAAGATGGCCTCAGCGATATCATTGATCGTATACGCGCAGCGACTCAGCCGGCTGTCAGCCGGTAAATCCGTGAGCGTACCCGTAATACAACTGCCTTAAGATCCTGTAAATGACCTCAGCTTCGTCTTCTCAGCCTTCCTCTCAACCCGACGGCGATACTCCAACGACGACACGGGGGATAAAAAATGACTGGCGGCTATTTTTGCGGCTGGTTCCCTATATCAAAGGCAACCGTAGGCAGCTAATACTACCGATGCTGCTGTTGGTCCCGCTATCGTTGGCGCAGGCGCTACAGCCTGTGCTGATCGGTCAAGCTATTTCACTGATTAAGCAGGAAAATGCCGCTTGGAATTTTCTGGAGACGATGAGCCTGCGAACTGGCCTCAATTGGATTATTGGTGGATTATTGCTCGCGATCGCCGTTCGCCTCTCACTAGATGGCTGGCAGAGCTACCAAATTCAAAAAGTCGGCCAAAACATCACCGCTGACATTCGCCGCGATTTGTTTGAGCATGTCACCGACCTGTCGATGGGCTTTTTTGATCGAACTCCGGTTGGCAAACTAATCACTCGCCTCACCAGTGATGTCAATGCGCTAGGCGATGTGTTTGCGACCGGTGCGATCGGCATCATCAGTGATTTGTTTTTGATCTTGGTGCTGATGGGGACGATGCTTCAGCAGGAATGGCGGTTGGGACTGATGCTGATCGCGATGTTGCTGCCCGTCACGGCGCTGATTATTTACTTTCAGCAGCAGTATCGCAAGGCAAATTACAAAGCGAGAGAAGAGCTGTCTACGCTCAACGCTGATCTGCAAGAAAACATCAGTGGTATCAATGTCGTACAGCTCTTTCGCCGAGAGCGATTTAACTCGGAGCTGTTCCGCACGGTTAACAACCGCTACGTGGCGGCGCTCGACAAAACGATTTTTTATGATTCGGCGGTGTCGGCTACGTTGGAATGGATTGCGCTAGTCGCGATCGCTGGCGTCTTGGCTCTAGGTGGCTCTCTTGTTACAGGCGGCATTTTGGAGCTAGGCACCCTGACTGCATTCATCCTATTTGCTCAAAAGCTGTTCGATCCGCTGCGGCAATTTGCTGATAAGTTCACCGCTATTCAGGCTGGCCTCACCGCCGTTGAGCGGTTGAACGACTTGATGAGTGAGCCTGTCGTCATTCGCGATGCGAAAAACCCCATATCGCTGCCTACCGACACCTTGGCGAATAGCGATACTGTGATTCCAGGGGAGATTCGGTTTAATAACGTCTCTTTTGGCTACAAATCTGACGACTACGTGCTGAAAAACTTGGACTTCACCATTCGCCCCGGTGAGAAAGTAGCGCTCGTTGGCCCAACTGGCGCGGGTAAAAGCTCGATTATTCGGTTGCTGTGTCGCCTGTACGAGGTTAGCGAAGGGCAGATTTTGCTCGATAATATAGACATTCGAGAGATTGCTCAGCAGGATTTGCGCGATCGCATGGCGATTATCTTACAAGATGGCTTTCTCTTTTCAGGGGACGTGCAGCGCAACATTACACTGGGCGAAGACTACAGCTTTGAGCAGGTTCGCCGGGCTGCCGAGCAGACCAACGTGGCAACGTTCATTGAGGCGCTGCCCCAGGGCTATAGTACGGCTTTACGCGAACGGGGCACTAACCTGTCGGGCGGCCAAAAGCAGCTTTTAGCCTTTGCCCGTGCAGCCATTCGCAATCCTGGGATTTTGGTACTAGATGAAGCGACTGCCAACTTAGATGTCGGCACCGAAGCGATGATCCAGCAGGCACTCGATACGCTGTTAGAAAATCGCACTGCCATTATTATTGCTCACCGGCTCTCGACGATTCGAAATGTAGATCGCATTTTGGTGTTGAAGCAGGGTCAGCTCATTGAGCAAGGCTCTCATGACGAGCTGTTAGCGCAAGATGGCCTCTATGCAAGCCTGTACAAGCTCCAAATGCTAGGCCAATAGCTTGAACGCAGCCGATTCGGTGCAACGAGTTTGGTGCGAAGTTCGGTGCGATTGGTATCAGTACAATTGTTTGAGCAATCCCTCACATGCTTTGATTTAATTAAAGCTGATGGCGAAAGTTTAGGAGCGCGGCCTTGGTCACTACAAAGCACGTTGAGTTTAATGGATCGCAGCTATTACAGCAGCTGATTGAAGGGCGATCGCTCACCCAAGCCCAAGCCGAAGCACTGATGGACGGCTGGCTGAGCGAATCTATTTCCCCTGTGATGTCTAGCGCTATCCTGATTGCGATTCAGGCTAAAGGCGTCACTGGCGATGAACTCGCAGGCATGGCCAGAGTGCTCCAAGGTCAGTCTCTCGGCGGTATGCTGGCTGATCCTGAGCTACCCTCGCCTCGGATTGATACCTGTGGGACAGGCGGCGATGGGTCTTCCACCTTCAATATCTCAACTGCCGTTACCTTCATCGCGGCGGCGGGGGGTATTCCGGTCGCTAAGCATGGCAACCGATCTGCTTCTAGCAAAGTCGGCTCCGCTGACGTTCTAGAAGCTCTCGGCGTAGATCTCAATGCCTCTCCAGAGAAATCCAAAGCAGCCCTCAAAGAAGTCGGCGTCACCTTTTTGTTCGCTCGGGGCTGGCATCCGGCGATGAAAGCCGTTGCGCCGTTGCGCGGTGAGCTGAAAGTCCGCACAGTATTCAACTTGCTAGGTCCGCTGGTTAATCCGCTGCGGCCCACTGGACAGGTGATAGGTGTTTACGCTCCGTCTGTGATTGAGCCGATGGCCGCAGCGCTTAATCAGCTTGGCCTGAAGCAGGCAGTGGTGCTACATGGTCGCGAAAAGCTGGATGAGGCGGGTCTGGGCCGAGAAACTGATGTCTCAGTAGTTAGCAATGGCTCAGTTTCAAAGGAAGTCTTGAATCCTCAGAGCTTTGGCCTAACGACTGCGCCCCTTTCCGCTTTGAGGGGCGGAGAGCTTGAGGAAAACACAGCGATTCTACGCAATGTGCTTCAGGGTAAAGGCACTCAAGCTCAGCAAGATGTGGTAGCTCTCAATTCGGCAATGGCCTTTGTAGTCGGCGGCGTTGCCAAAGGTGATTCTTTTCAGTCAGCCTGCGCAGAGGGTGTCCAAAAGGCTCAAGAAATTATTGCAAGTGGTGCAGGGTGGGACAAATTAGAGCAGCTTGTGACCTTTTTGAAGGCGTGATGGCGCTAGCTCTCTAGCTGAGGATCGCTTTGAGGTTCACTCTGATTAATCAGAAAAGACAGGACCGAGCCGATCACCATGAAGCCACCGCCTAAGACGACAACTGAAAGGCGATCTCCGCCCAAAAAAGCACCCATAAACCAACCCAACACCAGCGCCGCAACAATTTCAGGGATCACAATAAAGCAGTTGAAAATGCCCATATACAGGCAGGTCTTTTCTGGTGGCAGCGCCTTCACCACCATCGAATAAGGCAGCGATAGCATACTGGCAAACGCGATACCCACCCCTATCATGGGCAGTAGCAGCCAGTATTGGTTATGTACAAACATCAGCGAAATCAGCGCTAGAGCGCCGCACATCAAACAAAGTCCGTGCGTGACTGGCGGCGAAAATCTACGCACAACCTGAGGTAGCCCAAACGAAAAGCAGCCACACACCAAGTTGTACAGCGCCATGCAAAGCCCAGCCCATTCGACGGCTTCTGCGTAGGGCGGTGTCCCCTGAGTCGCGCCAAAAATATTATGGGCAACTGCTGGTGGGAAGTACAAAAACATACAGAACATCCCTAGCCAGCTAAAGCTCTGCACCCAGGCCAACTGCCGCATAATGACTGGCATTTCACGCAGGGTGTCTCTAAACTCCGAAAGGGCGCTTTTCGAGGGCAATAGTGGATCAGGCTGTACGAAAAAAGGTTTGGGCGAGAAAACGACTGTCCACAGCACTGCGCCTATAAAGGCAAAGGCACCGACATAAAAAGCGAGCTTTACCGACGGCGGAATCGCTCCGTATCCGACCGGCGCGGGGGGCAGAAACCGACCTAATAGCCAAGGTAGCGCCGAGGCAACCACAGCTCCTAACCCATAGACAACGCCTTGAATAGAAAACGCGGCCGTATGCTGATGCTCGGGGACAATATCTGCGACAAATGAGCGAAAGGGCGTCATGGTAATGTTGGCCGACGCGTCGAGTAACCACAACGAACCAGCTGCTACCCACAGTGTGGGCGAATTGGGCATCAAAATCAGGGCCAAAGAGCTGAGGAGTGCGCCCAGGAGAAAGTAGGGGCGGCGGCGACCGAAAGGGCTTGCGGTGCGATCGCTCCAGTAGCCGATCAAAGGCTGAATAATCAGTCCAGACATTGGCGCAGCTAGCCAAAGTATGGGTAGCTGCTCAGCGTTTGCCCCTAGAGATTCAAAAATGGCGCTAGTATTCGCCATTTGCAGCCCCCAGCCCACCTGGATGCCAAAGAAACCAAAGCTGATATTCCAAAGCTGCCAAAAGCTCAAATCCGCTTCAACAAAATCATCTACAGCACTAGCGTCCTTGGCCTCGTACTTAGAATTATCCTTTCCAAGCGGGTTAATTTGAGCCGTCTCTACCATCTTGTAAGCACTACCTCTGCTGTGTGTTTGTTCATGCTGTCTCTACAGCATAAATCGCTGAATACGGTTTCATCGTATGGGCTCTGAGTTAACTTTCACATTGCGAAAGTGCCAATGTGCTTTACTTTGCCCTGACGGTATGGCGTGATCAAGAAGATCTCGTGAGGATGATTGTCTACCCAAAAAATCCGCTTAGGCCGTGAGTAGCCAAGCGGATTTCTGCAAGTGGGTTTTTTTGTATAGAAAAAAGCTAGCTTAAGAAGACGACCAGCGCTCTAAAGCCCTTTGTCCCCCCCAACGAGCGACAATTTCATCATCGTAGTCGTCAGCGAGGCGAATCACCGTCGTTACCGAGTGTTTCAGCTCAATCTGATCGCAGGTAGACCCTACCAGGCTGTGCTCAAATACAATGTCATCCTCGTTATCTAATGCAAAGCGCCCGAAATGGATACCATTGTTGGCACGCAGCAGGTAGTAGCTGAGCTCCGGTGTAACCGTGATGTCAGTCACCACAAAAGAGCGAGTGGTAATCAGCGCGTCATTATCGCCCCAGGGCACTACGCGGGTAGATGCGACTGCCGAACCAATCGTAATGATAAACAGCGGCTCATCTTCAAATACCACCGCCGCATCACCAAACAAATCTTCCATCCAGGGCACAATCCGCTTGTAGCAGGCGCGCTGCGCGGTACTCTCAAACTCCATAGGCATGCAAAAACTGGGATCTGTCTTTTATTCTCTCATTCTTTAATAAAATCCTCCTCCCAGTTCACTGCTTAGTTTTCAACTTTTACTCGTTTTGGGTCAATTTATCCCTTTAGAAGTCAATCTAAACCGTATTTGTATAAATTGTGCTGATATCGTAATTTCATGGGTAACTCATCTTCTCTTCCCGATTCAAACTCACTGCCCTCCTCTGCTGCGCAAGTGGACTGGGATGAGGGTGTAGAGTTGGCTGATGATTTGCGCTACAGCCAGGCGATCGCTGCGGTCACTACTTTGCTGAGCAAGCTGGATCTCTCTGCTCGCGAGAGAGCTGGGTTAGAGACTGAAATCAACCATCTTCACAGCGTTCTTCAAAAGTTGGAGAATCAAGTGGTGCATATTGCCGTATTTGGCATGGTCGGCCGAGGCAAGTCGTCTTTACTCAATGCCTTAGTCGGACAGCCTATCTTTCAAACTGGCCCGCTTCATGGCGTTACGCGGCAAGCTGAGAGTATTTTGTGGCAGGCAGATAGTGCAGCTGAAGGTGGAATGGATGCCCCTGCAGACAACGTCTATCGGGCCAGCCTAGCGGGACCGCAGGCTTCGCGGGTAGAGCTGATCGATACGCCGGGAATTGATGAAGTAGGTGGCGATCAGCGACAGGCGATCGCTCAAAAAATTGCCCGACAGGCCGATCTCATCTTGTTTGTGATTGCGGGTGACTTGACCCAGCTTGAATATACGGCTCTGAGCGAACTACATCAGGCCGGTAAGCCGCTGATTTTGGTCTTCAATAAAATCGATCACTATCCAGCTGCCGACCGCGAGCAAATCCTCACCACCCTACGAGATGATCGCCTCCGTAAACTACTGCCTGCCGAAAATATTGTCAGCACTGCCGCAGCGCCGCTGGTCACCCAAGCTCTTAGGCAGAGCGACGGTCAGCTCAGCACGCACGTCGAGCGAGGAACTCCCAATGTCGGCGCGCTCAAGCTCAAAATTTTAGACATTTTGCAACGCGAAGGCAAAGCCTTAGTCGCCCTCAACACCCTGCTTTACGCAGACGAGATCAATCAGCAAGTCGTCGCCCAAAAGCTCGCACTGCGTGATCGCGCCGCTGACGACACCATTTGGAAGACCGTCATCGCCAAATCCATCGCTGTTGCCCTAAATCCCGTTACCGTAATAGATCTGCTCAGCGGTGCGGCCATTGATGTCGCCTTGATTGTGGCCTTAGCTCGGGTATATGGCTTAGAGATGACTCAGCACGGCGCGAGCGAACTGCTGAAAAAAATTGCCCTAGCGATGGGGGGCCTGACCGTCAGTGAGTTGGTGGTGAGCTTCGGACTCAGCGGCCTCAAAAGCGTTTTAGCAGCGGCTGCCCTTCCCACTGGCGGACTGACGCTCACGCCCTACGTGTCGGTCGCGCTCACTCAGGCGGCTGTCTCTGGCGTCTCGACCTATGCGATCGCCCAAGTTGCCAAAACGTACTTAGCCAACGGTGCCACCTGGGGGGACGATAGCCCCAAAGCCGTCGTCGCCAAGATTCTCAGCGACCTCGACGAAGACTCTATCATTAGCCAAATTCGCAGCGAACTGAGCGCCAAGCTCGATCTCAAGTCCCACTGGCGGCAGTAAATGCATCAGTGCGTTGGGTGGATGCGTTAGCCTCCCCCTGAAGAACCGCCTACGCCACCATTGCTGTTGATAAAGTCGGATGGCCCTTCATAGCCAGATGCCGCCGCTAGGGTCTCTAAGCTCTGAGAGCCCGATAGGAATTGGCCGTTGATCTCCCAAGTAGGATATCCTTTCACCTCAGGAACGGCCTGACAGACGACTGTCTGTGAGTTCTTTCCGTCAGGAGCACATTCAACATAGGGCATCTCGGTGTAGGCATCCTGGCCAAATAGCTGCTTTTGGTCATGGCAGTGAGGACACCAATACGCCCCATACATTTTGGCATCAATCTCAGTGAGATGATTTGCTAGCGCAATCTCAGCTTCCCCAGAAGGCGTTGTCACCTGCGGCCCAGCGCCAGCGACCTCAGCGGCCTGATTGCCTGAGCTCAAAGGCCCTCCGGGCACCGCATAAATCCCTAAGGTCGCGACCAAAGCCACTACCGCCACAATGATTCCGTTGAATATCAGCTTGCCGCGATCTTCCCAGCGGCGGCCTAGCAGCGTCAGCACAAACATCGCACCCGTCATAGTGGCCGAAGCAATGCAATAAATGCAGGTTGTCTTGAGATCGGTTGCTAGCACATACATCAAGAAGCCGCTGAAGACCATCATGCCCGTGGCCCCTACGAACAGCAGCGGCCAAGTCCAGCCTTCTAGCTTGACTCGCAACTCTTTGTTTGTTTCCGGGTTAACCAGTAGCGGCGACAGCGCCAGCACCAGCATAGAAAGATAAGACAAGCAGCCAAATAAGGTGAGGGGTAAGCCAAAGACCTTAGCCCAATCGCTAGAAAGGACGCGATCGCATCCCCCAACACAGGCCGCTGTTTGGTTCATTAGCTTGACAGCCGTGAGGTAGCCTGTGCCTGATGCCCCAATCGCTGCAATGATCCCAATCAGCGGGCGCGACCACTTATGAATCCAACGCTTTTCCTGGCGACGACGTCTCATAATGATTACTCTGCGACTAATAGAATCTTGAACATCAAAGATACTTGAAATTTTAAGGCAAGGCTTTCCTAAAAAGTCTTGAATCGCTCTGAGAAAGTCTCTGAAAGCGGATCGAAGAGGAGCTAATAGACAAAAATACCCATCGTCGCAGCAAAAAATCCTGTAACAGGCCCTGTCAGCAACCGCCTAACCGCCCGTTAATTAACCGCCATAGAATGATTCATAGCTGTCGTCATGGGTGCTTTAGCCGCTAAGCCTAACTCCAGCGCTGTAACAAACTCACGCACTCGGATCGGATCGATGGGCTGCTCAATTTGACCTTTGCGTTTGAGCGAACTCGAAACAATTACCCCATCTGCCAAGCGAATGAGCTGGCCAATATTATCCACACTTGCCCCACTGCCAATCAGTACCGGGGTATTGCCCGCTGCCGTTCGCGCTAAGCGCAGATCTTCTACAGTTGGCGGCTCTCCTGTGGCCCATCCGGACAAAATCACGCCGTCAGCTAGACCACGATGAATGGTGTCTTGCACCACCGCCGCTAAGTTTGGCATGCCCAACGGACGCGCGTGCTTTACTAGCACATCAGCCAATATTTTGACCTCAGAGCCCAGTTCACGGCGATAGCGCAAAAGCTCATGAGCCTCACCTTCAATTAGACCCTGATCAGTCGCCATAACACCCGTGAGAACGTTGACGCGGATGAAGCTTGCGCCGCTGCAGGTGGCGATCGCTAGCGCACTGTGGGCGTCGTTACGCAGCACATTGATACCTATTGGCAACGTCACTAGCTGCCTCAGGCGCTGTACCACTAAGCTCATAGCACTCACAACAGCCGGATCTACTTGAGATTTTGGAAAAGGGGCATCAAAAAAATTTTCAACGATTAAACCGTGTGCGCCACCGGATGCGAGAGCGGTTGCCTCCTGCTCAGCGCGAGCAATTACTGCCTGCAAGTCGCCCTGCCAACGGGCAGAAGCCGGTAACGGTAATAGATGAATCACACCGATGGCGGGGTGAGGTGTCTTAAAAATCTGGGTTAAGTCCACGGGGGGTTACTATCTCGGACTCGTCCTACCTTAACAGCCAACGCTGAGAGTTTAAGCGCCAACAGATGATTCGTATTTTTCTCTCGTCAATTGTGTAGTTATGTTATGATTTTGGAGTAGAAGATTTGCTTTCTGCTCCATATTTGATTTGATCTGCATTTTGTTTGACGCGCTTTTTATCGAGTGCGTGTCTATATGGGGCCATTGCCAGGCGATCGCTACACTGCTTTATGGCACTGGGTCATTGCTACAGAGACAACCCGATACAACGCAGGCACCTCAGACATTAGACAGATATCTTCAAGAGAGTATTCTATGGGACGCAAACCCACGATTGCGGTTTCGCACTTAGGTTGTGAAAAAAACCGAGTTGATAGTGAGCACATGCTCGGGCTGCTAGCTCAGGCGGGCTATGGCGTAGATGCTAACGAAGCTTTGGCAGACTACGTTATTGTCAACACCTGTAGCTTTATTCAAGACGCGAGAGAAGAGTCTGTCAGAACGCTTGTCGAGCTCGCTGAAGCCAACAAAAAAATTGTCATTACGGGCTGTTTGGCCCAGCACTTTCAAGGCGAACTGCTCGAAGAAATTCCAGAAGCGGTCGCGCTTGTCGGTACAGGGGACTATCACAAAATCGTAGAGGTGATCGAAAGGGCTGAGGCGGGCGAGCGCGTCAAGGCTGTTTCGGCAGAGCCCACCTACATCGCTGATGAAACGGTGCCTCGCTATCGCACGACTTCAGAGGGGGTGGCCTACCTGCGAGTGGCCGAAGGCTGTGACTATAAATGTGCTTTCTGCATTATTCCGCAGCTCAGAGGAAAGCAGCGATCGCGCCCCATTGAGTCCATCGTCGCCGAAGCGCGTCAGCTTGCGGCCCAAGGCGTTCAAGAAATTATCCTCATTTCTCAAATCACTACAAACTACGGTGTTGACATCTACGGCAAACCGCAGCTAGCAGAGCTAATTCGCGCACTGGGCGATGTCGATGTGCCCTGGGTGCGGATGCACTATGCCTATCCTACGGGCCTCACACCAGCTGTGATTCAAGCCATTCAAGAAACGCCCAATGCCTTGCCCTACCTGGATCTGCCTTTGCAGCATTCCCATCCAGCGATGCTGCGAGCCATGAACCGGCCTTGGCAAGGACAGGTAAACGACGACATCATTGACAGCCTCAAGGCGTCCCTCCCAGATGCCGTGCTGAGAACTACGTTTATTGTGGGATTCCCTGGCGAAAGTGAGGCGCACTTCGACCATCTCAAAGCATTTGTGCAGCGCCATCAATTTGATCATGTAGGCGTCTTTACCTTTTCACCTGAAGAAGGCACCGCCGCCTACAGTCTGCCAAACCAAATTGCTCAGTCCGTCAAGGAAGCCCGCCGCGAAGCCCTCATGATTTCTCAGCAAGAGATATCTTTTCGACGAAACCAGACTCAAGTAGGCAAAGTCGTGGACGTATTGATTGAGCAAGGAAATCCGTCCACTGGTGAGCTGATTGGCCGGAGTGCTCGATTTGCTCCCGATGTCGATGGGTTGGTATATGCCAAAGGTCAGGCTGTTCTGGGTCAGATAGTTCCTGTCACCATAGAAGCCGCAGATACCTACGATCTGTTTGGCTCTGTTGCCGTCCCCGCCCTTGTTTGCCTTTAGTTGCGCGACCTACTTCGGGTGCAGCCTAAATTCAAAGCTTCAACTTCATCTTTTAGAGAATACAATGACCTCTTCATTTGCTGATTTGGGACTATTTTCCAATCGCGTCAAGCACCTTACAGAGATGGGCTTTACCCAGCCCACAGCTGTCCAGATTCAAGCGATCCCCCAGCTGCTGTCTGGTCATGACGTGGTGGGCTTAGCTCAAACAGGAACCGGAAAAACAGCTGCCTTTGCCTTGCCGCTTTTAGAGCAGGTCAATGCGGCCAATCGCTATGTGCAGGCGCTGGTACTGACCCCCACTCGGGAGCTCGCCATGCAGGTGAGCCAAGCAATGGAAAGCTTCAATTTTGACCGACGACTGCGCGTTACCGCCGTCTATGGCGGTCAGTCCATTGGTCAGCAGCTAAGTCGGTTGAAGAGAGGCTCTCAGGTCGTGGTGGGCACGCCGGGACGGGTGATTGATTTGATTGATCGCGGTGGCCTTTTGCTCGATCAGCTCAGTGTTATGGTTCTTGATGAAGCCGACGAAATGCTCAATATGGGCTTCATTCAAGACGTTGAGAAAATCTTGTCGCATACTCCTGATGAGCGGCAGACGGCCTTTTTCTCAGCCACTATGGAACCCGCTATCCAAAAGCTGGCTACCCGCTTTCTCAAGTCTCCAGTAACCGTTAGCATTGAGCCCCAGAAGACCTCGACTGCCCGCATCAAGCAAGTTGCCTATGTGGTGCCTGCGGGTTGGAGCAAGCCCAGAGCGCTGATGCCCATTCTGGAAATGGAAGATCCGGAGTCGGCCATTATTTTTGTTCGGACTCGCCGCACGGCTGCTGAACTGACTCGCCAGCTTCAGGCGGCTGGTCACAGCGCCGATGAATATCATGGCGATCTTACCCAGTCGCAGAGAGAGCGGCTGTTACAGCGTTTTCGCCAGCGGCAGGTGCGCTGGGTGGTGGCAACAGATATTGCTGCTAGAGGTCTTCATGTCGATGATCTCAGCCATGTGATTAACTATGAGCTGCCCGATAATCTTGATAGCTATGTGCACCGCATTGGTCGAACAGGGCGAGCGGGCAAAGAAGGTCGAGCCATCTCCATTGTGATGCCACTAGAAAAGTACAAGCTTACCCGCGTGGAAAAGCGCTTCAACAAGAAGGTGGAATACTGCCCAGTGCCGACCCAAGCTCAAATCGCTGCGCGTCACCTTGAGAAACTGCAGAGCCAGGTGCGCGAAGCAGTCACCAGTGAGCGGTTGGCCTCGTTTCTGCCGATTGTGTCCCAGTTGGCCGAAGAGTACGACATTCGCACAATTGCGGCGGCAGCGCTACAGATGGCCTACGATCAGGCTCGCCCGACTCACCTGCGAACCGACGAGTATGCCGGTAGCAAACCCAAGCCTAAACCTAGATTAGCTGGCGGTTCGCGCCCCCAATCTGACACTCGGTCTGATACCCAGCCTGATACCCGCTCTGATAATGGCCAGATAGAAAAGCGTAGCCATAAAGCCGACAGCCTCCCCAGCAGAGAAAATTCTATCCAAACGTCTTGATCCAGTAGGTCTTGGCCAAACCTCTCAGATAGCTAAGCTGTGTAAAACCCCATACAGATTCTTCCGATAGGTGACCTACTATAGGAGAAATCGACTATCTTCATTGGGCCAAACTCGAATGGAGCGGTGACATTATGCTAGTCATTTTGATGGAGGATCAGCTCTTATCTCCCGCAATGGTTTGCCATGATTGCCCAATGGCAAGCCAGAGTGGTCTACCGCGGTGGCAACAGGGTCGGCTCAGGTGCGGTCGCCCGCTTGAAAAGTCTTTGGATAAAGCCCCTACTCAATATGAATGTACGATGGGCTTCCGTATTGCTGAGCTATCGGAGTAAAGACGACAGAAGGTACTAGGGCAAATGGATACGCTATGCTAGAGGCATTGCTTAAGTGTCTTTTTTACCTCTGAAATGTAGGAGTCTGTTATGAATGGAACGGCAACCGCCCTCGATAGAGCTTTTGCAGCCCTATCCTATGTAATGCCGCTAGCCTCTGCGCTCAGAGCCGGGGCATACTTCTTTTCTTTTTTAGCAGAGCAAGCTCCTCCTGTGCTCAATGTGCTTCAGCTGCTGCTGCTGCCGCTGTCCCCTCTGCTATACATTGAAAACAACCCCATTTTGGGCTTAGGCATTTTCATCTTGCTGTTTGCATTTGTGGTCAGGAATACGGATATTAGCCGATTCATTCGCTTCAACGTGCTTCAAGCAATATTGATTAGCTTTATGATCTCTATTGCTAGCCTGATTCTGAGTGTTTTAGGGATTACAGGTGGTTTTTTAGGCGAGACGCTGCTCAATGTCCTATTTTTGGGAGGTATGGCTATGGTCATATACTCCGTAGCTCAGTCGGTCTTGGGGCGATATGCCGATATCCCGACTATTTCAGAAGCGGTTAATATGCAAATGCCCTATTAACTCAAAATGCATCCTTAAAATATATAGCTTTACTGAAGCGCCAGCTCTTTTGAGGCTGGCGCTTTTTTTATGACTCTAGGGCGCACCGTGTTCTCTAGGCAGCCAATGCCCTCGATTTCTATGCGGATGCGATCGCCCACGCTCATCGGCCCTACTCCCTCAGGCGTACCTGTTAGTACGACATCTCCGGGCAACAGCGTAATGGCCTGACTGATATACGCGACCAAATACTCAGGCGAAAAGATCATATCGGCAATTGAGCCTAACTGGGCAGGCTTTTCAGCATCGTTCACAAACGTCTTCAAACGAGCGCCCGCCGGAACCTCTCGCACAATCCAGGGACCTAGCGGACAAAATGAATCAAATCCTTTGGAGCGGGTCCACTGGTTTTCCTGCCTTTGTAAATCGCGGGCCGTGACGTCGTTGGCGATGGTGTAGCCCCATATCTTGCTGTGTGCCTGAGATATTTCACAGTCGCTGGCGCGATCGCCAATGACAATTGCTAGCTCACCTTCATAGTCTACGCGCTGCGACTGAGAGGGATAAAAAATTGGCCTCCCTGCCGCCGTCACAGCTGTTGGCGGCTTCATAAACAGCAGCGGTTGCTCAGGTAAATCATTGCCTAGCTCAGCCGCATGCTTGGCATAGTTACGACCCACTGCAATCACCTTAGATGGAGAGCAAGGTGCGAGCAGCGTGTAGTCTTCCAACTTGAGCTCGCTTGCCGTTGCCTGACCGTTGCGCCACGGAGGCGCGTCCAACACCGTCACCCTACGATCAGCTTGCAGCAAACCGTAGTGGAGTTGACCTGAGGACGATCTGACTCTGACGTAGCGGTGTGACATGTGTTTTAACTGTGATTTAGGTATTTTTGGATGATGCTTAGCCGCCACAAATTTTGTGAGCAGACACATTTGTGTGGGTCAAGCTGGCTCAGTTCTTGGTATGATTGTGAATCCTTGCTTTTATCTGCACTAAACGGATAATGAGTAGCTAACAGCTCCTATACTCTTGAACCATACCAGGAAATTCTTTATAGACATTCTTAAGAGAAATTCTCAGCGTATTTTTGGAGAGTAAAGACGCTAGTGCAAAATAAAAGCCTTCATAGACCACAAGGATCTCAATTTTAGAGTTATGAGTACGCTTTACGAAACCATGTACATTCTACGGCCTGACATCGGCGACGAAGCCGTTGACCAAGCCATTAGCCGTTATCAAGATATGCTCAAAGAAAGCGGTGCTGAAATGCTAGAGACTCAGCATCGCGGCAAGCGGCGTCTCGCCTATGAGATTAACCGCTACCGCGAAGGTATCTATATTCAGATGAACTATCAAGCACCTGGCACAGCGATCGCCCCAATGGAGAGAGCAATGCGTCTGAGTGAAGACGTTATTCGTTACCTCACCATTCGCTTTGAAGAGCCTTCAGAGGAAAGTGAGCGTGAACCAGAGGTATCAGCCTCTGCGGCTCCTCTCGGTTCGTAAGCAATCCGTAGACAATCAAAGCCCTTCCATAACGACAGATATTGCTAAGCGGCAGTGTCTGTTTTTTTTGTCTACGGATGTCCGTTTTGATACATGGCGTTTCCGTCTTCACTGGGTTTTCCAGGCCAATTTAGGCGTGTTATATATCTAAATATGGCTTGCTAAACCAGCGAAGCCGCGATTATTTAACGATACTCAAGAAGGTGCGCAAGTGACCCAGCTAGCTAACGTTAATAGTTCTCATAGTCACTCAGAAATCGCTCAGCTCAGGGAAGAGCTGGCAATGCGCGATCAGCTCGTACAGCAGCTTTCTCAAGAACTCTTTCGCCTAGTGAAAGGCAATAAGGATTTTGTGCCTACCCCTGAAGTGACTGCTCAGCATCAGCAGGAAGTGCAGACATTACGGGCTCAGCTCGGCAAGCTAGAGGAGCAAGTTGCCTTTTACCAAAAGCAAATAGAAGGCCGAGACGAAGAAACCTATCAGCTGCGTCAGACCACTCAGGAACTCACTGATCGCACCCGCATGCTAGAGCAAGTGGTGCAGGAACTTCCAAAAGTTTATAAAGAAAAGTTTGCCGAGCGGATGAGCGCAGTCAAAGACCGTGTCGCTCAAATTCAGCAGGAAAACCGTCAGCTTCACGCTGAGCTACAAAGTACTAGCTATCGACTGGCAGTGCGTAACCGTCGCGGTACTGACCACTTGGATCTCCCGACGTTTCCCAGCGAGATGTTAGGAACAGACTCTATGGCGAGTTTTGCGAAAGTCTCGCAGTCGTAGAAGCATCACGTTAAAGCTGGGATGAAGCTGAGATGTGTTGTAGATATCATCTGTGAAAATTCAATTGACACTGGATAGAATTGCGCGTCAGTATTGATTTTAGCGGTGACAATTGTGTAGATAGTAAACGGCTTAGCTGAGTAAACGAGTTAGTCGGTATAGAGCACATATTGTATGGCTGAGCTAATCTCTCTAGACATGCTCCAAGATATTGCCCGTGAATACGGTTACTGGGCAGTATTTTGCGGGATCCTACTAGAGAATATGGGCATTCCGATTCCTGGAGAAACGGTCACCTTGATAGGCGGCTTTTTGGCGGGGAGCGATGAGCTCAAGTTTTGGTATGTGCTAGGCGCTGCAACGTTAGGTGCCATATTAGGCGACAGCGGCGGGTATCTGCTGGGATACTACGGCGGCTGGCCGCTCTTGGTTCGTATCGGCCAATGGCTTAGGGTATCAGAGCCGACTTTGGTAGATGTGCGCGATCGCTTCGGTAAAAACGCCGACAAAGCCGTTTTACTCGGCAGATTTGTTGCCTTGCTGAGAATTTTTGCCGGACCTTTGGCGGGCATTACCCGGATGCCCTACCCTAAGTTCTTACTCTGCAACGCAATTGGCGCAGTAACTTGGGCTTCTGCGATGGTGAGCCTAAGCTACTTTCTAGGCCGACTATTGCCGCTTGCGGTCATCGTCAAGTGGGCGGCACAATTCACTGTGCTGGCGCTAGCCATCGTTATAGGGTGGGTCGTCATCGCAGGCTGGCTAGAAGCACGCCGCAGTGCCCCCCAAAATTGACCCGTCAGACTATTCCGCCCGGTCAGACATTCCGGCTAACCAGAGCTAACGCCCAGATGGATATGCCAGTCAAGGAGAGCTAGGGATTAGTAAAATGAAGTCCTAGGGCTTTACCAGGTATTCAGATTCTACCGGCTCTACAACCTCTTCTCTGGCGAGTGCCTGGTAGATAAAGGCTGCTAGCTCTGCTCGAGTGGTCGGTTCATTTGGATTGAGCTGCTCTAGCTCAGGGTAGTTGACTACCAAGCCACCTGCAGTCGCCGCTGCTGCCTTCTCGTTTGCCCAGTTGGGAATAGCATTTGCATCGCCGTAGCGTGACAGCGCCGCCTGCACATTGGTCGGGGCCGCTATGCCCAGACCTGTTACGAGTGTTGTCAGCGATTGAATGCGGGTGACAGGCGCATCCGGTTTAAAGGTGTCGTCTGGAAATCCAGTCATAAATCCCCCTTTAACGACTTCTTCAATAGGCTCTCGAGCCCAATAGTCATTGCCGACATCAGAGAATGCTAGCGTCTCTTTATCGGCTACCAGGTTGAATGTTCTAGAGACAATATTCGCGATTTGACCGCGGGTCACTGGCGCGTCGGGCTTAAATGTCCCGTCCTCGAAGCCTGCTGTTAGTCCGCGGCTGCTCAAGGCATCAATGTAGGGCTTGGCCCAGTAGTTGTCTGGCACATCGGTAAAGTTAATGGCATCGTTGGGATCTGCTTCCGCTGTAGCTGCTTCGGAAAGACTTGCGCCAGCTGGTGCCGCCGCTGTAGGGGGAATCTCATCCGGCGTCTCAGCGGTTTCTACATCGGGAATCACCTCCTCGCCTACCGCGTCTGCCCCTGTTGTCGTAGCAAATCCAGCAATCCCAGCCGTTGCGCCACCCGCTCTAAACCTGTTCCATGTTCCCCAGCGGGAAGAGTTAGCCTCACGTCTAACGGCGGCTTGTTCAGCTAGCCGCTCACGAGCTGAGAGCGGGACCTCCTCTGCGCGCGTGATCGCACCATCAGCTCTGGTCTCTGCCTCAGCTCTAGTACCAGCTTCCTCTTCAGCGCCAAAAATAGAAGGCAACAGCCCCTGGTCCGAATCACTAGCAGGTACGTCGGCAGCGACTAACGGCTTGCTGAGAAGGTCCATATTTCCGCGGGTTAACCCCCAAAACAGCACGCTACCTAAGGCGAGAAAGGCTGCTACAGCCGCCACCATTTCATCAAACGTGAGTGGGCGGCTCGGTCCGGTGGTGGGTGGCTCGGGCCGACGAGAATCGTTGGGTGGCTCGGAGGGAGATTGGGTCACAGTGATGATCGCCTTTGTTAAGTGGTCTGTTAACTAAATGGTCTGTCAGCCAAAGACTTCTGGATAAACGCTTCAGGTTGACTGGCTCGGACGGATTGAATGAATTGGACGCAACTTGGAATTGGGCTAGTACCTATACAGGTATTACCTGACAAAGTAGAGCATTACGGTTAAAAAATCAGCATTTTTGTCGTATCCTCTTCATCAATATTTACCTCAATATTCGCTTCAAAGGAAGCTCGCAAGGAAACCTTAAGGCTACGTTAGACTGCAAACATCTGCCTTCCTATTTTTCTGTCGATTGGCTATTCTAGCTGCCATTGGTGCACAGTGATGGAGTTGGAGGCGTTCTCAAATGAGGCGATCGCCACCTATCTCAATGCTAATTTCCTACCGATAAAAGTAGATCGCGAAGAGCGCCCTGACCTCGACAGCATTTATATGCAGGCCCTACAGATGATTGCCGGACAGGGGGGCTGGCCATTGAATATTTTTCTAACGCCCGCAGATCGAGTGCCTTTCTACGGCGGCACCTATTTCCCGGTGGAGGCCAGATATGGTCGGCCAGGCTTTTTGCAGGTGCTGTAGGCTCTGTGCAGGCTTTACGATACCGATTCCGAAAAAGTTGCCTCTGTGAAGTCTCAAATCTTAGGGGGTTAACCCAGTCAGTGCAGCTATCGGCTGGCAAGATCGATTCGGGCTGGTTGTCTGCCGGGATTCGGGCCTGCGGGAGAGCGCTCATTCCGTTTGATGTGGGTAACCGGTTTCCGATGATTCCCTACGCTAGGCTCGTTTTGCACGGTGATCGACTTTTGCAGTCGCTGACTATCTGTCGCTAGCAGTCCAGGCTGCTCGCTACATTCAGCAGCGGCAGCAGGTGGCAGGTGGCAGGCTCTTTTTATCGACTGAATTATGGTGATAAAGAAAGTGATAGTCAGGTCGCGATACCTGCTCAAGCTGAAGACTATGCTCTATTTATCAAAGCCCTGCTGGATATTCAGCAAGCCTGTTTGGGCTTTGAGGACTATGGCGATCAGGCACAAGACTGGTTAGCAGAGGCGATCGCGCTTCAAGCTCAATTCGATCAGCAGCTAGCTGGCGATCAGGGCGGCTATATTAATGCAACGAGCGAGCAGCTGATTGTACAGGAGCGAGCGTATCAGGACAGCGCTGTACCTTCGGCAAATGGCGTGGCGATCACCTCTCTTGTCCGCCTATTTCTGCTCACCGAAAATCTAGACTATCTCAGCCGTGCTGAAACCGCTTTACAGTCGTTCAGCACCGTTTTGCAAAAAGCGCCTCGGGCCTGCCCGTCCCTGCTGCAGGCACTAGACTGGTTTACTCACCCAGTGCTAATTCGCACGAGCACCGACTATCTGTCTGATGTGCAAAATCAGCGGCTTTCTACTGCGATGGTGCGGATAGAGGACGAATTGCCAGCGGGTGTGATCGCCCTCGTGTGTAAAGGCTTAACTTGCTTGAAAGCCGCCACCGACATGGCGATGATGCGGCAGTAAATCGCACAGAGTCAGGGCGCAAAAGTATAAAATTAGCTGGCTTCTAGTCGGTCTATCCGATCATTGGTTCTTGCCATTTGTACGAGTAGCGCCTGAATTGCTTGATTTTGAGCAGTAATTTGGCGATGCCATTCTTCGCGCTGCTGCTGCCATTCTTCGCGCTGAGTGGCGAGCTGTTGCTGCTGTTCTTCACGCTGAGCGGCGAGCTGTTGCTGCCAAGCGAGTCTATCGGCTCGAGATTCAGCCAGCAGTGTCTCGAAGCGGTTTTCGTTCTCGGCAATTTTTTGCTGGTTGGTCGTGACGGTCTCAATTAGCTGATCTAATCGCGTCCGATCTGCCTGTCGCTCGGCTTCTGTCTGTTGCATGATGTCGAGCATCTGTGTAATGCGATCGCTGAGCGACTCAAAGCCGCCAACTAACACATTTACAGACTCAAAGTTGCGATTGGCAAGGATCAAATTACGATCAATCGCTGCCGCATTACGGGTGATGGCTTCCGCATTGCGATCGCAAATGGCTTCTATCCGATCTAATCGCTCACTCATAACTCGTAAAGTCTTTACTCTGAACACCTGTGAAACTGCTGCTAGCTGACTATACTGCGGAAAACTATGCTGCGGAAAATCGAATCTTTAGGTAATCATCTTCCATTTTCGCACCTACGGGCTGAAGCGCCGCCAAAGCCTGTGGTAACACTAGATTACGCCTATGGTTGCCGATTCGGATATTCAGCTCATCAGCCGTTTTACTCAGCTCAACCTGGTCTTTTGGAATACCCGGCAGATACACTTCCAAGCTGTAATCGTCGGCATCCTGCACCACTCTGAGCGTGGTCTCTTTGTAGTACACCTGGGCGGGATCTTCATCGCCGTATAGCGTCTCTTTTAAGCGGTTCAGCGCATCTAGGCCGCACATCTCTTCCGAATAGAGCGGTACCTCTTTCACCGGCAGCGGATGAAAGTTCTCGTGGATTTGCTTTTTGTATTCTTGCTGCTGATCTTTCCAGCGCTGGAAAAATGGATCGCTCACGCTTTCAGGAATGATTCGATTGGCCACCACCATATCGGTCGCGACGTTATACAGACTCAAGTAGGCGTGGGCACGCAGCGACTCTTTGATCACCATTTTTTCAGGATTGGTGACCAGCCGGACAGAGGTCACCGTTGGATCCGCCAAAATCTTTTCCAGCGCTTCTAGCTGCTCATAAAACTCATAGGGCGCATCCATCACCTCTTTGGTCGGCAAGGAAAATCCTGCGACCGGCCGAAACAACGGTTCTACCAGTGGACGGAGGGCTGTAGAGACTGCTTGAAAAGGCTTGTATAGCTTACGCATGTACCAGCCTGCAACCTCTGGCAAGCTCAATAAACGCAGAGCCGTGCCCGTTGGCGCAGAGTCGATGATGAGTACGTCGAATTCTTGCTCGTCGTAATGGCGCTTCATTCGCACCAGGCTAAAAATTTCGTCCATTCCCGGCAAGATGGCTAACTCTTCTGCTTCAATGCCTTCTAACCCTCTAGCCTGTAGAACCTGAGTGATATAGCGTTTAACTGCGCCCCAGTTGCCCTCTAGCTCTCGCAAGGCATCTAGCTCTGCGCCCCACAAATTTGGCTTGATCTCTTTTGGATCGTGGCTTAGCTCTGTGTCAAAGCTATCAGCTAGCGAATGCGCCGGATCGGTACTGAGCACTAGGGTTTTATGCCCCATCTCAGCGCACCGTAAGCCCGTTGCTGCTGCGACTGAGGTTTTTCCGACCCCACCTTTTCCAGTCATCAAAAGTACGCGCATAGCAAGCTGGCCTGTAGTTTGAGTAAAGTTAACGTTCCTTTACTGTAACCAGTTTTACAGAGCTGAGGAAGGGGCTGAGCCTCACAAGCGCAGAAAAAACTGCCCTAGCGCGCTTCTAATCTCAATCTATGTCCGCTGGCTGGCCACAGCTATGGTCACTAGATGAAGCCTATTGAACGTTGAGGTACTGTAATATTCCAGCGGTAATGCCATCTGCGATCTCATTGACAGCGGCTGGATCTCTAAATCGAGCCGCATCTTCACGGCCAGTGACAAATCCAGTTTCTACGAGTACAGCCGGCATGGATGTATTGACTAAGACATAGAACCTGGCCCTGCGGACGCCGCGATCGCTCAAATTAGTGCGCTGCAAAATACTGTTGTGAATAGTTCTTGCCAGACTTAATCCTGAGGAGTAGTAGTAAGTTTCTAAGCCATTAATATCAGGGCGGCTGAGACTGATCGCATTAGAGTGAATGCTCACAAAGACATCCGCATCAGCGCGCTCGGCAAAGTTCACCCGCGGATCGAGATCGATCTCGCGATCATCGGAACGGGTGAGCAGTGCGTTAACCCCGCGATCTTGTAAGCTCTGCTGTATCCGGCGAGACACCGTAATATTGATGTCTTTTTCCCGTAGGCCACCGATGCCGACTGCTCCTGGATCTCTGCCACCGTGACCTGGATCGATCACCACTGTGAGCTGGCCTTGGCGGGCTCTGGGCACAGATGGCGCAGGCGCAGACGGTCTAGGCGCGCTGGCCACGGGTGCTGAGCCGGTAATAATCTGGGCGGGGAGGTTGGCTGCACTGAGACGTTGCTGAAGCTGCTGCGCTCGGTTTTGCTCGCGAAAACGACCGGCCTGGATGACGGCGCGGCCATCGACTACTGTCCGAAAGGCACCTGATTCGATGGCATTGACGCGATCACGCGTGTCGCTTCCACTCTCTGGAACGATCACCTGATAGTACGTCTCATTCCCTGCCGTCGGGCTGGGCGGCGGTGCTGTAGCTCGCTGCCCTTCAATAATTTGCGAATCGATTCCCTGGCCAGAGAGCTGAGCCACTAGCTGATTAGCCCGCTCTTGCTCTTGAAAGAGACCTGCCTGGATGACTTGATTGCCGTTGATAGTCGTTGTAAAAGCGTCGGAAGCAACTTGGCGAACGCGCGATCGCACAATAATTGAGGAGCTAGGAACAATCACCTGGTAGTAGGTACTAGCGCCACCCCCTGGCGTCGGGGTCGGCGTCGGGGCTGCCCCAGGGCGCGGCAGAGAACCGCCACTGAGAATAGGCGGGGTCGGGGTCGTCGGGGTTGAGGGCGCAGAAACGGAAGGTGTCGGCGCTGCTGGCGTCGGTACGGCAGGCGCTGGCCGGGGGCCACCCGCCTGGGCAATGACCGTCTCTAGACTTTGGTTATTTGTCAAATACACATGGCTTTGGGCGCTGCCGCTCAGCGTACGGCGGGTCATTTCCCAGCCTGGATCGAGCGTGATTTTGACAAAATCGTTGGCGACGCCGTTGCTGCGACCAATTTCTAGCACTGGCAGATCGCCGCCACCTCGGCCCGGTAATGCCCCAGGTAGCGCGACGAGTACCAAGCTCTCGCCTTTGCGGGTGATCTGTAGCCGGTAGCGGCGACTTAAATCTTCGTTGCCAATCCGAAGCGAGTAGCCGTTGCTGTCAGAGCGGCGAGCGCAAATGCCGGTAAAGTCAAAATTCAGCAGCAGCGGCTCAATGGTCGTAGGACTGCCCGCCTGTTCAGAGAAACAGGCCCTTTGATCGGAGAGCTGCTCTAGAATCAGCAGCCGATAAAATCTACCGTTGGCGACTGGCTCAGCGATCGCAACGGCTCGGTTGGGGGCGATGGGCTGCTGTCCGTAGGACTGAGCAATGGCGCTTGTAGCAGCGATCGCGCTGGCCCCGAGAGCAGTGGCGGTCAGCGCAGTAAGTGTGGCAAGTCGGCGAATGGCGGGTTTCATTATCTTCGGCGGTTGAGCAGGTGCAGCGAACAGTGACAGGCCCTGAGAGATGTCAATCTAGAGCAGCAAATGCAGCGCTGGCAGAAGATTGGGATGCTAGATGGGAGAGATAGGGTGAGAGTTTGGATGGTGCTGTTAGCTAAACCGTTGTCTTACAAAGGGAAGAGGACGATCTTTGTCCAAGTGCATCACTGACAGTTGATATATTTAATAGGTACCCAATGATGACACCCTAACTCACGATTTCAAAGAATATTGTTGTGGACCAAGAGGACTATAGCAGGTGCCCTGAAGCTCGAAAGTAGCGTTTTCTAAACTCATTTCAGTGCTTACAAGGCAGCCTGAAAGATTGATCCCATTGAGCGGGTTTTCCTTCCCAACAAGTGGCATTTATGTGACTACTTTTGATTTGTCACATAAACGCGAAAGTGGGCTGAGAAAAGATTTCATGGCCTGTATAGGCGGCTCTCATGGTTACTTCATTTAGCTTGTCTAAGCTGTTTACCTAAGCTGGATAAAACGCTTGAAAAAATCAATCATGACAAATTCTGCTGAAATGAATGTTTTCCATATGTTGCCTACCCAAAAGCGAATCTCGCCTAAAGCGGCTCTGCTAGCTAGCGGAGCGAGTCTACTGCTGGCTTTGTCTGCCTGCACTCCGGCAGCAAGGACGCCTGGTGATCGCTCAGCGACCGGCTCTGAGGCTGCGCCCGAAAATATAGAGACTGCCGAAGCGACAGAATCTAACGCTACTTCTGTTACTAACAAGGTCTATGCCAAAGATGGCGTTGCCATTGGCGGGGCCGATCCTGTTGCTTACTTCACGCAAGCGGCATTCGTTCCTGGTAGCGCGGACTATATCTATGAATGGCAGGGAGTCAGCTGGCAATTTGCGACGGCTGAAAACCGCGATCTTTTTGCGAATGATCCCAAGCAATACGCCCCTCAATACGGCGGTTACTGCGCCTGGGCAGCCGCTCAAAATGCGCTAGCGGCGATCGACCCTAACGCTTGGAGCGTGATAGACGGTAAGCTGTATCTCAATGCCAACAAACGGATTCAAGTCCGCTGGCTAGAGGACGTACCAGGCAACATTGACAAGGCTAATAGCAACTGGCCCAGCCTGGCCGCAAAGTAGTCGTTTTCTAACCCTGCTGTACCTAAGTGAAGCGTAAGGATCAAAAAAATGGCCGCCATTGTAAAACAGCGCTTACGCAGGCTACTAGGAGTCATCAGCGTGCTGCTGGTGAGCTTTTGGGCCGTGGGTTGTACACAAGCGATCGCGCCTACTCAGTCCCCAAGTGCCCAGCAGACAGAGGCTCAGACAAGTTTGAGCGTATCGACAGCAGCGGCTACTGAGCCGGAACTCACTAATTCTGGATTTTCTGGCTCTGAACTGGCCACTGCTACTTTCGCAGGTGGCTGCTTTTGGTGCATGGAGCAACCGTTCGATCAGCTACCTGGTGTCGTTTCTACCCTATCCGGCTACACAGGCGGTACGACAGAGTCGCCGACATACGCTCAAGTATCCGCTGGGAGAACAGGACATGTAGAAGCGATGCAGACTCGCTATGACCCTAGTCAAGTCAGCTACGAGGCTTTGCTAGAGACGTTTTGGCACAATATTGATCCGTTTGACGATCAAGGTCAGTTCTGCGATAAGGGAAGCCAGTACCGCTCGGTCATTTTCTATCAAACGCCTGAGCAGCAAGCCTTAGCAGCAGCCTCCAAGCAGGCGGTTGCTGAGCGGTTCGATCAGGCAGTCGCCACAGAAATTTTGCCAGCCGACACTTTTTATCCAGCCGAAGACTATCACCAGGACTATTACATCACCCGTCCTATCCGCTACAAGGTTTATCGCTTTGGCTGTGGACGCGACCAGCATCTTTCGGATATCTGGGGAGCAGATGCTCCGGCCCACGAATAGGTGTCTTCGTGCCTCCTTCAAAGGGTAGGTATAGCCGGTCTGTAGGCGGCACATAAGTCATTTCTCTGACGTCTGTATCATCAATCACGATTTTGAGCTATCAGCGGAATCCCTGACCGTTGGTGGCATAATACTCGCAGCGCGAGTATTGTTACAGAGGTGCTGAAACTCCTAATGCCAGTCGATCTACAAAATGGCCCAAGTGATATGGCCAAAGCTAGGTTGACACCTGCAAAATGGAGGCATCCAGATGGAATCAGGGATTAGCTCAAGAGCTGATGATGAGGGGTGCACAGAAGAGGTCAAAGGCTAGGGCAAGACGCTAGGGTTTAGGATGTGCGTATGGATACAACTTGGATATGGCTGCGTAGAAAGCGAGTATGGGCTGCTTTGGCGATCGCTAGCTGCTTAGCCGTTTTAATCAGTCACCTACCCTTGCTCTCTTGGTTAGCGACCTCCCACCAGTGGATCGCAAGCCAGGGCATATGGGCGCTTCCGACCTTTGTGGTGCTCTATGTAGTAGCCGCCGTGTTGGGGTTGCCCAATATCGTTTTGATTTTGGCCGCGGGTACCTTGTTTGGCCTGACCGAAGGGGTGATTAGTGCTTCAATTGCAGACACCCTTAGTATTGCGGCTTGCTTCGTCATTGGGCAGACGGTGGGCCGTCGATGGATTACTAGCCTAGTCAGAGAAAATAGCCGGTTCCATAAGCTAGATCGAGCCTTTTCTCAAAAGTGCCGGAAGCTCGTTTTTCTAACTCGGCTATCGCCAGTATTGCCGTCTAACATCCTTAACTATGGCTTTAGCCTGACCCAGATTAATTTTTGGGAGTATTTATTTTTTTCGTGGCTGGGTATGATTCCAGTTATTTTCACCTATGTGTATGTGGGTACTTTCGGCGTGACGATGCTCACGTTGAACCATACTCAGCCTGAGAACTTAGCCTTCCAGGCACTGGGCCTAATAGCAACTGTTGGAGTCATGGTCCATACTACAAAGCTTACAGCGTCCGCACTCAGTATGGAAGAGAGTGCTGATGCGGATGTTGTCATCGCTGACGTCAGCAAATTCGAAGTCTACAAGTCTGCTTGCAGTCGCAATAGCAACACCGAGCCAAAGCGCTACCCTGCTGCTCAGTGCCAGCAAATTCGCACCGAGCGGGTGAGGGTGCGCCAAGTTGGTGTTGCCCCACCGCCTAAAATGCCTGTCGAGCGCTGAGCAAAATATTTTCCGGACTTTGCAAGTATTGATTATTCAGATGACTCTAGTGCGTCTGGCTTGTGAGCAGCCTCTTTGCCGCTGCTCTCGCTTTCGACGAGGTACTGAGGGTCGTCTTTAGTCGCCTTTGCCGTATGACCTTTAATGTCGGTGGTGTCAGTGAGCTTTTCTTTGACAGTGCCTGTGGTTTTGCCCTGGGCGGTCTGCCACTGGACGCGATCGCCTTTTTTAAACTCATCTGAGCGACTGTCTGAATCTCCAGAGCTAGAGGAGCTGGAGCCAGAATCTGCCTTGGATAATGCTTCTGGGCTATGTCCAGTCACGCTGCCAGTATTGTCATTTTCAACTAAATAGCGTGGATCGGCTTCAGAAGCGGAAACCTTGCTCCCTTCTACTGTTTTGTCCTGAGTAATTCTGGCTTGGATAGTGCCGATTGAGGTGCCTTGGCCGGAAGACCACTGCACCTTGTCACCCTTGTGAAATTTTTGCTGACTGGTCATGTTGCGATCGCTCCAAAAAATTAGCAGTGACGCTTTAACAGCGTTGGTCACTAAAGTAAAGGGTTTTACCAGACATCACTTCTGTCTTTGTTGGGTTTGTTAAAATTGATGCAATGTATAAAAGGATAGATAGCCTTTTGGCCGCAATCAAAAGATCATGCTGTATATGTCCGTCTGCATATGTCCGTAAAAGAAAAACTGGCATCAGCGCAGCTTGAGTGCAGCGACCAAGAGTAGTCAGATGAAAGTCAGTAGCTGCTTCCTGGGTATAGTACAAAAAAACTATCTAGCTGTTGTATGCTATGGATATGATTCCTTTCAGGCGACATACCCAACAACGATATGCCACGTGCGGTGCGCTTATGAACACTCACTTAAAGCCAGGAAAGTTTGTCAGATTAAAAGGGCAGCCCAGTGACCTGCCAGATTTTGTTTTGGAGCGCTATCTAGGTACCTCCTGCTGGATTCGCCAGCAGGCTTGGGGCAACTGTGTTCAGTGGAAAGTTAGCGTAAATCGCATCGAAACAGCGTAATCCAAGCCTTCGCCCTTAGAACTTTGCACTAAGATCGTAGCTATATAGTTGTTAATCCCTTAGAAAATCTATGACTGCCTTACAGGTATCCGCCCGCGAGCTGGTTCAAGCTGCCTATGAAAACCGCTATACATGGGACAAGGGCTTTCCTGGCTATACTACCGATGTCACCCTCAAGCTAGGCGATAAGACTGTGCAAGGGTCCGCACGGGTAAATCCTGACCTGTCGGCGGAAGTGTTTGATGTAGAAGACGAAGACGCTCAAAAAATCATCAAAAATCAACTGTGGGAAGTGGCTATCCACCGGGTGAGTCGCCCTTTTGCTAAGTCTCATGGTGAAAACACGTTCAGCATTGAGGGTAAAGAAGAGGGCGGCGCTGTCAAGATTGCGGTGGGCGGCAAATCAGAAGGCGATGCCTACAAGGTTAAAGACAACGAATTTACGATGGTGCACCGCCATATTCACGGCGTAGTCGTCACTATCAATACGTTTAGCTCTTACGACACGGGTAGCGGCTATCTCTCCCATACGTACGACTCTGTGTACCACGATCCGAAAACTGGAGAACTCAAGCAGGGCCGCAGCGAATTTACCGACGACTACACAGAAGTGGGTGGCTACACCATTCTCAGCAGGCGCACAGTCACCTCAGAAGATGATCCAACGATGGAAATTTCGTTTTCAAACATTCAGCTTCTGTCGGCTGAGTGAGTTGTGTTGGCGTGATTGCTCTGATGCCTCAATAGCGCTCTAGAACCATCCTCTAGCGGAATTTTGTTCGGAATTTCGTTTGAGATTTTATTCGGAATTTCCATTCGTGGAGCGCTATTGATTATGCTGGAAGGATCGACACATCTGTCGTTTCTCCTAACCCCGATAGCTTTATTGTGACCAAACGCAGTGACTGGGCTTGGCCCCTCTGGCCCATCGTTCCGATTTATCCGTACGGACAGCGGCGCACATTACGCCGAGAAATCGTTCCGGGTAAGCTGTGGCTTTTTGAGCAGGTGCAGGGGATCTTTTATGTGGTGGTGCCCATCCGCATGACGGTCATTAAGCTCGTCGGGGGTGGGCTATTCGTTTTTTCGCCAGTGGCTCCAACCCGTGAGTGTGTGCGGCTAGTGCAGGAACTAGAAGCAGCGCATGGCGAGGTGAAATATGTGGTTTTGCCTACCGTTACTGGCTTAGAGCACAAGTACTTTGCAGGCCCTTTTGCCCAAAAATTTAAGCGCGCGCAGGTGTATGTTGCGCCCAATCAGTGGAGTTTTCCGGTTGACCTGCCACTGGCCTGGTTGGGCTTTCCGGCTAAGCGCACTCATTATTTGCCAGCTGATCCGAGCGAAACGCCCTTTTACGATGAGTTTGACTATGCCACGGTTGGTCCGATTGAGCTGAACGTGAAGCCCTATACAGAGGTCGCTTTTTTTCATCGGGAGACGCGATCGCTGCTTGCCATCGACACCGTCCTTTCAATTCCATTAGATCCGCCAGCGGTCGTTGCTCAAGATCCCTATCCACTGATGTTTCACGCTCGTGATCGCGCTCAAGATCCGCTGATAGATACGCCGGACAATCGCCGCAAGGGCTGGGCCCGCATTGCCTTATTTACCTTTTACTTTCAGCCAGCGGCGCTAGCGGTGCCTTCGCCCAAGCAAGCGCTCAAAGACGCTACCCGCTCACCCAATAAATCTAAAAAGAACTATTTTGGCCTGTATCCCTTTGCATGGCAACCCCACTGGTACCAATCGTTTGAAGCGTTGCAAGCGAACGGAAAGCTGCTGGTGGCTCCTATTTTGCAGACGCTAATTTTCAATCGAGATCCTGGCGCTGTCCTTGCGTGGGTAGATCGCATGGCACAGTGGGACTTTCAGCAGATTATTCCTTGCCACTTCAGTGCCCCTGTGATGGCAACGCCCCCTGAGCTTCGTCAAGCATTCGACTTTTTGCGCCAGCCTAATCCGAGTAACTGGTCAGGGTTCGACCATAATTTGCCGATGGCAGATCTAGAGACGCTCGGTCAAATTGATCGGCAGTTGAGCGGCACTGTACTGCCCTCATCGGACTGATGTATCCGTAGAAAATACGCTGTCAGTGGAAGGGCTTTACTTTTCTTCTAGGACGACCGCTTCGTAAGGAACTACGCCCGTTTTATCACTACCTAGGCAGACTGCTGCTGCCTTAGACAAATCTAGAGAGCGATCGCCTATATAGGGTCCCCGATCATTGACGCGTACAACTACCGTTTTGTTGTTGAGTAGATTGCGTACCTTCAACTGGGTGCCAAAGGGTAAAGACTTGTGCGCAACGGTTAGGTCATTTTGGTTGTAGGTTTCACCATTGGCAGTCACCCGCCCGTGGAAATATGGCCCATACCAGGAGGCTGTCCCCTCCATTGAAATGTCCGAGGCTTGCATATTTTGCAGAGACATCTGGGCCTCACCAGTCCCTAAGGAGGTGGCCTCTAGCGCCAATCTAAGGTTGTTTGCCCAGGCGATCGCTGCCCACTCTTTTGAGTAGCCGACAGCCTCGGCCATCGAACTGTTAATGGTAAACAGCCGCTGACTGTCGGTGCCAACGACGAGATCAGATTGCTCTGATCGCCCTAATTGCTCCAAGGAGCTGCCAATAAAAAAACGATCAGCGGGATAAGGGGCAATTTCATCCGCCTCAAACGAGGCGTGATGCATCAGTCGTCTTAGCTGCTGAGCGAGTAAATACGCGTGATCTGCGTCGGCGACATAGCCTAAGGTCTGCCCGCTGAGGCTAAGGCGATAGCGAGGGCCGATCTGTAGCTCGCGATCTGCTTTCGGCAAGCATTGATTAGCAATCAGCGGTGCCCAAGCGTTGTTTTCTATGTCTGCTGTATATGGATCAGCATTTACCTGGCTCACTTGGATATCAGCGGTGGCGGCTCTACTTTTCCAGTCGTTGCTACGAGCCCACTGAACAGGTATGGTTGCACTGTATTGAGGCTGGCGGTATTGAGGCTGGCGGTATTGAAGCTGGCGATATCGAGACTGGTCGTGTTGAGGGCTACGAAATCGAGTGCTGTAGAGCGCGCCTTCTATCTGAGCGGTACGAAACGCCTGACCTACAAAGCTAAAAGAACGGGTGAGGTGGGAAGAGACAAAGCGGCTAGAGAAAGCGCCGAGGGAAACGCTAAAGACTCGATTAGACGGTTTAAAGGCGTTGTCTAGAGCGCCGCCGCCAGAGCCTAGAAACGAAGACAATGGCTGCACTGATGTGCCCGCAGACTGAGCTGACTGGCTGACTAAAAGAGGATAAGACGAGGGCTGTAAACCAGGCTCACTTGCTTCTGGTAACTCAGTTGAATCTGCGACGATAGCAGGTATATTGCCTTGAGGCGGCGGAAAGGTGGGGGCTAGATCCATTTTTTGAGATGAACGTCAATAAGCTCGCAGTCAGGAATCTGGTAAGTGTGCCACTCAATTACATCGCTTGATACCAGCCTATCGGCAGCGATAATCGATGTGGCGTTGAGACTACTGAGCTGAAACGGAGCAGTTATCCTCTATCTCTATCTACCAAGGTTTTGGGAATAAACAGCCAAAGAAGCAGTCAGCTTCTTTCTCATGCCAGTTCCGTTCGCTAGGGAGACAGTGCTCTGTTTTTGGTATCAAGACTTACAATTGTACAGGTTTCATCTCTCCTGGGATCGCCCAATTGTCATAGATCCCGCAAGGATAGCGCCATTGCTGATCGTTTTTTAGGAAGGCTGAAACGATACAGAGACAGTGTTTGGATGTCGCCAGACGTTGGAAAAATTGAGCGAAGAAAAGGCGAACTTTTGAAAAGCTAATCTATGAGATTAGCTAAGGTCATTGATAGAAGTCTATTTATTCCACTTCGAGTCTGGCCTGTCTATTCCACGTCATGGAAGTCTGCAAAATCAATATAGCGATCGCCATCGTCTAGCCTATGAATAATGTCTTTGAACTGACGGTTCCAGAGAATATCGGCAGCGTAGTAAGTGTGACGGGTGTGGATAGATTGAGCGACCGTTTGGTCGATGCCGGTGATAGAGACGATAATAGCGGCGCTGGCACGAATGAGGTCGGCGTGAGAAAGGCCATAGAGCGGGCTATGCTCGTCGATGGGGTGGAGCGCTGTCCAGGTAAGGAAAAAGCTGGGATTGCGATCGCGCAGTAAGCGGAGCTCATGAAACCGTCGCATCATGCGGCCATCGCTATGTTCGTCTAGGGTTAGATAGGTCCGCATTTGCGCCTCTAGAATTTGATTGCGGCGCTCATTGGCGGCGCGAAACATCAGCGTCGGGATGCCCTTAAAGGCTGTAATCACGGCGGTGCGACTGAAGAGAACTTGAGCGGTTGGTCGGGCAAAGCGGGCATAGGCCAAGCCTGTCAACAACGCGATCCCCAGCAGAGACCCAATGGCTTCTAACGTCACTAAGAGATGAGCGTAGGCGTTACCAGGCGACATCACACCATAGCCAATAGAGGCTGACGTTTGAACGCTGAAGAAAAAGGCGTCAGCAAATGAGCCAGGCTCAGCATTTTCAATAGTGCCGTCTCCCCCTGCCAAAAACAGACAGGCAAACGCGGCGTTAGCGATCGCATAGAGCCCCGTCGTAATCAGCAAAAAGCCTTGCCAGGGCACTGTGAGCATGAGGTAATAGGGCGATCGCCAATAGGAATGCCAAGCGCCCAGACCCAGAATATGAAACCGTCCCTGCTCAATATGGATGCGCACTCGTGGCATTCGGTGTGATCGCTGAGATTTTCTATAAGAAGCGCTATCTGAATGCTGATCTAGGCGGTGATCTGAAGTTTGGTCATCGATTTTCATACGATCTATGGCCCATACTGTAGAAAAGTTTCTGTTGCCATCCGAGTCATAGAGAAGCCTCTTTGATGCCCCCACCGATAGAGAATGCAAAACAGCAAGCGATCGCAAACCGACTGGATGCCCATTTGCGATCGCTCACTGGCCCTCGCGATCCCTATTTAGGCGCTGCGAGGCACCGGTTAGCTCAGCAGTATATCCGCTCGGAGCTTAGCCAGTGGGGGGCGGTAACGAGTCAAGGCTTCTACGCTCAAGGTCGCGAATATTTTAACTGGTCGCTCGATCTAGCGGGCGCGTCGTCTCAGCTAGCGCCTATTTTAATCGGCGCTCATTACGATACGGTGCCTGGCTCGCCCGGTGCGGATGATAATGCTAGCGGCGTGGCCGTTCTGCTGAGTCTGGCAGAACGGATCGCCAACGGAGCATCGCCACCTCGCCGGCCCATCCGCTTTGTAGCGTTTGACCTAGAAGAATACGGCCTGATTGGGAGCCGCACCTGCGCAGAGGCATTGCGATCCCAAGGGCAGCCGCTATATCTGATGATCTCGCTAGAAATGCTGGGTTACTTTTCGGATGAGCCTCACTCCCAAGCGTATCCATTGGATCTTTTGGGCCAAATTTATCCCAGCACTGGCAACTTTATTGCCCTGATTGGCAATGTCGCGACCGTCTTTAAGATGATGCACATACAGCGCTGTATGCGCCGTGCGGATATGCGCGCTCAGTGGCTACCAGTGCTCAACCGAGGGCAACAAATTCCGCAAACACGCGATAGTGACCACAGTCCTTTTTGGGATGCAGGCTATCCGGCCATCATGATCACCGATACCGCTCACCTGAGAAATCCGCATTACCATAAAGCGAGCGATCGCCTTGAGACCTTGGACATACCGGCGATGGCTAAAATCACCCAGGCGCTGGCGGTAAGTCTGAGCCGGATGTAATGAGCGATCGCTGCTTTACAGCGTCTCTAAAAAACTCAACAGATCCGCCATATCCGTTTCACTTGGCTGAAACTGTGGCATAGGTGGGGTTTGGCCACTGATAACCTGCTCAATCAGCGCAGTTTTGGACTTGTGCTCAGAGATGGTTCTCAAATCTGGGCCCACTTCACCAGCGGCCTCCAATCCATGACAGACCGCGCAGTTGAGCTGAAAAATTTCACGTCCTCGGGCCGCATCACCCGTGAGCTGAAGCACGCTCTGCACATAGGGATCCCCCGGATGAACAGTGTAGATTCCCCATCCCGTGAGGCAACCTATCAGCAGCACGCTCACGGCTATCAAAACATAACGCCGCACAGAGGATTTTGCCGCCACCTGAGTGTCCACGGCCTGCTCTTGCACTATTTGCTCTTGAACACTTTTTGTCGCCACAACCAAGCATCTCGTAACAAGTCGCTAACTTATGTCGTTAACTATATATAGCTTAAGATTTTTTGAGAGAATAAGACAAGCGTTAGGCGAGATGCTTGTAATAGCACTTTAGCTTTAATCACTTTCCACGAATTGAGATCAGGTAGGTTGTCAGGTTTTTTCCCGGCACGCCTCAAATCACATTAAGATTGAATTGAGCGTCTTTCGTTATAGAGAAGAGGAGAAATCTTGTGGTCGAACCCTTATTGTCCGGCATTGTTTTAGGTCTTGTTCCAGTTACCTTGATTGGGCTATTTGTTGCTGCCTACATGCAGTATCGCCGGGGCGATCAGCTCGGTGGCTAATGTTAGGTGACGTTGAATGGCGATCGCTCTGCACCAATCAAACCCCTTTGAACCGGCTGAGCCCTTCGATAGCTAGCTGAGCGGTTCCGTAGGCCGCGTCTGTCTGAAAAGCAGCGCTAACGCTGACATTCAAACGTCGCTGCCGCAATGCCTGCCAGGTCAAATTTCGTGCTCCGCCGCCAGCGGTATATACCCGTTGCAAGCGCGGGGCACCCAAATCATTTAATTTTTGATAGCCGTCTGCTTCTATTCGGGCGATCGCATCTAGCAATCCCCACAAAAAGTCTCTATCCTTCGCGGGCCGAGGGGTTAGCCGGGGGGGATAGTCCGGATCGTTAATTGGAAAGCGCTCGCCAGGAGCATTAAGCGGGTAGTAGTCGAGCTCGGGCGGTGAAGAGATATCTATTTGTTGAGCAATCTCTTGGCTGAGTTCGGTAAGCTGAGCGGGGCTAAAGAACCGCTGAAGAACCGCCCCTCCTGTATTAGAAGCGCCCCCCACTAGCCATAGATCCCCTAAGCGATGGCTGTAAATGCCGAAAGCTGAGTGATCAATGGGTGTTGGGCTCAGGAGCTTGAGCACTAAGGTAGAGCCCAAAGAGGTCACTGCTTCTCCTGGGCTGTGCGCGTTGCTGGCCAGAAATGCCGCAATACTATCGGTGGTACCTGCGCAAATTTGACAGTCTGAGGGAAAGCCAAAGCGATCGCTCAGAGCGGTCAGAATGGGGGCGATTGCTTCACCCGGTTCCCTCACCTCAGGTAGCCACTGAGCGACGGGCAATGCCAGCAGCCAGTCCGGATAAGCCATTGCTCGAACGTCGTAGCCTAGCTTGAGCGCGTTGTGATAGTCACTGATGGCTGGCTGTCCGTGAAGCAAGCTCGCTAGCCAGTCAGCTTGATGGGCTATGTAGCTGGCAGATGCAAGCTTATCTGGATCGGTTGCTGCCAGATTGCGATGCCACCATAGGGCTTTGGCTAAGCTAGAAGTGGCACTGAGTATCGGGCCGCATGCGGGACTGTCAGCCGGGACGATGTCTCTGAGAGCAGGCAATTGATCGCGGGCGATCGCATTGTCGTACATCAGCGCTGATGTTAGCGGCTTGGCGTGGCGATCGCACAGCACGACCGTTGCAGAGGTGCCGTTGATCGCAATGCGCTTTATTTGTGTGCGAACCGAAGGTGCAATTTCTTCTATGAGTGCCCACAGCGCTTGCTTCCAGGTCGCCGGATCTGATGCAGATGAGGGGG